>JAZQRF010000250.1:0-6257 GCA_045629485.1 Pelobium sp. | reverse complement strand
TTTTCATTTCTCTTATTATCGTTTTGAAATTTTTGCTGCGTATAATATTCCGCCTAGTAAATGTTGTTGAAACAAGGGTTCATCATAAGATTCGTCTGTATGCCCTAAGCCAGTATAAAAAGACCTTCCGCCTTCAAAATCATGGTACCAGGCTATAGGATGACTACTTCCCATTTTATTTTTACCTGCATTGTAAGTACTTTCATCTACTTCGAGTAGAACATTAATACTTTTGGATACTGTTTTAAAGTTATACCACTCATCTTTACGCACCCATGGATTAATTAGGTGCTTTGTGGCTATATGCTTACCATCAACTACACGAATAGTAGCTACCTGCTGATCTGGATGACCATTGAAATATGCCCCAACTAAATTCCCATACCATTTCCAATTGTATTCGAAATCTGTTGCAGAGTGTACCCCTACAAAACCTCCTCCGTTATTAATATAGGTTTTAAAAGCTTCCTTTTGCTCTTCATTAAAGACACTGCCTGTAGGGTTCAAAAAAACAACTGCTTTATACTTTTTAAGAAAATCTAAGTTAAAGTCCTTAACATTAGTGGTCGTATCAACATCAAATTTATTCTGGCTGCCAAGCTTTTGAATTTCAACAATTCCCCTTGGAATAGAACCGTGTTTAAAACCAGCAGTTTTACTAAAGATGAGTATTCTTGGTCTTTTAGCAAAAGTATTGGAACTTATAAAAAGCACCATTAACACCAAAACCAAAGTGTTTATTTTATTATAATTAATCTTTCTCATTTTAAAAATTCTTGTTTAATGATAATCCATAAATGCGAGGTGTACCTAAATGTGCAGCACCAAAGTCGTAAGCATAATCAATATATTTTCTCTTAGTAAGATTCTCTCCCCATATAAATAAATTAAAATATTGGGTGGAAAAACCAATCCTGGAATTAAAAAGATGATAAGCTTTTTGCTGGAATGTATTTGCTAAATCAAAGTATTGATCTCCTACATATTTCCATTCACCTCTAACAATAATCTTATAAGTATTTTTAATAGGATATTCATATTGTGCTGACACCATAGAAGTTGCCTCTGGAGTAAAAATTTGCCTCTTGTTCATTTGATTTAGAGAGGGCTGATCTGTTGGGCTAACCAGCTTTTTATAGTATGCATCAGTTAAACCGGCATTATAATTTATTTCCAGATCTTTCAAAGGCTTTATAGCTAATTCTATTTCGGCTCCTTTACTAGTAAGTTTACCTGCATTACGAGTGAGAACTAAACCTTCGGGCAACACTAAAGTGGGTACTTGTGCATTGTTTACTGTTGCATAAAACAAGCTTAAGTTGACTCTAAGAAGGTTATTTAAAAAATAATTTTTAGAGCCGACCTCAAAATTGTTACTGTACTCAGGATTAAAATAAAAAAATTGACCTTCTTCTCTATCTATTCCACCTGCTCTAAAACCCCTGCTAAATGTTCCATAAATTGAATTGTCTGGATACAAACTATATTGCAAACCTAATTTAGGAGTAAACGCATTAAAGTTTTTATCTATAGAGGTTATAGGTTCTAAAATCACATTGTCAGCCTGACCTGCATCAAATTCCTCTCCGGCAGCTAAACTTTTATTTTCATAATCGTAACGGAATCCTACAATCAAATTAAACTTCTCAGTAAAAGAATAAGTTCCTTGTGTAAAACCAGCAATCCCAAAGCTTTTACCTTTTCTAATATTTATATTAGTAGTATTCAACATAGATTGGGGAATACCTATAATTTCAGCATCTTCGCCAAAATGAAGCCCCAATTTAGTTGGATTAAACTGGTAAAAAGAGTAAATCCCTGCAACCCATTTTAGTTTAGATAATGAAGAACCCGGTGAGCTGAAACGAAACTCTTGCGTAGCAACTTTTACATTATTCCAATTGTGCCCATAATTATTAACTTGTGAATAAAGACTTAAAGGTGAAAAATCTGCATCTATAGGTTGCTTATATATACGATAATTGGATTGATAAGCACTTTGCGATGAAAAATTAAATGCAGTCCCTGAGTAATTAACGGATAAAGACGAATTAAAAATATTATCAACCATATTAGCTACATCATTTTGATTAACAGTATATGGATTTTCTAATGCATCGGCTATGCTTCCTGCAAGCGGAAAAGCCCCTAAGTTCCGGTTCTCCGCGTGTTTGATATTTAGAGTAAAAGATAGTTTTGAAGTAGTTAAATACTTTAGATAATAATTTCCTGAAAAACTATGTTGTTTGTCAAAATCACTTTGGTTAAATTCATTTTTAAAATAACCATTAGACTTGCTAGATAAACCCGATACCCCTAAAAACAGCTTATCTTTTACAAAAGGAAACTTCATTCCTAAATTATATCGCTGCAAATTATAATTTCCAAAATCTACATTAGCAAATCCCTTTAAAGCATTATCTGGCTGTTTAGTAATCATGTTAATTACCCCACCCATGGCATTACTGCCGTATAGTGTACTTTGAGGTCCGCGTAAAACCTCTATACGTTCTACATCTTGTAATTGGGCAAAATAAGTATCAAGACTAAATTGATTTACGCCATCTATGTAAGTTGTGACCGCAGGATCATAAGACGTTGTAGCAATTCCTCTTATGGAGGTTACATTGCGATTATCTCCAGGACTTGCAGAGAATAAATTGGGCATTGTAGCCGTAAGGTCTTTCGTATTCCAAAGTTTATAATCTTGTACTTGTTTAGCGTTAAGTACGGAAATACTGAGCGCTAATTTTTGTGGATTTTCATCACGCTTTTGTGCGGTCACCAGCACTTCATCTAATTGCTCTCCTAATTCATTTAAAGAGATAGAAATTCCTTTAACATCAGACCGGAGGTTTATATTTTTAACAACAGGATGGTATCCATCAGCACTTATCTCAATTTCGTAATCCCCAATTTTTAAACCTCTAAACGAAAAATTCCCTTTCGCATCGCTGGTAATGAAATTATTGGTATTTAAAATATGCAAAATAGCATTAGAAACCACATTGCCCTTTACCGATTTAACTTGCCCGCTTATACTAAATCTATCTTGTGCCTGGGCAAAAAGATCTAAAAACAAGAAGAAACAGAAAAATAACAGTCCTTTTCTCACTTATTTAACGGATAATATATATGCTGCTATTTTCTTTGCCTCTGATAGAGAAATTGATGGATGTGGAGACATTGCTATTTGCCCCCAAACTCCACTCCCTCCCTGTTTAATTCTATTTGCTAAATAAGTATAATTAGCATCAGTTGCCGGATATTTTTTGGCAACATCAGCATAGGAAGGTCCAACAAGTTTAATATCTACCCTATGACAGGCTAAGCAATCGCTTTTTGATAATAATTGCTTTCCTAATTCTATGTCTGCAGCTGAGACTTTTGCTGCAGATTTAACAGGTACTGCTTTTTTTGTTTGTGCATTAACATGAGATATTGTCAATAAAAATATTGAAATAAACAAGAATGAAACGATTCGCTTTTTAATCATAAAGATTAGTTATTTTATATAAGTATTTAATTTTCTATTTATAATTGGTATTGGTAAACCTAAATCTGTAATTTGTATACTGCATTCTCTGCAGCCGTTTAGATCATAAACTGTTTTAATAATAGATTTTTAATATGAAACCCTTTGTAGATAATTAATGCTACACATGCCTGATACCACCGTCAAACGAACATCATGCAAACTATTGGTTCCTATTGCTTTGGTTCCAATATCTACTGTAGACCAGTATCCATTTCCTGTAACAGGTAGGTTTACCTGAGTTAGATCAACACCATCGATAGTAACTTTAACAGTTGTTGCCTGGCTTGAAGAATAACGGATCTGAAACTTAGAATTTGCAAGTAAGGGTACTTCCTTCCATTCCAGCCATTCATTTGCCTGTGCGGCGGTTACATGCCATCCTCCGTTAGTATCTGCAGTTTTTACAATATCTAAATTACCTGCCCTGAATGTGTTTCCGCTATTTCCTGAAGTAACATCATGAAAACTATCGCAGGCCTCGGCTTCCATTTTAAGTATTGCAGGATACGCATTATTAGAATAACGTCTTAAAATATTTATTCGCTGATTAGGGTAATCATAATATGTATTATCATTGCTTCTCCATAAAGCTGCGGATTCTGCGGCATCTGTAAATCCTTCTACTAAAGTCAACATAGATTGGTTGTTTACGGTATTTTCAAGACCAGTAGTTAAAGTTTGACCGTGGTTAGCATTTATGAAGTTTGCATGTCCGGAAAATTGAAATTGAGGTACTAGAACGCCAACCTTTACGCTGTTGAATGTACGTAAGGACCATGAATTGGGGGGGACAAACCAATTGTTTACGGCATCAACAACTGCAGGGTCATCACATAAAGGATCTCTTACAAGCCAGGATTGATCTACCACCAAGTACGGAGTAAAACCAAACTCTGCCTGGCATTTCATACGAATATAATTAGCAATTTTTTTCAAATTTCCATTCCCCTGATTTGTACAAAAGGGAGAATTTACACTCCAAAAAAAGATTACAGGTTTGCCATCAATCTTAAACCTTTTTGAGTCTGGGACCTTATTAAAACAAAGCTTAATATTATAATCCCAAATGTACTTATAGTTAGTAGTGTCTCCACAATCAAAGGGAGGATTATAGCCATAGCCAGATCCATTATCTTTATTCCGATTAGCTGTCCACGACGCAGGAATGTCATCAAATATGGCTATTTTAAAAGCATTGCTCAATCCTCTTCGGTCCATAGCAGCACAAAGATTTGCTAATTTATTAGGGTCACCAGCATCAATTGTGGGATAACTGGCTATAAATCCCCGATCTATGGGAGCAATGTAGTCTACTCCACTAGAGGCAACCTCTTCCACGATATTATCCCACCAATCTGCCTCTGTCGTATTTGATAAAAAAAGAGATTTATTATAGGGGTATTGTGCACCACCTGCCCGTTCTTGTCCATTATAACAAAGTGTTACACCCAAGTAAGAAGGAGACGATTTTGCTAAAGCACTGCTGGTACCCTTTAGAACACCATCGGACTCTTTTAAATTGTTATTTGAAACTTCCGTTCTTTGACATGATACTGTTAGTAAGCCTATCGCCAGAATATTGCTTGCGGTTTTCCAATAATTTCTCATAAGAATTTCAATATTTATTTAGATGAATGCTAAAGATTAAAAGGCAGATCACTTCTATCATCCCTTTCTAAAAACTGATTAAGTTCTATTTCAATTCCTGGCAATACAATTGATGTAATGCCAGAAATTAGTACTCATTTAAAGTTATTATGGACAATTAGTAAACCCATAACCTGTGTTTTGAGGACAAATATTAGATGCCGCATTCCACTTAGATGCCCAGTTTGGATTCGCTTTCATATCTGCAGGAATTTCTCCAGAGAAATTATTTGATTTTAATTCCAGAGAATTCAATTTAGTTAGTTTATTAAATACGTTTGCCGGCAAGCTCCCATTCAATAAATTGGTATGAATCTGGAACGTTACTAAATTGATGAGATTTCCAAATTCAACAGGAATAGAACCCGTTATTTTACTTCTACTAGCTGAAAAACTATTTAATTTTGTAAGATTACCCATTGTTGAAGGGAGGGTACCGGTAATATTAAAATTATTAGTTAGATTTAATTGTGTTAGTTCTGAAAGATAGCCTATTTCTGAAGGAATATTTCCAGAAAGCGTTTTTCCTGACAAATTAATTCCTGTTACTCTGCTTATTCCATTTATTGTCCCTAAAGTTATACCCGGCCAGGCGGTACCTACTGTAGAGGAATTTAATGGTTGAGTGATATCCCAACCTGTTCCTGAACTGGCTGCTCCCATATTGTTATAAATAGCAATTAATACTTGTCTGTCTAAATCATTTCCGATACCATAACCAGACTGCTTAACAGAAATATTAATATCTAATTCATCAGTTTTTAAAACAATAGAACTTACCCGTTCTAAAAAACTATTTTCTTTAGCCGTCACTATAAGCTTATTTCCATCTTTAGTAGCGGTTAACCAGCTACTGGTACTATTAACAACAAATGTCCAGTCTAAATCAGTAGTAACTACTATTTCCTGAGTTGATAAGGTACGGGCAAAGGTTAAAGCGGATTTATCTACTTTAATTTTTATGCTTCCTTCCTGAACAATTGTAATCTTTTTATCTTCCATTGGAAGCTCTCCTTTTACGGCAATTACAGCGGTACGGGAAGCTAAACCTGTATTGGGCTCTACATTAATG
>JAZQRF010000249.1:0-2595 GCA_045629485.1 Pelobium sp. | reverse complement strand
ATGCAGGAAATTCATTTTTTACGATTACCTGCTCTTCAACAAATTTTACTAAATCCATGATTTTAAGCTATTAAGCCGACATTCTGTTGTTTGAAAATCGGATTGCAATATTAGGGATTTTATTTAACATATGAAAGTGATTTTCATTTTTTTCCAAAATCCTTGGCATTTACTTTGTTTACCTCTACAATGAGCTACACATACACCTGCTTAAAAAATATACATTGTTAATGCAATTATTAATATTTTATGCCAAACCATAGTAATTTACGTATTTTTACGCAAACGCTAACGCAATAGCTTGGTATAGAAAAACACCGTGTATTATAGCTATTTCACCTCAAACCTAATTTTATGTATTTAAAAACGATCGTTAATGAAATCTTGAAAAAAAACAACAGATCATTAAGCTGGCTTTCTGTAGAGATGAATAAAACGTTTGACGGTTTGAAATTAAGCCTGCTTAAAGGTTCGTTGAAATACAATGACCTGATCCTGATGTCCAAAATTTTGAACGTACCTCCTACTATATTTTTTGAGGAAACCAATCCTACGCACCTGTTAGACAAAGAAGATTTAAAAGCGCCTGATGCAGAACATGAAACTTCAATTTTAGAAATGGAACTAAAGAATCATAAAGAGATGCTGAGCACCCTGCGTGATCAGCTGAAGGATAAAGACAAAATCATTTCGCTGTTAAGTAAATAAACTATTCGCCCAGGAGGTCTGGACGACGCTGACGGGTCCTGGCTACAGCCTGCTCATGCCGCCATTCATTAATTTTAGACTCGTGCCCGCTTAACAGGATCTCTGGCACCTTATGGCCATTCCAGTCGGCCGGACGGGTATAAACAGGCGCATCCAGCAACTCGCCCTGGAAACTATCAGACAGGGCAGATGTTTCATCATTGAGCACGCCTGGGATCAGTCTTACGATGGCATCCACGAGAACAGCCGCAGGAAGCTCCCCACCAGACAAAACATAATCACCTATGGAAATCTCCCGGGTCACAAATAAATCTCTTATACGCTGGTCTATGCCCTTATAATGGCCACACAGGATAATGATATTTCCTTTGCCCGATAATTCATTAGCAATGGTCTGGTTAAGCGTAACGCCATCCGGACTCATGAAAATCACTTCATCATAGTCGCGCTCGGCTTTCAGGGCATCAATGCACTTGGCAAACGGAGGAATAGACATGACCATCCCTGAGCCTCCTCCATATGGATAATCGTCTACACTTTTCTGTTTATTATCTGCATATTCCCTTAGATTGTGAACCACAATTTCAACGATGCCTTTCTTTTGTGCACGCTGTAAAATAGAGTGAGCAAAAGGACTATCTAATAAAGCAGGTAATACAGAGATGATGTCGAAACGCATGGATGGTATTAATTATTCAGGTAAATGTCTAGGAGGCCTTCAGGAAGGTCGATCAGCAAGGTTTGCTGTTCTTCATCGATTTCTACAATCATGTCTTCATGAAGCGGAAATAATACTTCTTTATCCTGATAAGATACAGTGGCTACAAACTGTTGTGGGTATTCGTTTATTTCCAGGATCTCGCCCAATTCGCCATGGGTTTCGTCAGAAACGATAAAGCCTTTTAAATCGTTATAGTGAAAATCCTCGTCTTCACGGTCGGGAACCTTGGTCAAGGGGATATAAATCTTTTTACGTACCAGTGCCTGGGCTTTATCGATGTGATCGATATCATCAAAATAGAAATTACCCGTACTGTTATTTTGCAACTTATAGGAGGCGACAAAAAAGGGAACCATTTTACCATTAATTTCGGCAAAAACAACATCCAGATCTAAAAGTTCCGGTGCATCATATTCAAAATAGAGCTGCAACTCTCCCTTTAGTCCCTTGGTTTTGGTGATATAACCAATGTAGTAAGCTTCATCTATTGTCATGGCGCATTAATATTCCCTGTATACAGGGTGATTACCAAATTGTTTAAATAAAAATAGCGAAGGAATTGTCAAATTAAATGACTCCTTCGCTAGTTTTTAGAAAAAGGAAAAGACTATGCTTCTTCTTTATTTTCTTCTGTAGTGTTTTCAGCTGCAGGAGTTTCTTCAGCGGCTTCTTCAGCAACTGGCTCTTCAACTACTTCTTCTTCTACTGGTGCATTTTTCAATGCTAGAGCAGCACCACGATCAGCATTTTTCTTAGCTTCAGCAGCTAAGGCAGCTGTTCTAACTTCACTTTTAGACTTAGTTAAGTTTTCTTTTTTACCTTCAATCTGCTCACCTTTAGTGTTTAACCACTCAGCGAATTTAGCATCAGCTTGTTCTGCAGTTAAAGCACCTTTTTTAATACCACCTTCTAAGTGTTTTTTGTATAAAACACCTTTGTAAGAAAGGATAGCACGACAAGTATCCGTAGGTTGTGCACCTTTGTTTATCCAGTCTAATGATTTTTCAAAGTTAATTTCGATAGTTGCAGGATTGGTGTTTGGGTTGTATGAACCTAAACGCTCAATAAATTTACCATCTCTTGGTGAACGGGAATCCGCTACCACTACGTGGAAAAAAGGTTTTCCTTTTTTACCGAATCTTTGCAATCTGATTTTAGTTGCCATT
>JAZQRF010000248.1:0-3700 GCA_045629485.1 Pelobium sp. | reverse complement strand
TTTGAAATCAGCTGTGGCCCGGACATTAGGCTGTTTGAGTAGCCCACTTTCACCATAATGATCATACTTCCGAACCCATTCCAATATCATGCCTTCGCGGATATGGAGTTCGCGGGATATGCGCAGTATCGGCTTCCCGTTTTTCACTTGAGAAACTATATCTAGTTTCTCCTCAAATGTGTGTTTTGTCATAAATAGTGAACCCCAAAAGTTTTTGTCTAACTTTTGGGGTTCACTTCATAAATCCAGGCAGCCTTTTTACTTATAACTAATTGTGTTAATTTAAATATTTAAAGCGTCTTCTTCTTCCAGACTAATCTTCATTAAATGAAGTACCAGGCCTGCATCTTCAAATTTATCAATTGCTTTTTGGTGATCTACTTTTATGTATCCAAAAGTATCATAATGCATCCCTATAATTTTTTTACAATTGATGTATTTAGAAGCGATTATGGCATCTTCTATACCCATTGTAAAATTATCTCCGATACATAAAAACGCATGATGAATATCATTCAGTTCTCCTGTAAGTTTCATATCAGAAGTTAAAGAAGTATCACCTGAATAATAATAAGTTTTTCCTTCAGTTTTGATTAAAAATCCGGCTGCAGTTCCTCCATAGCTGCCATCAGGTAAAGAGCTGGAGTGACAGGCATAAGTCATTTTTATAGTTCCAAAATCAAAATCCCAACTCCCGCCAATATTCATTGGATGACCATTTTCAACACCTTGCTTATTTAACCATTCTATAATTTCAAAAGAACTTACCACCTTTGCACCTGTGCGTTTGGCAATATTAACAAGATCGGCCACATGATCACTGTGCCCATGAGAAACCAAAATATAGTCGCAATTAATATCGTTAACATTTATATTTTCTGCCAATTCATTAGGAGAAATATAAGGGTCTATTAAAATTTTCTTTCCTGAGGTTTCCAGTAAAAAGCTAGAGTGACCTAAATAATTTACTTTCATTTTTTTCGATATAGAATAGATTTAACATGATATGAAGATCTCGTTCTTATATTATTTTCCTCCAAAAAGGCTACCAAGAGCACCTAACCCTCCCATGCTATTAAGCATTTCCTGCGTCATTGCTGCCTGTTCTGCCTGGGCTATGCTATCTGCCTGGCTTAAGGCTTTGTTAATTGCCACTACCAGCAATTCTTCTAAACCTTCTTTATCAGTCTCCGTTAAGAACTCCTCTCTAATTTCTATACTTTTTATAAATTTATTGGCATTGGCTATAACTTTTATAGCACCATTTTCTGCCTCGCCGATTACGCTAATATTTTCTAAGCGTTGTTTTACTTCTTCGGCCTTCTGCTGTGCTGCTAATAATTTGTCAAACATGGCTTTTATATGTTAAAATTCGTTACAAATTCAGATTAATCTTCGTCAGTTCCGGGTGCACTTCCGCTTCCACTATGTGCATTTTTCCTAATCACAGGCATCTTTAGATGATGATATAAGTCATCCAAACGTAGCAAGCTTCCGTTAGTTAAATTACCTAAAAAAGCAATAACAATATCCTGCTTTAAATCTCTAAGATAGATGTGCCTAAAACCATGCCACCATCCTGTATGGTAAACAACTTTTTCTCCTTTGTTACCATCAAACATTCTCCATCCATAACCATAATTAAAATGCCCATTAATGGCTGGGTTTCTGCCGGTATACATCGAGTCTAAACTTTGTTGGCTTAGTAACCGCCCGTTCTTTAAAGCATTATCATATAAAATCAAATCGTGTAGGGTACTGTATATCCCTTTGTCACCTACAGGGCCGTCTAAAAAATTTTGTGCAACAGAGTAACGCCATGTACGATCGTGACCTACAACGTCAACCGGAATTTTATCATATACAGCGGTTGAATAAACGTGGGTGTTCTTCATTCCGGCTGGCTTAAAAACATTTTCCATCATGTAATCGGCATAAGATTTTCCTGTAACCTTTTCTATAATGGTGCCCAAAACCATATAGTTTGAATTGTTATAATGAAAACGGTTATCTGGTTTGGTGTAAGGCGCAGGTTTCCGTTCTGCAATAATTTTCATTACATCCTGGTTGCTTATCCCTTTTTTCATATCCATTTTCTCTTTACGCCAGATATTATCAATAAAATAAACATAGTTCATCATCCCGCTTCTATGGGTTAACAGCATTTTTATAGTGATGCCATCGTACGGGAAATCAGGAAAATATTTTTTTACATCATCTGTTAAAGAAATCTTACCTGCTTCTAATAATTGCATGATGGCAACCCCCGTAAAGGTTTTGGTAACAGAGGCTAGTTCGAACTGCGAAGTAATTTTTAAACTATCGCGGTGTAGGTAATCCGCCCAGCCAAATGATTTTTGAAATATAATTTTTCCCTTTTTAGCAACAATTATATTTCCGTTAAATCCAGATTTTTTATGCAATTTTTCTGCAAACTCAGCGATATATTTATCCTCATTTTTAGGATTATAGACAAGTAAAAGGCTGTCTTTCTCATTATCTTTTTCGGTTCTTATTTTTGGATCAGCTTTTTTATTTTCTGAAGAAGAGGTGGAACAAGCAGTAATCAACATTATTGGCATTATGGCCAGGGCAAACATCTTACGGTAAATCATCAAAACTAATTTATATCACTTAAACGGCCGGGAAATTAAAAATTATAAACGCAATAAAGGTCATTGAGTTTTAAACATTTTGCCATTTTACATGATTTTAACGTATTAAGTGCTCAAAAATCCTAAATTTGAAAACGCACAAAATTTTTTAAGAAATGGATTATAGAATAGAACACGATACCATGGGCGAGGTTAAAGTTCCGGCAGATAAATACTGGGGAGCTCAAACAGAACGCTCCAGAAACAACTTTAAAATTGGACCTGAAGCATCTATGCCTAAGGAAATTATTCATGCATTTGGATATTTAAAAAAAGCTGCTGCTTTAGCTAACAACGAATTAGGCGTACTTTCTGCTGAGAAAGCTAATTTAATTGCAAAAGCTTGTGATGAAGTTATTGCGGGCGATTTAGATGATCAGTTTCCACTAGTGATTTGGCAAACAGGCTCTGGTACGCAAAGTAACATGAACGGAAATGAGGTAATTGCCAACAGAGGTCATGTGATAAATGGTGGTAATTTATTAGATGACCAAAAGGTTTTACACCCTAATGATGATGTAAACAAATCTCAATCCTCTAATGATACTTTCCCTACAGCCATGCACATTGCAGCTTATAAACAAGCTGTAGAAGTAACCATTCCGGGCATTAAAACACTAAGAGATACTTTAGCTGCAAAAGCAGAGTCCTGGAGAGATATTGTTAAAACTGGCCGTACCCACTTTATGGATGCTACGCCTTTAACTTTGAAACAAGAGTTTTCTGGTTATGTACAACAATTAGACAACGGCTTAAGAGCCATTAATAATGCTTTAGAGATGATTGCCGAGTTAGCATTAGGTGGTACAGCCGTAGGTACAGGTTTAAACACGCCTGCTGGCTATGATGTTTTGGTTGCTAAAAAAATTGCTGACTTAACAGGTTTACCATTTGTAACCGCTCCTAATAAATTTGAGGCTTTAGCTGCACATGATGCTATGGTAGAGCTTTCTGGTGCTTACAAACGTGTTGCAGTTTCTTTAATGAAAATTGCTAACGACATTCGTATGTTAAGCTCTGGGCCACGTTGCGGCATTGGCGAAATT
>JAZQRF010000247.1:0-2211 GCA_045629485.1 Pelobium sp. | reverse complement strand
TTAAGACTAGCGATGATCTCTGGAAACAGGGCCGAGCTGGAGCAGGTAGCCTCAGATAAATTAAGTTATGGACATTCTGGAGGAAAAATAGAAGATAAAGCTGCTTTTGTAGAAGCGATAGCTGGTGGTTCATCAGATTTTGTGACCATCAATCTTACCAATCAAACAATAGTAGTAGAGGGAAAAACCGCTATTGAACGTCATGTTTTAGATGCCGACACCACTGATGGAGGAAAACCAGGACATGTTCATCTTGCAATTCTATTAGTATTTACTAAGGAAAATGGTGGATGGAAAATGATCGCCAGACAAGCTGTAAAGTTACCTAAATAATAGTATAGACTTATTAAAAGAGCTTACGCAAGTAAGCTCTTTTTTTTTGCCTATTTGTTTGAAAAGCAGCCTGATAACTACTTTTTCAATAAAATAATTGTATATAAAAGTGTACAGTTCTGGCACTCAAAAATCGGGTTTTAGAAAACAAGAAGGTGGTTTTTAGCTTATTATGGAGCTGGAGAGGCTTCCTGCGGGTTTGGTTCATTTATTGAACTCTATAATTCAAAAATATAGAACTAATGAAAAAGAAATATTCATACAAACCGAAAAGATCAGCAAGCTACAGTTTCAACCTGTACAGCGTAATGGCATTGCTATTTATTGTTACGTTAATGGTTAATTCTTGCAGTCAGTAATTAATTGTTGTGCAGGTAAACTATCTACATATACTCATAGCTATCAGAAAAATCTGATACGCTAATGGCTTTCCTTTGCTTTTCTTCTAAAGCGGAATACAATCAGATATAAAATTCCTATTATACCAGCAGATAAAAACGGATAAACTATGATATCCGGGTGTTTTACATAAAAGGTTAATTCGGAACTCAGATTAATATCCTGATTTAGATATCCTTCTTTCCACCATTCAGTTTGTTGTACAATATCTCCTCTTTGGTTGATAAAAGCCGAAATCCCGGTATTGGCCGAGCGGGCCACCCATCGCCTGGTTTCTATGGCTCTTAAACGGGCATAATGCAGGTGCTGGTCTTTGCCCGAGGTATTGCCCCACCATCCATCATTAGTGATGATCCCAATAAACTGTGCTTCTTTTTTAATGTATTTCGTTACCCAATCTCCCCAGATAGATTCGTAGCAAATCACGGGTGCTACACCAACGCCATTTCGGGAATATAACGAAGTGGGCTCTTCCTGGTAGCCATATCCACCGGTAGTGCCCCCAAATTTAGAAAATACAGGCTGTAAGAAAGATAAAGTAGCAAATGGTATTTTCTCTACACCCGGAACAAGTTTAGATTTATGGTGAAACTGGATGTTTGAAGAACTCTCTATCGCAATGGCGGTGTTAAAACTATCCCAAAATAATCTGCTGTTTTTATCTTCTTTAGCGGTTGTAGTTTTAGCTATTTGATAAGTTTTAATGGTTTCCGCTCCAGTAATGAGCGTCGTATTTGGATGGCCAGACATAAATGTCTGCAGCTCATAGAACAAATCGCTTTCCCTTATTTTGTCTTCATTAACATAATCAGGCAGTGCAGTTTCGGGCCATAAAATAAATTCAGTATTGGGTTGAATGGCTTTTTTGCTTAGTCCTATTAAATGATCAAGGTGTTGTTTAGAGGGAATGTTATATTTAGCATATGGATCTATATTGGGTTGTATTACCACAATATTTGCAGGGTTTTCTTCTTCTTTATAGGTGGTGTACCTAACGATAGAAAATAAAACCGGAATCAAAGTCCACAAACCTAAAATGGTTAATAATTTATAAGTACTTTTCCTGCTTGTAACCCCCTGATGAAGTTGCCTCCATAAAGCCAGCAATAATAAGTTACTTCCTAAAACCCAAACCGAGCCTCCATAAACACCAGTATATTCATACCACTGGATAAGATGCGGAGTGGCAGCAAACCCATTTCCCAGAGTCATCCATGGAAAATTCAAATCCCAGCTCTGATGAAGGTATTCATAAGTTATCCAAAAAGCGATGAGAGAGATATCAGCAATCCATGGCTTAGTCATCAGTTTCATTTTATAGTAGAAGAAGAAACTCAGGGTCATTAATAAAGCACCAAGAATGTAGGCTACTATTGCTCCTTCCGGACTTGCGTTCCAAATCCAGTAGATGCAGGCGGTATTCCAAATCAGGAATGTTAATCCCGATAAAAGAAAAACCTTTCTTCCCTTATTTTTTAA
>JAZQRF010000246.1:0-16707 GCA_045629485.1 Pelobium sp. | reverse complement strand
GAAAAAGAACTTTCCTGAAATACCTATTGCCATGATGGATGAGCGCTTTACTTCTAAAATGGCTTCGGCAGTAATTGCGCAAAGCGGGTTAAAAAAAACTGCCAGGCAGGATAAGGCATTAGTGGATACCATTTCTGCTACTATTATTCTGCAATCTTATATGGAGAAGAAATCGCTTTTCTAACTAAGACAAAAGAGCTTTCTTTCCTCCCGGCTTCGCTCTTTGTTCGAACCATGTTCGCTTCTAAGGGCGGCGAAGCAGCACCAAGGGAGTTAACGTGGACTATACCTAGACTTCTGGTGGAGTTGAAGCGGACTTTTAGGATAAGAAAATTATTGGTTTTTAAAGAGAGGGTCCTGCTTTCGTACTTAAGCAAATTTACTGATCAAAATGCCGAAAAGCTGATTAAAGATAAGAATTTGAATCCGTAACAATATGGTCAGGGATAAAAAAATCAGCACTTCCAATCGGAAATGCTGATTTTTTACATAGTCTATGAAAGTCTTTTCACACTTAGAACTTCCACCTCGCTATGGACACCATCAAGCACCCAGTTTATGGTATCACCTTCTTTACACCCTACTAATGCTAGTCCGATTTTACTTAGAATAGATTCGGTGTTGTTCTTCCTTTTAGCTTTATCAGGACCAACAAAAACATAAGTTTTCTCTTCGTTTGTGTTGTGGTTTTTGATAGTTACACGAGTATCAACAGTTACTATGTCTTCCGGAAGATCTTTTCTTAAAACCTGTTCCGCATTTTTTAATTGCGATGTCAAGACAGCTTCTTCTGCTGTAGTTACTTTTCTTCTTCTGATATAATCTTTTATTAAGTCGTAAATCCCGGTTGTTAATATGATACTTTTTGGATTTGATGCTACTATATTTTCTAACATGTTATTGCATTGTGTTTGTTGGCCTTTTCGAAATTCTTATTGCATCCCAAAACATAGGCAAATCCATTAAAGACCAACCTATTAAATAGAGAAAAGCGTTAACCAACGGGTTAATTAAAATTTATTGAAAATTACGGGGGAGTTTACCCTGCCTTGGGATTTAGCAGGGATTAATGTATAAAGGCTTTATTGCTGTTTAAAAAAGAGCGATCAAGAACATAAGCCGATAAACACGTAAAGTTTAAGCAGCAGTTACCTTTATATAAAAAAGCTGATAAGTTCATGTGTAATTGTCCTTGTTTTCTTCGAAAATAAGTAATTAAAGCTAATTTTTAAAATTTGGAGCAAAATGTGACCATGAGAAGTCAAATCTCGCCCGGTCACTATTAGATAAAGACATCTTTAAACAAGGATTTAGCTTTTCCGGCGCTGCCTGGGTATTTGTAATAGTATTGATAAAAGCTTATAATATTTACCTTTGCCAAATGGAACTCCTCAACGAGACATTAAAAAACTATTTAGAACAATATTGCGAACCCGAACCCGAGCTCTTAAAACACATAGACCGGGAAACCAACCTTAAAGTTTTAATGCCCAGAATGGTTTCCGGCCATTACCAGGGAAGGGTAATTAGCCTGTTAACAAAACTCATCAATCCAAAACGTGTTCTCGAAATTGGTACTTTTACAGGATATGCTACACTATGTTTTGCCGAAGGTTTGGCTGAGGACGGAAAAATCATCACGCTGGATATTAACGAAGAACTGGAAGATAGGGTAAGAGGTTATTTCACTCAGTCTGCTTACGCTGATAAAATAGACTACCGCATAGGCAATGCAACCGAGATGATTCCGTTAATTGAGGAAACGTTTGATATGGTTTTTATAGATGCAGATAAGAAAAACAATTATACTTATTACCAGTTGGTTTTTGATAAAGTGAGGCCTGGCGGTATCATTATCGTAGATAATGTGTTGTGGAGTGGCAAAGTGTTGGCAAATAAAGAAGACAAAGACACCACAAACATTATTAATTTTAATGATGAGATAGCCAGAGACGAAAGAGTGGAAAAACTGATTTTGCCCGTTAGAGACGGCTTGTTTATCATCAGAAAGAAATAATTTATTTGAAATTGCTATAATGAAATTGAAATACCCAGTCTTAAATCTATACTGTTTACTTTTTATAATTTTTGCGGCCACGTTCTTAAGTTCCTGTTCTTCTAAGCGGAAAGTAACTTCTTCAGGCTCTACTTATCATCAGAATAATAAAAGGATAGAGAGTGAGGCAAATAAATCTACCAGAGGAAATTTTAATACATACACTCCACAAAGTTATATCGACAGGTTTAAAAGCATTGCCATTTCTTCTATGAATAAATATGGTATTCCTGCAAGTATTACGCTTGCACAGGGGATTTTAGAATCAGGTAACGGAAACAGCGATCTTGCCAAATACGCCAATAATCACTTTGGGATTAAATGTACCAGCGATTGGCGAGGCAAAGGCTATTATAAGGATGACGATAAGAAGGACGATTGTTTTAGAGTTTACAGCAACCCTGAAGAAAGTTATAAAGACCATTCGGAGTTTTTGAAAAGAAAGCGTTACGCTTTTCTATTTGAATTAGAAAAGGATGATTATAAAGGCTGGGCAAGAGGATTAAAACAAGCGGGCTATGCTACCAATCCACGATACCCTGAATTGTTAATTTCCCTGATAGAGCGTTATCAGCTTCATCAATACGATAGAAAAGAAGGCAGAATAGACAAGATAAAACGAGAGGATAGGGTGTTAGCAGATATCAATAAAAATATTCCTAAAGAAGTTATAAAAGATACAGAAATCTCGGCACCAGTAGCTATAGAAGGCGACTATTATGTGGTAGTAAAAGGAGATACTCCTTATAGCTTATCTAAAAGATTTGGTCTTTCGGTTGATGAATTGCTGCAGCTAAATAATATGTATGATGGCAACATAAAAATAGGGCAGCGGTTATTAATTAAACCCCAGTCTTCTCAAGAAAACAAACCTTTGCTTTATACTCCCAGAACTTATACGGTGGCAACAGGCGATACACTATACAGTATTTCTAAACGTTTCAACCTTACAGTTGATGAACTGGTGCGGCTTAATGGCATCACAGATAATACCATAAAAGTTGGCCAGTCGCTGGTAATTAAATAAAGTAAAAAATGCCAAATTTTTTTTCCTGTTTAATCATATGCATCATAAACGTGGGGGTCGTGTTTGCTCAGGAAAAGGAAGTAGAAGGCATCGTTTTTGATAAGGATACACAATTTAGGTTAACACGTGTAAACATCAAGAATCTACGGACGAACATCTCTGTTTATAATACAAGTAAAGGAGAATTCAAGATGTCTGTAAAGCCAGGAGATAAACTGGTTGCTGCTATTTCTGGCTACCGTTTGGATACCATAACATATGCTAATCAAGCTGCCATATTGTTCTATTTACAAAGATTGGCCATCCCGCTTCAGCAGGTTACCGTTACTGATTCTGTATTGTCGGCGAAAAGAAGATATGAAGAAATGCGAAGGCAGTTTAATACCCTAAACAGGCTGGGTAATAATAAAGATTTATTAGCTATTGGCTCGGGCTCGGCAGGTTTAAGTATACATGCCCTCTGGAGCGCTTTTAGCAAGGAAGGGAAAAATGCCCGCCGGTTAATAGATGTTATGGACAGAGATTATAAAAATAATTTCATTGATGAGAAATTTAATAAAAGTTTAATCACTAAAATAACAGGCCTAAAAGGCGATAAGCTGGAAGTGTTTATGCTTAATTACCGCCCTTCCTATTATTTTGTATATGGAGCCAGCGAATATGATTTAGTGAGTTATATAAAAATGGCTTTTATCAGGTTTAATAAAATTCCTTACAAAGAAGATCTTTCGGAGTTGAGACCTATTGTTGAATAAAATATGAAGGCGAGGTTAATTTACTGTTCGTGGTTAAATGTAAGCGGAATGGCATTATTTCCCTTCATTCTTATAAAAAGAAGACGGGATTTTGCAAACGAACAACTGTTGAGACATGAGCATATTCATATCAGGCAGCAGCTGGAGTTACTTATATTGCCATTTTATCTCTTTTATCTGTTAAACTATTTCGTGAATCTTATAATTTATTTTAATCATGATAAAGCTTACAGAAATATAGTGTTCGAGAAAGAGGCTTATGAAAACGATGGTAATATAGGCTATTTACGCAGTAGAAGAGCCTGGTCATTTCTTAAATATTTCTAACGGATAAAGCCCTTAAAAAGCTTTCTTTTTAATATGATAGTCAAAATGCCGTTCTTTGCCGATTGGAAAACGAAAAGCATCATCTATTTTTTAACTAATTCTTTATAATGAAATTCCTGAAAACTATTTTACTAAGCTTCCTGATCTTTTCATTGTCAAATCAAAACATCTACGCTCAAAGTGATGAATATATAGATACCATTAAAACATCAATCATCTATCCTAAAAAAAATCCTTTTGTAACCAAGAGTCCGAATTTCTCAGTGAAAAAGAAACAAATGCCATTTTACCTTACCTATATTAAAGTTAATTATTGGAAAACAACGGCAGCTTTTGGTATAAATTTGAATCAGGCCGCATTTAGTGATAATTGGAGTAGTGGGGGAGTAAATTCTATTGCATTAAGTTCTCAAATAAATTATAAAACGGAATACAATAAAGAAGGAAAGAATTTTATTTCTGAAGTGTTGCTGCAGTACGGGAAGCTAAAAAATAAAGATCAAATGCAAAAGAAAACCAACGATCGAATTTTTTGGGATAATAAAGCGGCTTTGCAGATCTCCAAGAGCTGGTTTTTCTTTGGGTCTGTTAGTTTTGAATCCCAATTTGATTCGGGATACACTTATGCGAAAGATAACGAGGGAAATGAAACACGGAAGGAAATTTCTAAATTCATGTCTCCTGGTTACCTTACCGAGTCTTTTGGTTTTGAGTATAAACCTGAAAAATATTTGAGTGTACGTTTAGGTACTGGTACAGCCCGACAAACCTTTATGTTAGATACTACATTGCATAGGAATAATCCTAAGAACTTTGGGGTGCCTGTAGGTAAAAACTTCAGAAATGAGCTGGCTTTTCAGGGGGTTGCAAATTTCGAAAAAGAAATTGCCACAAATATGAATCTTAAAGCCAGGTATCTTTTATTTGCTTCTTATGAGAAGTTGAATAATATAGACCAGCGCTTGGATCTAACCTTAACGGCGAAGGTGAACCGCCTGGTGAATGTAACTGTCAATGGTACGGCTCTCTATGATGATGATTTTGATAATAAAATCCAGTCTATGCAATCTTTAGCACTTGGTTTAGTTTATAAAATGCCGAGATAAAAAAATGCCCCACGTTCCGGGGCATTTATTCTGCATAACACTAACTAACTAACTTTATTTCTTAATTGCAGGGGTTGAAACAAAGATCTTTATCCGCATTTAATACGAATTATATTTTAAGTATGATTTTGGTTTACAAAATGCTGAAATTATAAAATCAAAATTATTTTGTCAAATATTTCAAGATGTTTAACAATTTTTAACAATTAAATTTATTCTTTCGTTAAACACCAACTTTTAGATATAAGACGAAACAATCAATGATTTCGTTACAAATATAGAAAAATAAAAAAAATATTTTCAAATGTTATTTAAGTTATTTATTAGGCTTCAGCCTTTCAATCAAAATGATAACTTTGTAATCCAAAAATTAACGAAATACAGATTAGCAAATGTTTGACAATCTTCAGGATAAGCTCGAAGGAGCGTTTAAGGTATTAAAAGGGCAGGGCAGCATTACAGAGATTAATGTGGCCGAGACGATGAAAGAGATTAGAAAAGCTCTTTTAGACGCCGATGTTAACTATAAAACTGCAAAAACTTTTACAGATGAGGTAAAGCAAAAGGCATTAGGACAAAATGTATTAACTGCAATTTCTCCTGGTCAGTTGCTTACTAAAATCATGAACGATGAACTTACCCAGTTAATGGGAGGCAGCGTTGATGAGCTTGATTTAAAAGCAAATCCAACAGTAATACTAATTGCAGGTTTAAACGGAGCCGGTAAAACAACCTTTACAGGTAAACTAGCCAACTTCTTAAAAACTCAAAAAAATAAAAAGCCTTTATTGGTTGCAGGCGACATTTATCGTCCGGCAGCGATAGATCAATTAGAGGTTTTAGCTGGTCAGGTTGGTGCCGAAGTTTATACCAACAGAGAATCTACCAACCCGGTAGCCATCGCTTTGGAAGGTATTGCTTACGGTAAGAAAAACGGTAATAATGTAATCATTATAGATACGGCCGGTCGTTTAACTTTAGACGATGCGCTGATGGACGAAATTGCTGAAGTTAAAAAGGCAACCAACCCTCAGGAAATCCTTTTCGTTGTTGATGCCATGACCGGACAGGATGCGGTAAACACAGCAAAAGCTTTTAACGATAGGTTAGACTTTACCGGAGTTGTATTAACTAAATTAGATGGTGATACGCGTGGTGGAGCGGCATTGTCTATTAAATCTGTAGTAAACAAACCCATTAAGTTTGTAGGTACAGGCGAGAAAATGGATGCGCTGGATGTTTTCTATCCGGATAGGATGGCATCCCGTATTCTCGGGATGGGTGATGTGATCTCTTTAGTAGAAAGAGCACAACAACAATTTGATGAGAAAGAAGCTGCGGCATTACAAAAGAAAATCAGAAAAAATAAATTCGATTTTAACGATTTCTTAGGACAAATTCAGCAAATCAAAAAGATGGGTAACATCAAAGATTTGATGGGCATGATCCCTGGCGTTGGCAAAATGATGAAGAATGTAGATATTGATGATAATGCTTTTAAAGGCATCGAATCAATTATCCAATCTATGACTCCTCACGAACGTGAAAACCCTGATGCGATAAACCAAAGCCGCAGACAAAGAATTGCTAAAGGTTCGGGTTCTGATATTGCTGAGGTGAATAAGCTGATTAAGCAGTTTGAAGACATGCGTAAGGTAATGAAGCAATTCTCTGACCCGTCTGCAATGGCGAAAATGCAAAAAATGATGAAAAACATGCCGGGTGGCGGAATGGGAAGATAATCTTTTCTGAGATAATTTGAAGTCCTTCGAAGAAGGACTTTTTTATTGGATAAAATTTAGGGTTTCCAAAATAATCATAATATTTTTGGATTCTATTCCAAAATAACCATATTTGATTATCATGGTAATAAGGAAACAAATAGATTATGCGCTAAAAAGACTTTTCAAAGGAAAAGCTTTTATTGTTTTTGGTCCAAGGCAAACAGGAAAAACAACTTTTGTTGAGCAATTATTAGCAGAAACGAATAAAAATATACTCCGCCTAAATGGCGATGACGCAGATGTGCGTGATCTTCTAGAAAAGCCCAATATTACTCAACTTACTCAAATGTTGTCTGGCTATGATATTCTTTTTATAGATGAGGCCCAGCGGATTTCAGAGATAGGGGTTCTTATAAAAATTATAGTAGACAGAATAAAAAACGTACAGGTTATTGCTACAGGTTCATCAGCTTTTGAGCTTTCGGGAAAGCTAAATGAGCCTTTAACAGGCCGTAAATACGAAATGTTGTTGTTGCCATTTTCTTATGCTGAATTAAGAGATCATACTGATTTCCTCACAGAAGAAAGAAGTTTAGAACAAAGACTGTTGTATGGTTCATATCCAGAAATCATTAATGATCCCCAAAATGCAGAAGAACATTTAAAGTTACTTACAGACAGCTATTTGTATAAAGATTTATTCACACTTGAAAATGTTAGTAAGCCACAGCTATTCGAAAAAATAGTAAAAGCGTTGGCATTACAAGTAGGTAGCGAAGTAAATTTATCTGAAATAGCACAACTCATAAAAGCCGATTATAAAACTGTAGAACGATATATAGATTTATTAGAGAAGGCTTTTGTGGTTTTTACATTGCCAGCCTTTTCTGGTAATGTGCGGAACGAAATTAAAAAAGGGAAAAAAATCTATTTCTATGATACGGGTGTTATTAATGCTGTTACACGTAATTTTAATCCGCTATCTGGCAGAAATGATGTGGGTGCTTTATGGGAAAATTATTTAGTGAGCGAAAGGCAGAAGTATCTTCAACAAAACTTTATGGAGGCTGAATCTTTTTTCTGGCGTACTACACAACAGCAGGAAATAGATTATATAGAAAAGTCAAATGATAATTTATTGGCTGCAGAATTTAAATGGAATCCAAAAGCAAAGAAAAAATTTCCTTTAACTTTTACGCAAGCATATTCAAACGCAGAAAAAATAGTGGTATCCAAAGAAGAAAGAGCAGAGTTTTTATACAAGGTAAAATAGAGTACCAAAATCTAATTAGACTTGGTACTCTATTTTATTAATAACCTTAAAACCTCACATTCAAACTAAACATAAAGTTTGTTCCTGCCTGAGGAAAGTAAAAGTTTTCGGTAACCAAACTGCCATCATAAATATAGCCGTAAGAATATCCATTACTTTCATATTTCTCGTTCAGGATATTGTTAATTTGTAAACCCAAACCGATATTTCTGAGTCCTAGGGCTTTAAGTTGATAGGTTAATCTAACATCATGTACAAAGAAGGTATCCAGTTTTCTCGCTTCATTTGATGTGTTGTCTAAATACTGTTTACTTACAAATTTAGAAAGTAATGCCGCTTCGAAGCCTCTGAATGGCTTATACGCAAACTCATTTCCACCAATAAATTTAGGAGCAAAGGCAATATCAGTGTTTTTGTAAATGTTTTCCTGCTGACCAATCCATTCAAAATCCGAATCGTATTCATCAAAGAACTCTCTAAATTCTTTAATTTTATGATCGCTCAAGCTGGCATTTATTGCCCAGGTAAATCTTGGAGAGACCACCCATTTAGAATCGAACTCAACACCAATTCTATAACTATTGTCTACATTGCTTCTGATATAGCTTCCTACATCATTTATCTGACCAGTCAAAATTAATTGGTTTTTATAAAACATTCCAAAGAGATTCAAGCCAGCAGTAACGTTGCTTCTTAAGTATCTATAGCCGATCTCAATGTTATTTAATCGCTCTGCTTTAGGCCTGCTATCAGGTGTAGATTCTGTAAAATCATTTCTATTAGGTTCTTTATTGGCAACAGCAAAAGAAGCGTAGGCGTTATGGTTCTCATTTAGTTGATAAGTTAACCCAATTTTAGGATTAAAGAAATTTAGAACAGCGTTTTGCTCTACGTTATTTTGATTACGATCGAAACCAAGAAAGGTATAATCAATTCTTCTGTACTGTAAATCTGCAAAAAGATTGATCTTATTAAGGTTTGCAGTTACTTTTCCAAATACATTAAAATCTTTTTTTGTTGCATCATTTTCGTAATAACGATAGTCGTTCTCTGATTGTGAGGCATATCTGGCCCATAACACTTCACCAAAATGTTCTCCTTTATATTCATTATATCCACCACCCAAAACGAAATCTAATTGATTTGACGGACGATAATTTAGAGAATAGGTTAAGCCGTAAAAGTGATTATCTAACCAGCGTCTCCTCACTAAATCTGTATTGGCCACAGTATCGGTGCCGATGAATAGGGTATCTAAGCCATATTTTTCAAATTTTTCGCCGTATTTATATTCTTCGTAATATCCTGCGCCTTTGGTATAATGTAAAGCAGCGTTGAAGTTTAATTGATCACTAATTTCCTTAGAATATAAGAGCTGATGATTATTCTGTATATAATTATCAGTCTGGTTTTTATAGCTGAACATGTTAAACTTTCTTGGGTCTGAATTAAACAGGTTTAAAGAATCTTCAACGGTGTTATATAAATCGCCTTGGTTACGATAGTAATGATCCAGTAATTCTGCTTGAGTTCCTTTTAACTTAGCTTCTGGGATACCATTCCATGCCTGGTAAGTTTTCTCCTGACCAGAGAAAGTTACTGCTCTTAAAATGCTTTTCTTTCCGTAATAAGCTCCCGATAAATAATACGATTTTAAGTCAGAAGAACCTCTGTCTATAAAACCATCACTGGTAATTCTTGATAAACGACCGTCAAAAGTCCATTTCCCGTTGATTAAACCAGTCCCAACTTTTACGGTGTTTTTCAAAGTTCCAAAAGAGCCTGCGGAATTATTTACTTCAGCGTAAGCAGAATCATTAAGAACAGCCGTTTGAATATTCAAACTGGCACCAAAAGCACCGGCACCATTTGTGGATGTTCCAACACCTCTTTGCAATTGAATATTATCTACAGATGAAGCAAAATCAGGTAAATTAACAAAAAATGAGCCCTGGCTTTCTGCATCATTATAGGGGATACCATTGATAGTGACATTAATTCTTGTTCCGTCTGATCCTCTTATCCGCATAGAAGTATAACCAACTCCCGCACCTGCATCAGACGAAGTTACTACAGAAGGAGTTTGATTTAATAAATACGGCAAATCCTGTCCAAAATTATTTTTGTCAATCTCTTCTTTAGAAATGTTTTTAAACGTGGTAGCCGAATTTGCAGAGGCCCTTGTGGCGCTAACAATTACCTCATCTGCTAATAGTAAGGATTTTTCTAAACTAAAATCCACTCTCGTTTCACCGTTAACGGTTATAATTCTTTCTAAAGGCTTAAAGCCGATGTAGGAAATCTGTAATTGATAACGATCGTTTTTTATATTCACAAACCTAAATTCGCCATTTCCATTTGTCTGAGTCTTTAGGTTAGCCTCTGGTAAATAAACGGTTGCTCCGGCCATTGGAATTTTTGAACTTGCATCAAAGATCTTGCCCTGTAATACATTTTGCGCCCATGTAAATAGAGGCAGCAACACAGCGATTAGCATCGCTAACATGATTTTTTTCAATTTTGAAATAATTTAAATAATACATAATTGCGATAAAAGGGGTAATACCGCCTGTCTTATTCTTATTTTACCTTTTTCCCTACGCCGGCATTATCCGGATCAGGTGCTCTTTACGTTTCAAGATGTTTAATCTATCTACAATAAAGATGGGTTTAATCTCAGCCTGTTTTTGTGTTTTTATAAAACAAGGCACCCCTAATGATGGGCCAAATATAAACCTTATTATTAAATATCTCAGATGAATAGTTATTTTGTAACAAATTGTTAATTTTTGATCTAAAACAACATATACTAAGAATATGAAATTTTATAAATATATCTGGCTTTGTGCATTAGGATTGAGTTTTTCTGCCTGTTCTGTAAAAACGGCTACACAATCAACTCAGTTAGAAGCACCATCACCTGTGATTCCTGCAGACAGTAATGTTATTATTGGAAAATTGCCTAACGGCTTAACCTATTACATCAGGAAGAATGTAGAACCTAAGCAAAGAGCAGAACTGTATTTGGTGAATAAAGTTGGCTCTATCGTAGAAGATGATGATCAACTTGGCCTGGCACATTTTACAGAGCACATGGCGTTTAATGGAACCCGTGATTTCCCTAAAAACGAGTTAGTGAGCTATCTTCAAAAGGCAGGAGTACGTTTTGGTGCAGATTTAAACGCGTATACCGGTTTTAATCAAACGGTTTACCAATTGCCGCTTCCTACAGATAGTGTAGAGGTTTTTAAGAAAGGCTTTGATATTTTAGCCAACTGGGCCGGGCATGTAAGTTTTGATAACGAAGAAATAGACCAGGAACGTGGAGTGATTATAGAAGAAGACAGGCAGCGTGGGAAAAACGCCCAGGAAAGAATGTCTAAACAATTGCTTCCTGTGTTGTTGGCAAATTCACGTTATGCAGAAAGATTACCTATTGGGAAAATAGAAGTACTCCAAAAATTTGAATATGAAACCCTCAAACGATTCTACAAAGATTGGTACAGGCCAGATTTACAGGCCATCGTCGCAGTAGGAGATTTTGATGTTAAGGAAGTTGAGGATTTGATTAAGCAAAATTTTGGTGATTTAAAAAATCCGGAATCAGAGAGAAAAAGAGAGCAATATACTGTACCGGGAAATAAAGAGCCTTTGGTTAAAATTGTAACTGATCCTGAGTTCCCTTATAATATTGCTGCTATCACTTATAAGCACCCTGAGATAGTAGAAAATACAGAAAAAGACTTGATAGAGAAAATTAAAACCAGTCTTATAAACGCCATGTTGGGAGACCGGTTAACAGAAATTGTACAAAAAGGAAATGCACCATTTATTTTTGCACAAAGCAATTACGGTTCCTTTCAGGGTGGTTTGGTTGATCTGGATGCATTTAACAGTGTGGCCGTTTCTAAAGATGCTGCGGGCTTAAATGCCGCTGTTGAAGCGGTAGTGGCAGAAAATGTGAGGATGAAAAAATTCGGATTTACTGCTTCTGAATTAGAACGGGCTAAAACTAATTTATTAACAGGCGTAGAAAGGCAATTTAAAGAAAAAGATAAAACCAAATCGAGTGTATATGTTCAACAGTATGTAGAGAATTTCTTAAAAGGACAGGCAATTCCTAGTATTGATTATATCTTTTCATTTTATAAGAACAATTTGGATAAAATCACTTTAGAAAGTGTTAATCAACTGGCAGCAGGTTATGTTACAGAGGAGAACATGATTGCTTTGATACAGGCACCCGAAAAAGAAAAAGCGAATTTGCCTTCTGAAGCAACATTTATATCATGGATAAAATCTGCAGGTAATAATGTAGCTCCTTATGTAGATAATGTGGTAGATAAGCCTTTAATGACCACATTACCAATCCCAGGGAAAGTCATTGACGAAAAGAAAAATGATAAAATAGAAATCACTGAGCTCACTTTATCAAATGGAGTAAAAGTTATTTTAAAGCAAACAGATTTTAAAAATGACCAGATACTTTTTAGTGCCTATAGCAAAGGCGGAACTTCATTGGCTAATGATGCTGATTTCCGCTCTGCAGAAATGGCCGATCAACTGATTAATTCATCCGGAATAGGAGATTTTGATGCCACTCAATTGGGAAAACTATTGACAGGAAAAGTGGTGGATGTTAGTCCGTTTATTGGCACTTATAGCGAAGGGTTAAGTGGGTCTTCTTCTCCTAGAGATTTAGAGACGGCTCTGCAGCTTATCCATCTTTATTTTACAGCACCAAGAAAGGATGAAAGCGTATTAAAAACTCAATTGGAAGAAACGAGAACGGTTTTAGTAAATAGATCCAGCCAGCCAACAGCAGTTTTCCAGGATACTGCTATGGCCGTTTTAAATAGCTATAAAAAGAGAGCTCAAACTATAAGTCTGGAAGAATTAGGGCAAATTGATATTAACAAGGCCATTTCATTTTATAAAGAACGTTTTAGTAATGCCGCTGATTTTACTTTCACTTTTGTGGGAAATTTTAAAACAGAAGAGATAAAACCACTTTTAGAATTGTATTTAGGAAGTTTACCTGCTACCAAGCAAAAGGAGAGCTTTAAAGATTTGGGATTAGAGCCTGTAAAAGGAGATATTACTAAAAAGGTATATAAGGGCTTGGAAGATAAAGCTACTGTAGTATTGGTATATCATGGCAATTATAGCTATTCCGATAAAGAAAACCTTCAACTGGAGGCTTTAAAGGCAATTCTGGATATAAAAATCACAGAAAGATTGAGAGAAAAAGAGAGTGGTGTTTATAGCCCAAGAGTAAATTTAAGTTATGACAGTGAGCCTAAAAATAGGTATTCTATCCAGATATCTTTTAGCTGTGCACCTAATAATGTTGATAAGTTAATTGGGGCTGCTATAGAAGAGGTAAACCATTTAAAACAAAGCGGGGCATCTTTTGATGATATCCAGAAATTTAAAGCTGAAGAAAGACGGCAGTTAGAATTACAATTAAGAGAAAACAATTTTTGGCTAAGTTATCTGCAATCTTCGGCTGCATTAAATAAGAACCCTGAAATGATTTTAAACTATTTAAATAGTTTAGGAGAAGTAAACCAGGAAAGTACGAAGATATCAGCTAACAAGTATTTCAATCAGAATAATTTTATTCGTTTGATATTGCTTCCTGAAAAGAATTAGTTTTGGGCATAATAAAAGCCTGGCGGGGAGGTCCGTCAGGCTTTTTATTTTAGGAGGCTTATTCCGTTTTAGCTTGTTAACTTAACCAGCTGAGGGATGAAAAAATGGTGCCGATAATCGGATCCTGCTATAGGGCTAAAATCGAATTACAAACCAAATTCTTCTTTAACCTTATCTACAAAATCTAATTTCTCCCAGGTAAACAATTCTACTTCAACGGTTTTCTCTTCACCATTAGAACCTAAGAATGTTTTTTGAACAACTTCATTCTTACGACCCATATGTCCGTAAGCGGCAGTTTCTGAGTAGATAGGGTTCCTAAGTTTTAAACGTTGCTCTATAAAATAAGGGCGCATATCAAACAATTTTTCTACTTTCTTTGCGATTTCCCCGTCTGTAAGCTCAACTTTAGCTGTCCCCTTTGTGTCTATAAAAATTCCGCATGGCTCTGCAACACCAATAGCATAAGAAACTTGCACTAAAACTTCTTCTGCAACACCTGCAGCAACCAGGTTTTTAGCGATATGACGAGTAGCATAAGCAGCGGAGCGGTCTACCTTAGAAGGATCTTTACCAGAGAAAGCTCCCCCACCATGTGCACCTTTCCCGCCGTAGGTATCAACAATAATTTTTCTTCCTGTCAAGCCTGTATCTCCGTGAGGACCACCTATAACAAATTTACCAGTTGGGTTAATATGGTAAGTAATGCTATCTGTAAATAATTTTTGTAATTCTGGTTTTAATAATGCTTTTACTCTTGGGATTAAAATGTCGATAATGTCTTTTTTGATCTTAGCCAACATCAAATTATCATCCTGATGAAAATCATCATGTTGAGTAGATATAACGATACTATCAATTCTTATCGGCTGATGATTATCATCATATTCAATAGTTACCTGAGATTTAGCATCAGGCCGTAAATAAGAAATTTCTTGGTTTTCTCTGCGAAGTACAGCTAGTTCTAACAATAATTTATGCGCAATATCTAATGCTAAAGGCATATAATTTTCGGTCTCACTGGTTGCATAGCCAAACATCATTCCCTGGTCTCCAGCACCTTGCTCCTCAGGGTTAGAACGGTCTACACCTTGATTAATATCCTGAGATTGCTCATGTATTGCTGAAAGAATTCCGCATGAATTTGCCTCAAACATGTATTCAGATTTGGTATAGCCAATCTTTCTTATGACTTCGCGGGCAATTCTTTGCACATCTAAATAGGTTTTAGATTTTACTTCTCCGGCTAATACTACCTGTCCGGTGGTTACCAGTGTTTCACAAGCTACTTTTGATTCTTTATCAAAAGCTAAAAAATTATCAATTAAAGCATCCGATATTTGATCAGCTACTTTATCCGGATGTCCCTCAGAAACAGATTCTGACGTAAATAAATAAGGCATATAGAATTAAATTTTACTTTTTAAACCAATAATTAGGAATGATTGCGAAGGGTAAAAAGCAAGATAGAGGTTTTAGCACTTTTTAACGTGGTTGCAATCCTGGCTTTTTGTAAAGCACTTCAAATCATTCCACTAATTTGTGCAAAGGTATAACATTTTTTAATATGTGGAAAATTTAGAATTACTTTTGCTTTAGATTTAAATAGCTAAATATTTTTGAGAGAGCGCATATTATTTATTGTAAATCCTATTTCCGGCGGGCAGTTAAAAACATTTGTCCCCTCGCTGGTAGATCAGTTTCTGGATCATCAAAAATTTGAAGCCGATATTGTTTTTACAGAGCACATAGGCCATGCTACAGTTCTTGCAGAACAGGCTATTGCTGAAGGTTTTGATATCATTGCCTCTGTTGGAGGGGATGGTACCATTAATGAAATAGCATCTGTAGTTGAGTCTACACCTGTAAAAATGGCGATTATCCCGTCTGGATCAGGAAACGGATTAGCGAGAACGCTCCAAATCCCAATCAATAAATCTAAAGCAATTGCAAACCTTAATAACTTAAAAAGTATAAAAATTGATTCTGCCACTTTCAATCAAAAAAAGTTTTTTAATGTAGCCGGGATGGGTTTTGACGCACATATTAGCGCCCTTTTCGCTAAACATGCAACCAGAGGATTTCAGGGATATATAACAACTACTTTGGAAGAGATTCGGAATTACAAACCTCAGACTTATGCCATAGAGATAGACGGAGTAGAATATGTGAGAGACGCTTTTATGGTGAGTATAGCCAATTCATCTCAATTTGGAAATAATGCACACATTTCTCCATTGGCTTTATTAGACGATGGCTTATTGGATATTTGTATCATCAAGCCATTTCCTCTATATAAATTTCCGATATTGGGTTACAAGCTTTTTTCAAAAACCGCACATTCTTCAAATTATATAGAAATTCTAAGAGGGAAAAAAATAAAAATTACCAGAGCAGTAGAGGGACCAGTACATGTTGATGGGGAACCGTTAAATTTTCCTCAGGAAATACATATCGCCGTTAAACATTTATCGCTATCATTGATTATTTAAATGGATAAAAATATAGATTAAGTAACGAAAATGATATGAGCAAAAAGTCAAAGAAATTTAATAATTTCGAGGGGATCGTTTTTTCAACCGATCCTGAGCATGAATATCAGAGTTTTGAAAAAGAGGAGGAAGAAACTCCTTTAGTAAAATATCAGGATCTTAGAGTGCAGTTGGATAAAAAACAAAGAGGCGGCAAAGCTGTTACCTTAATCACTGGTTTTAAGGGTAAGGAAGATGATTTGTTAAGCCTCGGAAAGATGTTGAAAACCAAATGTGGAGTGGGAGGGACGGT
>JAZQRF010000245.1:0-22580 GCA_045629485.1 Pelobium sp. | reverse complement strand
TTTTTTTATGGCTTATTGAGCAATTATTTTATAGCTTTAATAACAATTTACTGATTAAATTGTATTGTTTATATAATCTGAACATACATGAAAGACATGCCTATAACGGTAAAAAGATCCCTAGAATTATTAGGCTTAATGCTTATTATTGCTTTGCTTGTACTGGGAAACGATATTATTATGCCGCTGCTGATGGCTTTTTTTATTAGTATAATGCTACTGCCGGTATATCGTTTCTTTAAAAGATATAAGATACCTGATGCTTTAGCCATTATTTTTCCTATACTTTTTCTGCTTATTTTCATGGCAGGAATCATTTGGTTTTTCTCTTCACAGATCAGTATATTAGTTGCCGATTTTCCTCAGATCAAAGAAAACTTAAACACGCACATCAATTCTTTAAGTAGTTGGGTAAGTGAAACATTTAAAGTAAGTACCAGAGAGCAGACCAAGTTTATTGATGAACAAAGCAAATCGATACTCAGTTCTACCGGCAATATTCTTTCAGGTGCCATGGGCTCCGTATCCGGTACTTTTTTATTCTTTGGCCTGCTACCGATATATATTTACCTTTTCCTGTTTTATAAAAACCTTTTCCTTAAATTCATTTTCATGTGGTTTCTTGATGAGAGCCATCCAAAAGTTAAGGAGAGCTTAAAAGAAACCGAAGTGATTATTAAAAGTTACCTGATTGGCCTTTTAATACAAGTAACTTACATGACTTTATTACTTGGTGGAATTCTTTTTATATTAGGAATAAAACACGCACTACTTATAGGTGTCATATTCGCCCTCTTAAACCTTATTCCTTACGTAGGCGCCCTTTTTGGGAATATTATTGGTGTTTTACTAACTTTAACTTCTTCCCAGGAATTATCACCAGTTATTACAGTTTTAGTTGTAATAGCAGTAGTTCAGTTCCTAGATAATAATATCCTCATGCCAAGAATTGTAGGATCTAAAGTTAAAATAAATGCATTAAGTGCTATTTTAGGTGTTATCATTGGCGGCACACTTGCTGGCATTTCGGGTATGTTTCTGGCGCTCCCAATTATTGCTGTTTTAAAGGTAATATTCGACAGATCCGAATCATTTAAACACTGGGGTGTGTTATTAGGTGATGAAAGACCGGCAACAAGCCCGATGGGATTGGTTGAAGTTGAGGTAAAACACGATCCGGACCCTGATAAAACTGATGAAGTAGATGCGAACGCCAAAAATTAAATGAACCAAAAGAGCCGATGAATCAATCGGCTCTTTTGTTATTGAGATTATTCGTACTCCTTTTCTGCAAGGTACCGCTCTGCCTCTAAAGCTGCCATACAACCTGTTCCGGCCGCTGTTACAGCCTGACGATAGATCTTATCCTGGGCATCACCAGAAACAAACACTCCAGGAATTTTCGTAGCTGTACTATCTGGTTGGGTAATGATATAACCTGTCTCATCCATATCCAGCCATCCTTTAAAAATATCTGTATTTGGCTTGTGACCAATCGCAACAAAAAATCCTGACACGGCCAACTCACTTTCTTCCTGAGTTTTATTATTATATATTTTTACACCGGTAACATTCTTACCATCACCTAAAATTTCTTTAGTTTCCGAATTATAGATAATTTCGATGTTTGGCGTATTTAACACCCGTTTTTCCATTGCTTTAGAAGCTCTGAACTCGTCCCTTCTTACCAGCATATAAACCTTATTACATAACTTTGCCAGATACGTAGCTTCTTCTGCAGCGGTATCCCCTGCCCCCACTATTGCTACATCCTGATTTTTAAAGAAAAAACCATCACAAACAGCACAAGCCGATACGCCAAAACCATTATACTTTTGTTCAGAAGGAAGGCCTAACCATTTTGCAGATGCGCCGGTGGAGACAATTACTGTGTCAGCAAGAATAGTTTTTGCATCGTCAACCACAACTTTATGTACAGGTCCGCTAAAATCAACCGAAGAAACATAACCAAAACGGATATCAGTACCAAAACGCTCTGCCTGTTTACGAAAATCTTCCATCATATCAGGTCCCATTACCCCCCCAGGATAGCCTGGAAAATTCTCTACATCAGTAGTTTGTGTTAACTGCCCGCCCATTTCCATTCCAGTAATCATTACCGGTTTAAGATCGGCTCTGGCGGCATAAATTGCAGCAGTATATCCGGCAGGGCCGGATCCTATTATTAAGCACTTTACGTGTTCTAATTCTTCTGTCATTTCTTTAATTTGATGCAAATTTAATGTAAGCTAATTAAATCGCAAATCTGATTTCTTTTATGATGATATGATGATGAATATTATCGCTAAATCCTGCTATATTCGGCCCGAATTCTCATTTAATTTGAATTCTTAAGAACTTAAAATCAGACATGAAATATCTATTTAAAACTAATATTAACATAAAAAACCTTCATATCGTTCTTTTATTAATACGAGTACTCATTGGGGCCTTCATGATTATACATGGTTTACAAAAAACACAGCTATTATTTGCAGAAGGCGGAATTAAATTTGCCGATCCAATTGGGTTAGGAGCTACCGTATCTCTATTACTGGTTTTGTTTGCTGAAATCATCTGTTCTGGCTTAATTATGATTGGTTTCGGAACCAAATTAGCGGTTATCCCTTTAATTACTACAATGCTAATAGCTGTATTTGTGGTTCATGCAGATCATGGTTTTGCCAAGCAGGAAATGGGATTACACTATCTCCTTACTTACATTTTATTATTAGTTACCGGAAGCGGGAAATATTCTATTGATCAGCTAATAAGTAAAAGATAAAAACATAAAACTAATTATTGAACAAATCCATAATTCTTAATACTTCTGCTCCTTCAGCTGCAGTACAAGGATTCTCGCCTTTATTTAAAAAGTATTGGACAACTTTTTCAATCATAGGCTGCTGCACATGAGTGGGGTGCAAAACCTCTAAAACTTCTTCTTTTCCACCTAAATTTATAGTAATTTTCGTTTGTCCAAAAAAAGCAAAGCTAATCTTCCCCTTTGTACCAATAATTTCACATAAATCCAGATTTTCTGCCAAAGGATTATTAAAGCACCAAAATCCATTAAATAAGATATCATTTTTAAAAAGAATCTGCCCCGCAACCATGTCATTAGCCTCGCTAAGTTTACTCTTATTTGCAGATAACCCAACGGCCTTTTTGATCTCTCCAAACAAATAGTATATCATATCAATTTGATGAGGGGCCAGATCATGAAACAATCCGCCACCAGAAAGAGCTGGATTTAATCGCCAGTTATCTTCGGTTTGTGTGATGATAGAATTCTCCGCTCCCTGCATCATCTTTAAATTCACACAGTTAATTGTGCCAATAATTTCGCTTTCAATTAATTGTTTTATTTTCTCGAAAAAAGGCATTGCCCTGCGGTAATGTGCTACGCTTAATTTACTGTCTGTTTCTTTGGCAACAGCTAACATTCTTAAACATCCCTCTTCCGAAAGTGACATTGGTTTTTCTACATAAACATTCTTGCCTGCTTTTAAAGCTTTAATAGTATACTCCTCATGGCTTGCCGGCGGGGTAGCTATGTAAATTGCATTTATTTCCGGATCATTAATTAAATCATCGGCATTACCATACCATTTAGGTACATTGTGCCGCCTGGCATAATCTTCTGCCTTTGCTGCGTTTCTTCGCATCACAGCTATTAATGAAGAATTTTCGATCTTATTAAACGCTGGCCCGCTTTTTATTTCGGTCACATCTCCGCAACCTATAATTCCCCAGGTTATTTTATCTATCATAAGAGTTATCTGAAATGCAATGCTAATAATTAAAATATTGTTATCCTAACGGTTAAAAAATCCTTATACAAAAAAAGCCATCACTTTTGGTGATGGCTTTAATAACTTTAAATGTGATCTATATTAAAATACCGGCTTAACTTAAGCTAGTCTAACATTTACTGCATTTAATCCTTTTTTACCGTCTTGTAGGTCAAAAGTAACTTCGTCATTTTCTCTGATCTCATCAACCAGACCCGAAACGTGTGCAAAGTATTCTTTGTCTGTTCCGTCTTCTTTAATAAAACCAAAACCTTTGGTAGAATTAAAGAACTTTACTGTTCCATTATTCATTTGTGTATTTTTTAATTACTGCAAGGTAAGTAAAATAAACCGGTATTATTTATTTATTTTCAAGTTTCCATCAAAAACCTCATTTAAATACAAACAGGGCCATAATAAAAATAAATTTTATTTCCTGAAACAAAAAAGCCATCGCTTCTGGCGATGGCTTTGATGACTTAAATGTGATCTATATTGAGACCTGCCGATTAAGCAAGTTTAACATTCACTGCATTTAATCCTTTTTTACCGTCTTGTAGGTCAAAAGTAACTTCGTCATTTTCTCTGATTTCATCAACCAGACCCGAAACGTGTACAAAATATTCTTTGTTTGTTCCGTCTTCTTTAATAAAACCAAATCCTTTGGTTGAGTTAAAGAACTTTACTGTTCCATTATTCATTACTGTAATTATTTATTATATCAAATGTAAAAATAAAATTTCAAAAAAACTATAGTTTTTTAATTTATTGATTTTCAAATGTTTTTTCTTTCTGCACAAAAAAAGCCGTAAAATATATTACAGCCTTTAGCATGATTAATGCTTTATTTTATAACTCGAACGAAAAATCGTCGTCAACTTTTTGCGCCGCACTTTCTGGAGTGTATTCATATCTTTTCTCCACAACATCCTGGTGAGATTTAATATATTCTACTGTTTCTGAAAGGCCCTCTGCAAATTTCTCAAAATCTTCTTTGTAAAGGAAAATCTTATGTTTCACAAATACACCGTCTTCTAATCTTTTCTTGCTTTCGGTTACAGTAATGTAATAATCATTAGATCTCGTAGATTTTACATCAAAAAAATAAGTTCTTTTACCCGCTCTAACCTTCTTAGAAAAAACCTCTTCTCTCTCTTTGTTTTCGTAATCTCCCATTGCGTTGATAAGTGTTTTAAATTTATTTGCTAAATAAAGAAAGAAAAATCTAAAGTTCCAAATAATAGTGTGCTAAAAAACTATAAAATTTTAATTATTAAGCTGTTCTTCCAACAGTTGCTTTTCATACAAATCGTAATAAAGCCCTTTTTTAGCCATTAAAGCCTGATGATTACCTTGTTCTGCAATTTTTCCCTGATCCAAAACCAGAATTTTATCGGCGTTTTTTATAGTTGAAACACGATGGGCGATCATGATACTCGTTTTATTTTTCATCATTTTACCCAGATTTCTCAAAATTTGCTCTTCTGTTTTTGTATCCACAGCAGAAAGACTATCATCAAAAATCAAAATCTGAGGAGAATTAACCAAAGCTCTGGCGATGGAAACACGTTGTTTTTGTCCTCCTGATAAAGTAATCCCCCTTTCGCCAATAAAGGTTTCAAACTTCTTATCAAACTCCATGATATTGTGATATACCGAAGCATCTTTCGCAGCCTGCTCTACCCTTTGCATATCTAACGTATCCAGGCTAAAAGCTATATTTCTTGCAATTGTATCAGAAAACAAAAAGACTTCCTGGGGTACAAACCCTACCTGGCTTCTGTAATTAGCCAGATTTAAATCTTTCAACCGTATGTTATCAATATAAATTTCTCCTTTAGAAGTATCATACATTCTTAAGAGCAGATTAGCGATAGTTGATTTTCCCGAGCCTGTTCTTCCGATGATAGCGACCATTTCGCCTGCTTTTATTTCAAAATTTAAATTTTCAACAGCTACAATTCCAGTATCAGGATAAGTAAAACTCACATTCTCAAACCTGACATTACCCGAAATAGGATTTTCTTTAAGATGGCCGCTCTTGATTTCCGGTTCGGTTTTCAAAAACATATTGATTCGCTTTTGTGAAGCTGCCCCTCTTTGAACTAAAGTCGTTACCCAGCCTAAGGAACTCACAGGGAAAGTTAACTGGTTTACATAGACGATAAATTCAGCAATATTTCCAGCTGTAATTTTCCCTTCCATCACATCAATCCCCCCAACATATATGGTAATAATTGTACTTAAACCAACCAACAACAACATAAAGGGATAGAAAAGAGCCTGTACTTTCACCAAGCCCAGGGAATCAGTCTTGTAATCTTCGCTCTCTTTGGCAAAACCTTTAATGATCTGATCTTCTCTACCGTAAGCTTTAATTATTCTAATTCCTGAAAAAGATTCTTGTACATACGAGGACAGGTCACTTAATCGTTCCTGAATCTTCTCTCCCTTTTTATGAATAATATCGTTGATCTTATAAATGATAATAGCCAAAATGGGTAAAGGCGCCAGGCTAAAAAAAGCAAGCTTGGCATTTATACTAAACATCGCAATAATCACCAGGATAAATAAAACAATAGTATTAATGGTGTACATTACTGCCGGGCCCACATACATTCTAACCCGACTTACATCCTCCGTAACCCTATTCATTAAATCCCCGGTATTGTTTCTCTTAAAAAAGGCCAGGTTAAGCTTTTGGTAGTGATGATAGATCTCGTTTTTTAGATCATACTCTATATGTCTGGACGTTAAGATGATCGTTTGCCGCATAAAAAACAACAAAACACCTCTAATTAACGCCATTAACAAAACCAGCGCCCCAAAAAACAACAAACTGGAACCAAATATTCTGTAAAGAATTTCCTGCCTTCCGAAACCGTAAAAAAGTTTATAAAGTGCAATATTTTCGGTAACCAAATCTAACGCTAACCTAATAACCTGTGCTGGCCAAACGGCGAAAAAATTGGAGGTAATTACGAAGATTATCCCCGGGATCAGGCGCCATTTATATTTAACAAAAAATTTATTTAGATATGCTAATTCTTTCATATAATGATTTGTCAAAGGTAGGTGATAAGTTTAAATGATAAGTCAAAATAACACAATAAGTTGTTTTAGCTATTCTTAATATATTTCCTATTGGATGGATTTGCTTTAATTATCAAATTCTTTCCAGGCTGATCTACAGAAACCTTAACTAGCTAGGTAAAACTTCTGTAACTGAAACAAACAAATGAACTATTTAGAGTGAACTCTAACAAAAAACAGCTACTTTTGCGTAGAATTCTAAAGACTATTATTTTATTATATGTCATCTATCCGTTTTGAAGAAAGTTCTGTTTTTAACAAGTTAGATCTCTTAAATCATCAACAGGTAGTTTTTTGTAATGATGAAGAAACCGGGTTGAAAGCTATCATTGCTATACATAATACCGTTTTAGGACCTGCTTTAGGTGGCACCAGGATGTGGCATTACGAAAATGAAACTGAAGCATTATACGATGTTTTACGTCTTTCTAAAGCGATGACTTATAAAGCTGCTATCACAGGCTTAAATCTTGGTGGCGGAAAAGCAGTTATCATTGGAGACAGCCGAACTGATAAATCTGAAGCAATGATGCGCAGATTTGGAAAATTCATCAAAAATTTAAACGGTTCTTTTATAACTACACAAGATGTGGGTACAAGTCCTAAAGACATGGCCTTCATCAAAATGGAAACTGCACACGTTACAGGTTTACCGGAAGTAATGGGTGGCAGCGGCGATTTATCTCCTATTACCGCCAAAGGTGTTTTTATGGGAATAAAAGCTTGCGTTAAAGAAATGTTTGGCACCGATTCTTTGGCCGGTAGATCTGTTGCAGTACAAGGTACCGGGCATGTTGGAGAAAATTTAGTAAATTTATTAAGAGCAGAAAATGCCAAAGTTTTTGTGAGCGATATCAGCCAGGAACGCTTAATAAGAGTTGCTAAAAAATACGGTGCAGAAGCTGTAAATAATAATAAATTATTTGATATAGATTTTGATGTTTACGCTCCGTGTGCCTTAGGAGCCACTGTAAATTCAGAAACTATTAACAAAATGAAATGTTCTATCATAGCAGGCTCAGCAAATAACCAGCTTGCAGAAGAACATGCCGATGGCAAATTACTGTTAGAAAAAGGAATTCTTTTCGCCCCTGATTATCTAATTAATGCAGGCGGTGTAATTAATTGCTATTCTGAATTAGAAGGATATTCTAAAAAAAGAACTTTACAACTGGCAGAAAACATTTATGAAGCTACAAGAGAGGTCTTAAAAAAATCAAAACAAGAAAATATCCCTACTATTGTAGCCGCAAATAAAATAGCTGAAAAAAGAATTTCGGATATCAAAAAAATAAAAGCATCTTATTAAAATCAAATAAAAAAGGATTGCAAAATCCACTCGTTCTTTAAAATATATGTTAAATAGAAGGCACTTAAGAATTAAAGTAATGCAAACGCTGTATGCGTTTCAACAATCTGAAGGTAAAGATTACAGGCAGCAGGAAAAAGGATTATTGTCAAGCATAGACAAGGTATATGAAATGTATATCAGTTTACTTGTTTTAATTAATGATGTAGTGCAATATGCAGATATAGATGCTATAGACCGGGCAAACAAACATTTACCTTCGGAAGCGGATCTCAATCCTAATTTAAAAATTCTTAATAATCTTTTCATCAAGCTGCTGAATGAAAACGAAGATTACCTGCAAGCCGTAAGAAAATATAAAATCTCCTGGGATTTCGATCCGGAATTAGCCCGTTCTTTATTCGCAAGCTTAAAAGCTTCCGAAGAATATAAAAATTATCTTTTAGCAGAAGGGCAGGATTTACATTCTGATAAAGACATTATAAAGTTCATTTTTAAAAAAATTATCTTAAAATCAGAACTGGCGCAAAATGCTTTTGAAGACAAGCACATTAACTGGCAGGTAGACCAGGATGTTTTACAGGCTATGATTGCAAAAACCCTGAAAAACTTTTCTGAAAACGGCAGCCATAAATTAGCCGAAATTAGCTCTAACTGGAGTGAGGATAAGGAATTTGTGATAGATCTTTTCCATAAAACTATAGCAAACGACGAATCTTTTCAGGCTTTGATTGCCGGAAAAACCAAGAATTGGGAAGCAGACAGGATTGCGATGATGGACGTTCTGATTATGAAAATGGCTATTGCTGAAATGATTTATTTCTCCAGCATCCCTGTTAAGGTGACCATAAATGAATATTTAGAAATAGCAAAAGAATTTAGTACACCTAAAAGTAATTCATTCATTAATGGTATTTTAGACAAAATTTTAGAAGAACTTACCAAAGAGAATAAAATCAGGAAATACGGAAGAGGTTTAATTTAGATTATGAAAAAATACATTTTAACTTTTACGGCAATTGCATTACTTGCATCATGTAATAATAATAATAATAAGCAGGAAAGCACTCAGCAGGACAGCAGCAACCAGATAGAAAACTCAGAAATGGGTGCAGATGCTGGTGCTCCAACCATGAAATTCGAAGAGGAAGTTTATGATTTTGGAAAAATAAAAGATGGGGAAAAAGTGGCCTATGATTTTAAATTTAAAAATGAAGGCAATACTCCATTAATTATAAAAGATGCTACTGCTACTTGCGGTTGTACTGTTCCTGAATGGTCTAAAGAACCTATTGCACCAGGTGGCTCGGGTAAAATTAGTGTAGTATTTGATAGTGCCGGTAAATCTGGATTGCAGGATAAAGTGGTTACCATTACGGCAAATACAGTACCTGCCCAAACACAAATTCATTTAGTAGGAGAAATAATTAAATAATAAATAATAGAGTTATGTTGAATTTCATTTTATTACAGGCATCATCACAAAGCAGCATTATGTCGTTTTTACCGATGATTTTAATCGTGGTGGTATTTTATTTTTTCATGATCAGACCTCAAATGAAAAAAGCTAAAGATCACAAAAAATTTGTAGCAGAATTAAAAAAAGGAGATAAGGTAATTACTACTGCTGGTATTCATGGCAGAATAGTTGATTTAAATGACACGACGATTGTTTTAGAAACAGAAGGTGGTGGCAAAATCAGATTTGATAAAGCTGCTGTTTCTTTAGACGCTTCGAAACCATTAAATGGTTAATATTTAAACATCATTTTAAAATGCCATCTTGTATTTATTTCGGGATGGCATTTTTTTTATACTTTTAATAATCATTTTATAATCTATTGTAATGGCTATTATCAGATTATCAGCTGGGGAAAGAAAAAGACTAAGCATCTTCTTTACTTGCATTGTAATGGCTTTTCTGGCTTGGATGTTTTTTGCCCTTTCACAGAATTATGATTATAAAGTAAAAACCCTGGTAACCTTTAAAAACCTACCTGTTAATAAAGCTTTTTACCCTTTACAATCAGATACGGTTACACTTAACGTACAAGGAACAGGATGGCAATTACTGTTTAATAAAATGAGTGCTTCTGTAAGTGAGATTAAAGTAGATCTTACTCCTTTAGAAAAACGTAATTTTATTAGTTTCAATGGTCAAATCAGAGATATTAATCAACAATTTTCTTCCAACCAAAAAGTTATAAGTGTACAACCTGATACATTATTTTTTGATTTCACTACAAGAAAGGTAAAAAGAGTACCTGTTAGATTTGTATCGAATATTAATTACAAAAAACAATTCGGACAGAATAGACCAGTTGAATTAAAACCTTCTTTTGTAACAATCACAGGTCCAACAGAACTACTTCAAAAAATAGACCATTGGGAAACCGATACCCTAAAAGGAAAGAATATAGAAAAATCAATTTCAACTAAAGTGATGCTTAGACCATCTTTAGAAGCAAATATCAGCATCTTTCCCACATCAGTAGAAGTTTTTTTACCTGTAGAAGAATTAACGGAAAAAATACTACGTGTCCCTATTAAAATCAGTAACAACAATGAATATTATAATGTTAAAATGATCCCCAACAATGTTACTGTTACTGTATTAGTTTCATTGTCTGACTACGCAAGTGTAAACGAAGATAACGTGACCGCGTTTGCTGATTTTAGTTTGTGGAAAGCGGGAGCAAGCATGCTCCCTGTTACTATTCAGAATAATAATCCCTTTGTTAAAATTCAACACATCTCCCCGCAACAGGTAGATTATATGATCATAAAATAAGAATGTTAAAAATTGGAATTACAGGGGGTATTGGAACTGGGAAAACAACTGTTTGTCAGATATTTGAATTACTGGAAATCCCAGTTTTTTATGCAGATGCTGCCGGAAAACAACTCATGACCGATAATCCAGTGGTTAGGAAAGAAATAAAAACGCTTTTTGGCGAATCTGCCTATCTCACGGACGGTACCTTAAATAGAAAATATATTGCAGAGATTGTGTTTAAAGATCAGGGCAAACTCGATTTGCTAAATAACATCATCCACCCGGCAGTTATAGAAGCTTTTAGAACCTGGTGCGAAGTACAAAAATCAGCTTATGTATTAAAAGAAGCTGCTATTATGTTCGAGAGTAATTCTTATAAGGAAAATGATTTTAATATTTTAGTATCGTCTCCGCTTGAAATGAGAATAGAAAGAGTGATGAAAAGAGACCATACGAACCGTGAAAATGTATTGGCAAGAATTGCCAAACAAATGCCAGAGGAAGAGAAAGAAAAACTTTCTGATTTTATTATAATAAATAATGAAAAAGCTTTTTTAATAGAGCAGGTGCTTGCTTTAGATAAAAAATTCTCCAATCTAAAATAATTTCAAATAAACTTATCCTTGAAAACAATCAGGCAAGATTTCATTATAAAAACACCGGAAGGTTTATTTTGTAAATACGGAGATTTTTATCTCGACCCACAACTACCGGTAAAAAATGCAGTAGTTTCTCATGCTCATGGAGACCATGCAAGGCCTGGTAATTCATTTGTTTATTGTACTTCCTTTACTCAGAAAATAATGACGCTGCGCTTTAAGAAAAAGGCAGGCGGTCATTTTCTAATACAAGATTACATGTTGGACTTCGCGGTAAACGGTGTAAATATTAGGTTTTATCCTGCCGGACATATTTTAGGCTCTGCAATGGTATTGATGACTTTTGAAGGAATCTCTTACTTGTATACAGGGGATTATAAGCTTCAACAAGATCTTACTTGTGAAGCCGCCTTATTACCAAAAGCCGATGTTCTCATTACCGAAACAACTTTCGCCAATCCAAACGTATCACACCCTCCCGCAGAAGAGGAAATCAAAAAACTAAGTAATATTCAATCCAACATTCTTTTAGGTGTTTACGGATTGGGAAAAGCGCAAAGAATTACAGAACTCATCAACAGATATTGCCCAGAAAAAGGCATTTTAGTTCACTATTCAATTTTTCCCGTCCACCAATTATATAATAAAGAAAATATTAACCTTGGCGCTTATAAACTATACGACAGGAAAAGCTTAAAACAAAACACACAAAACCAGGTATATTTAGTTCCTCCTTTAACTTTCAATAGTTACCGTGGTGCAAAAGGTGTAGCTAAAGTATTTGCCTCAGGCTGGAGCTATTTACAAAAAGGAAATGATGTAGATTTATATATTTCTGACCATGTAGATTGGAATGATATCTTAGAAACTATTAAAATTGTAGACCCTCTTGAAATCTGGACCTTACATGGAGATGGTACAATATTAAAAAATCATTTTGAAGACAGTATTGTTGTTAAAATATTATAATGCTGGTAGAAGGTATAGATTATTATCTGAATGAAGAAGGAAATTTTGTTTTTAAAGAGGAGTATCATTTAAAAAGAGGATATTGCTGTAACAGCAACTGTAAACATTGTCCCTGGCAGCTAATTCATGAAGGTGTACAGGAACCGTTAAACAAGAATATTTATGGAACTTGAAAAGGAAATATTTAGTAAAAGTTTTGAAAGCTACTACAACAAAGCAATTATTAACATAGTTTACACTTATGGCTGGATAAATAACCATTTAAAAACCGAGCTAGATAAATATAACCTTACACATCAGCAGTTTAATATTTTGAGGATATTAAGAGGACAACATCCAAATCCGGCAACTATAAACCTCCTGAAAGAAAGAATGTTAGATAAAATGTCTGATGCTTCACGAATAGTAGATCGGCTGGTACAAAAAGAATTTGTAAACCGGTGCATCAATAAAAAAGACAGGAGAGCGGCAGATATCACTATTACTAAAAAAGGCCTGGAGATTCTGGATCAAATTCACCTTGATGTGATTATGAAAGATGTTTTAAAAAATAACCTAACAGAAGAGGAAGCCCGCAAACTAAGTGATCTTTTAGATAAGCTGAGAGGATAATCCTATTAAATATAAAGGAATGCCTTTATTAGCATTCCTTTATATCAAATTATCTTACCTGCCCGTTTCCGGTAACAAACCATTTCTCTGTAACGAGTTTCTCTAATGCAAAGGGACCGCGGGCATGTAGTTTCTGAGTAGAAATTCCTATCTCGGCTCCTAAACCGAATTCACCTCCATCAGTAAACCTGGTTGATGCATTTGCATATACCGCTGCTGCATCTATATCGTTCATAAATCTTTCTATTATCTCTGCATCCGAAGAAACAATAGCTTCTGAGTGCTTGGAAGAAAATTCAGTAATATGAAATAACGCTTCTTCTATACCGTCTACCACTTTTATAGAACATTTTAACGAAAGAAATTCTCTTCCAAAATCCTCTGGTTCCGCCTTTTGCAAAAAAGGATAGCCCAGGTCATTTAATATTTGATAAGAAAATTCATCGGCAAAGATCTCTACTGCAAAAGGTAAAATATCTTTGGCTACTAAGCTTAGAAAATCCGCCGCCACTACCCTATCCACTACCACGGTATCGAGTGAATTACAAACCGATGGACGCGTTACTTTTGCGTTTACAACAATTTTAGAGGCTTTTTTCAGATCAGCAGTTTGCTCCACATAAGTATGGCAAACACCTGCTCCTGTCTCTATTACAGGCACTTTGGCATTCTGCCTTACAAAATCTATCAATTGCTGCGAGCCACGAGGAATAATAATATCCACATACTTTGTGGCCGTGAGCATCTCCTGAACAAATTTTCTATCTACTGGTAGAAGTTGTACGATATCTGTGTTAAGTCCATGAGATTTCAAAACTTCCTGAATGATATTTACGAGGCAAATATTTGTAAAATAGGCATCAGTTCCACCACGTAATAAGCATACGTTTCCAGAACGGATACATAAAGCAGCAACATCAACAGTAACATTTGGCCTTGATTCGTAAATAACGCCTACAACACCCAATGGAACTGTTTTTTTCTGAACATTTAATCCATTCTCCAAGATTTTTTCAGATAAAACTATATTTGTTGGATCCTCTAAAACTGCAACTTCTTTTACACTTTTAGCAAGCCCAATTATTCTTTCGGCATTTAACAACAACCTGTCTTTTTTTGGATCGGTATCGTCCATTTTATCCAGGTCTTTTTTATTTTCGGTAATAATCAGGTCACTGTGTTTGATTAATTCTTTTGCCAAATCATTTAAGACCTTTTCTTTTTTTATTGCCGATAGGTTCTTAATTACTGTTGTTGCCAGTGAGGCAGCTTTTAATATATGATCAATATTTTCCATTTTTTATACTTTATAGCAAAACGATATCATCCGCATTTGCAATTTCAAGATTTTGCCTGCTTTCCTGAGCTTTTAAAATTTTCGAATCGATTCTCGCTTTTGCTACTGCAAATGCGATCATGCTTTCATCAATAATTTCAAAAACTTCGCCAGCTTCAAAATCTCTGCTGATATTTTTTACACCCACAGCCAGCAAGCTTTTTCTTCCTAATAAAGCTTTCTTTGCCCCCTCATCAACTTGTAATTGACCGCTGATGATACTTCCGCTCGCCAACCATTTATTTCTTGAAGAGATTTTGGTAGACTGTGGTAAACAAACTGTTCCTGTTTCGCCGTTAACTCCTTTTAAAATTCCATTCTCTGTTCTTACACCAAAAATCACTGCTTTAATTCCCATCTGCGTTGCCAAACGGGCAAAATTGAGTTTTGAAGTCATTCCTCCTAAACCAACAGAAGATTTATCTGTTCTTGCTAAAGATAAAGCTACTTTATCTATAACTTTTATTTCGGGGACGACATTACCTTCGCTATCTAAAACTCCCGGAACAGAAGTGCTGAACAAAATCTGCTCTGCCCCAAAACCTACTGCAATTAGTGTAGCCAGCTCATCATTATCAGAAAATTTTAGCTCGATATTACTCACTACATCATTCTCATTTGCTACTGGAATAATATTGTGCTTCCACAATTCTTCGTACGTTTTCTTTAATTGAAGAAACTGATCTCTATTAGAAAAATGATGTCTTTCACACAAGCTTTGTGCTATTGCTAATTTGTAAGGCTCAAAGTATTTAGAATAAGTTTGTAATAAAAGAGGGTTTCCAATTGCCGCAGCAGCCTTCCTTTCTACTAAACTACCTGTATATTTAGTGATATACTTTTTCCCGGCGGCAACGGCACCAGAGGAAACCAATACAATGTTATACTTTTTCTGTAATACTGCTACCTGACGAGCAATTTCACACACCACCTCTTCATCTAATTCACCTTTTGAAGTAGTGATAGATGCAGAACCAAATTTAATAACGATAATGGGCTTCTTCAACTTATTTTCTTTAATAGAATGTAAAACTAAAAAAATGAAAGCCAATAGAAAATAATATCGACACTTTCATTGCTAAACGCTTAAAGATCTCCCTAAACAATAAGTCCACTTTTATGTTAAGGTAATTATACATTCCCGGGTTATATGAGCAAAATAAATTTCAGAGACATTTGGCTTGTTATGCAATCTGCTTTTAACAACTTTAAAAGAAACGATCCTTTAAGAATTGGAGCTTCAACTGCATTTTTTGCCACATTTGCCATACCAGCCATACTAGTTGTTCTTCTTCAAATATTTGGTATTTTCATAAACAGAAGAAAATTCGGAGGGAACATCATCGAAAAACTTTCTCAGTTAATAGGGGAAAACAGTGCTAAGGAAATAGCTCATATTTTAAGAAATATGTATCAGCTTAGCGAAATCTGGTACATCACCCTCCTGCTTTTTTTATTCCTTATTTTTGTTTCTACTACTCTATTTATCATTATTAGAAATACCATCAACCAACTTTGGAATATTAGGGTAAAAGATAATTTAGGGTTTTATTTTCATGCAAAGCAAAGAGCCAAATCTTTAGGAATAATCTCTGTTGGAGGTTTCCTGATGTTTTTTGTTTTTACTTTAGAAGCAATCAGGATATACCTAGAAAAGAAATTTGGCTATGTTCCTTCTCTAACCGGCTTCTTAAATGAATTGATTTTCTTTGTAATTACCAGCGTGTGGTTTACAATTGCTTATAGATTTATTGCAAATGCCCGCCCGGTATGGAAAGCTGTTCTGTTAGCCAGCGCTTTCACTGGAATACTGTTCACCATTGGTAAAGTAATCATGAGAAGTTTACTTATAAATTCTAACATCAACCAGATCTATGGTACCTCAGGAGCAATATTATTAGTAATGCTATTTGTTTTTTATTCTTCTTTGATATTCTATTATGGAGCCTGTTTGGTAGATGCCATCAGCGAAAAAATAGAGAAACCAATTTTAACATCCAATAAGGCTTTTAAATTCAAATTTCAGGAGATAGAATCACCTATTCTGTAAAATCCCGGCCGGTTCGGTATTAAAATTGCGTAAAGCAAGGTAGCAATACATTACTATGACAGTTATCGGTGAATTAATAAAGAAAGCAATTAATGTTACAGGTTTTATTACGGCCGAACCAGATCCGGCCGAAGCACAATATGAAGTTCTGAAAGACCTCCTTAGAAAAGCTCAAAATACTGCTTTTGGAAAAAAGTATGGATTTAAAAAAATACTCAAAAGCGAAAATCTTATTAAATCCTTTCAAGAAAATGTACCTGTACATGATTACGATAAAATTCACAAAGAATGGTGGCATTATTTACTGGAAGGGCATCAAAACGTAACCTGGCCAGGTGGACAAAAATATTTTGCAATAAGTAGCGGCACTACCAGCAACAGCAAATTTATACCTGTTACCGATGATATGTTGGATACTATAAAAAAATCAGGCATACAGCAGATCATGAGCTTAAAAAACTTCGACCTCCCTGCAGACTTTTTTGAAAAACAAATCATGATGCTGGGCAGCAGCACTCAGCTAATAGAGGAAGATGATTTTTTAAAAGGAGAAATTAGCGGCATCAGTGCAAGCAATATTCCTACCTGGTTTAAAGGCTTTTACAAACCAGGCCTTGAAATTTCTTCTATCCAAGACTGGGATGAAAGAGTTAGAAGAATTGCCATCGAAGCTCCTAAATGGGATATCGGAAGTCTATCTGGAATTCCGTCCTGGGTGGAATTAATGCTTAAGGAAATCATCAGCTATCATCAGCTTAATAATATTCACGAAATATGGCCTAATTTAATGGTTTACACATCGGGAGGTGTAGCTTTTGAACCTTATAGAAAAAGCATGGAAAAATTGCTTGCCCATCCACTAATATATATAGATACTTATCTTACCTCAGAAGGTTATTTTGCCACACAACGCAGGCCAGACACTACAGCCATGGCTTTGAGCGTAAATAACGGGATGTTTTTTGAGTTTGTGCCATTTGTAGAGGAGAATATTGATGAGGAAGGACGGATAAAAGAAGTTGCTGAAGTGTTAACTCTAGAAGAAGCAGAAGAAAATAAAGAGTATGTACTGCTTATTTCTACCGTTGCAGGTGCATGGCGCTATATGATTGGGGATACAGTAATGATTACTGATAAAAAAAGATCAGAAATCATTATTACTGGCCGAACAAAGCATTACCTTAATGTAATTGGAGAGCAGCTTTCTGTCCATAAAATGAATAAAGCCATCGAAAAGTTAGAACAACATTTTGATATGGAAATTAAAGAATTTGTTTTAGCTGCTGTTCATAACGAAAATGAAGAATACGTTCATAAATGGATAATTGGTTCTGATCATACTGCCAACCATGAAGAGATTGCTGCGTTTCTTGATAAAGAATTGGTAGAAGGTAACAAAGGATATAAAGTGGCAAGAAGCAAGGCTTTGAAGGGAGTAAAAGCCGAAGTAGTGCCTATTGATTTTTTTTACAAATGGAGTGAAGAATATAAAAAGCTGGGCGGACAAACCAAAATCCCCAGGGTGATGAAAGGAGAAGAGTTTATGGAATTCGAAAAGTTTATTAAAAGTGTGTAATCACTTTGCTTTTAACTTCTCTTCCAGCTTTAAAACCTGTTCCACAATATCATCAGGAGACAAATATAACTTTGAAATTTTGTCTTTATAGGCTTGAGGAAGTTCAGTATGATCGAGTATAAATCTCTTAGTTTCTATAATGTATTTTCCCAAACCATGGTCCACAGCATAGGTATCTGCTGTCTTTTCGGCTACTTTTACGTATCTATCAGAGAATACATATTTCAATCCAAACATTATTACTCCTAAATTAGATCTGCTTTCAAAATCCATCACATGCCCTAATTCGTGGCCAATCCAGCCAATCATTATACTGTCCGGCAGCTGATGAATAGGAATTGCAGCCTGTGTAAGCTTAAATAAAGAGCTGATATTTATTTGATAAATTCTATCCTCACGTCCCTTTATTAACGAGGTGAACACAGGCTGAGCCTGCATTACCGATTTTTTAATATTCTTTTTAAAAACAAAATTAATTGCCGTCTCTTTAAGCTCAGGGTAAAAAGACAGGGCTTTTAATACATTTTGCTCTATAACCGCAGGTATTTTTTTATTGGTTCTAAACTCAGAAAGATTTTGAGATGTAAAAGTAGGGGCAGTAATAACTTGAGTCATGAGTATAAAACCTAAAATAATATTCATTTGCAAAACAACTGAGTATTATTTTTAACGCTTTAACTCTTGTTTAGTTCTGTTGCTATTACACAAAATCCTCCCGATAAGGATTAAAAACATCAATCAACTGCCCCGCCTCTAAACAAACTACGCCATGCACTTCATTCTCCTGAACAAAAAATACATCTCCGGATTTTAAGATTTTTGATTCGTCGCCTATAGTTACCATAAACTGGCCGCTAGCTACATAACTGATTTGCAAATGAGGGTGATTATGCAATGTACCAATTACATCCTTTTCGAAAGCAACTTTTACAAGCATCAGCTGCTCGTTATAAGTCATTACTTTTCTTTTTAAGCCGGGTTCTATTAGTTCCCAAGCAATTTCTTCCTCACTCACCAGGGCTTTAGAATCCATAGACTTTCTTTTAAAATTAAATACTTTATTACTTTTCCCGAAATCCATTACCCAATCACAACTACAGTTAAACTCCTGGCGCCATGGGCTCCAATAACCAAACTTTGTTCAATATCTGCTGTTTTAGAAGGCCCTGCTATAAATGCACCAAAACCTGTAGCAGCAACATTTATTCTTTCATAGGCATGATGCATAGTCGCTAGAAAATCATCTGCGTTAAGCACAATGATTAGATGCTGGCAAATAAAAGGAAGCAAACGGTTCACCATCTGATTTTCATCTACCCAAATACTGCCATTTTCTGCAATAGCCAATGTCCCTCTTATACAGGCAAGATCTACAGCTGCTAAAGCATAAGAATCTTTACTTTTTATTTCTTCCCGCTCGCTTTCAGATAAATGCAGGGTATTGATAATATAAGGTTGATTGGCAGACCTCTCGATTATAAAATTATGCAATAAATCTTCATGATCTAAATATTCTACTTTACCGCCAATTCTTTCCAGCGTTTCTCTAAACTGAGCCGTTAAACTTTCAAAAGAAATGACCTGTTCAATAGCTATAACAGGTAAATCGGTAAAAGCCGGCTTATTTGCAGTTATTGTTTTTAAAATTTTATCTCTTGAGCTCATGCTTTCTTATTCTTTTTGTACCAATCGTTAAAACTTTCTTTAGGCGCTTCTGGCATTTCCCTTTGCTTATACCAGGGATTTAAAGAATTATTTACCACAAAAGGTAAATTCTTGATCACCCATCTTCCCATTTTTCCCGCAAAGCGATATACGGAAGGATGAGCAAATAACCATGCGGCACCCTGCATGCCAATTTTCTTTGATGGAGCTACGTGGCCTTCTTCGGCAATAACCTGCCGCCATTTCCAAAGCTGCTCATGAATATCAATTTTAACCGGACAAACATTACTGCAGGAGCCACAAAGCGTGGAGGCAAATGGCAAATCGGCATTGGCTTTCATATCTAAATTAGGATTTAGGATGGAACCAATTGGCCCGGCAGTAGAACTGTGATAGCTATGGCCACCGCTTCGCCTGTAAACCGGACAAGTGTTAAAACAAGCTGCACAACGGATACATTTTAAGGAGTTTCTGAAATCTGCTCTTCCCAATTGCCTGCTTCTTCCGTTATCTACAATCACCACATGCATTTGTTGCCCTTTTCGTGGCTTATGAAAATGGCTGGAATAAGTGGTGATAGGTTGTCCGGTTGCGCTTCTCGCCAGTAAGCGTAAAAACACACCCAAATGCTCTGCCTTAGGAATTATTTTCTCAATCCCCATACAAGCTATATGCAGTTTTGCTGTATGTGCACCCATATCGGCATTCCCTTCATTCGTACAAACTACAAAACCACCGGTCTCAGCAACGGCAAAATTCACTCCTGTAATGGCCAAATCAGACTCAATAAAATTTTGCCTTAGATGCTGCCTCGCTGCTTCTGTTAAATATTGCGGGTCATTATTTCCTTTTTCTGTATGCAAATGCTGATGAAAAGTTTCGCTTACATCCTGTTTTTTCAAATGTATTGCCGGCAACACAATATGGCTGGGAGCTTCATCACGCAATTGTACAATGCGTTCACCTAAATCTGTATCAATTACCTCAATCCCGTGTTTTGCCAGGTATGGATTTAAATGGCATTCTTCGGTAAGCATACTTTTACTCTTCACAATCTTTTTAATACCGTTGGCTTTAATCAGGCTGTGTATAATTTCGTTATGTTCGTTGGCATCTGCTGCCCAATGTACCTGAATACCATTTTTATTGGCTTGCTCCTCGAAAGCAATCAGGTAATTATCAATATTCGATAGCGTATGATTTTTAATTTGCGATGCCCAGTTTCTTAAGGTTTCCCATTCAGGAATTCCATGTGTTGCCAGGTCACGTTTTTTCCTTACAAACCATAAGGTATCATCATGCCAGTCGGTTCTTGCCTCGTCTTTTATAAAATTTGCTGCCGCAGATGCGTGATCTAAAACTTTAGTCATGGTTTAATATTTCTGCAATATGAATAGTTTTAACTTTACTTCCCTGGCGTTTAAGTATGCCTTCCAAATGCATCAGGCAACTCACGTCTCCGCCGGTAATATAATCCACATCATTGTCTTTATGCTCTTCTACCCTATCTTTTCCCATTTTTACGCTTACTGCTTCTTCAAAAACACAGAACGTCCCTCCAAAACCGCAGCATTCATCTTTTCTTGTCGGGTAGCTTAATTCTATTCCCTTTACCTGGTTTAATAAAGATTCTGCTTTCGAAAACTCAGGCTCTACGCGTTCTGTCATCGAAGAAAGGTGCAAACCTCTTTGTCCGTGGCAACTGTTGTGTATGCCAACCTTATATGGAAATGATGATTTAATATTTTCTATTTTCAATACATCCGTAAGAAACTCGGTTAACTCATAAATCCTCGCTCGTATTCTCGCTGCCGCTTCTTTATTATCATCGTCCTTTAGATGTTCTTTGATATGCAGCACACAACTCCCTGATGGCGCAACGATATAATCATAACCGGCAAAATTCTTTACAAAATTTTTATCGCAACCTTTGGTCATAGAAGAAAACCCGCTATTTGCCATTGGCTGCCCACAACAAGTTTGGTCTAAAGGAAAATCTACGTTGCAGCCCAATTTCTCTAACAACTGGAAAGTTGCTATGCCAACCTGAGGGTAAAACTGATCTATATAACAAGGTATAAATAAGCCTATTTTCATTTTATTTATTTTAAGAAGCAATATCGTTACTGCAAAACACAAAAGATAGTCCCGCTATCCGCTAAACTCCGCACTCCAATTCACGATCCCCACGCTTCGTTTACGGGGTATCGCTGCTATCCGGGCTATCAAACAAAGATCATTCGCTAATCATTATCCGGAATAATTGGTAGTACTAAAATAAGGAGGAATAACCAGAAGTACTTCAACCTATTTACCGAAAACTTGTACTATTTTAACTTTATTATTTAAATTTGAGAACATTATAGTTTATAGTATTCAAAACCTACAGATCCGATACAAACGAAAGAAGTAGAATGCGTCCGCACTTATTAAAAATACCACTCAATCCAGATCATTCATTTAACATAAGATATGATGTGGTTCCGCATTTTTATAAAATGTGGCATTATCACCATGAAGTGGAGCTGGTTTTAATTATTAAAGGTACCGGACTACAATTTATTGGAGACAATATTCATCATTTTAAACCTGGTGATTTGATCATGTTTGGTTCTTATCTTCCACATCTATGGAGAAGTGACGAACGTTATCTTCAACCAGGTTCGGAAGAAAAAGTAGAGGCGATTGTAGTACACTTTTCACCAGATTGTTTCGGAGAAAACTTTTTCCATATCCCTGAACATAAAAACCTTCTTAAATTATTAGACAGTGCAAAAAGGGCGATTAGAATTAATGGGGAA
>JAZQRF010000244.1:0-13779 GCA_045629485.1 Pelobium sp. | reverse complement strand
GGAACCAGTTGCCCGGATCACTTCCTAAGAACTAAAATCTCTCCTTTAGTTTTAGATTTGGGTAAAGACGAAGATCTATCTAACGTTGCAGCTTTAAAAGAAAGATTAGCTCCAAAATTCGAGGCTTATCGTAAAATGTATACCGAATATTACGAGACTTGCAAGCATGCCAATAGCCCTGCTATTCGCGATGCAAATCCGGTAATTATTTTATACCCTGGTGTAGGGATGTTTGCTTTTTCTAAAGACAAACAAACGGCAAGAGTTGCTGCAGAATTCTATACCAATGCTATTAATGTGATGAAAGGTGCCGAGGCAATTTCTGAATATACTTCATTACCTCGTCAGGAAGCATTTAACATCGAATACTGGTTATTAGAAGAAGCAAAACTACAACGTATGCCTAAGCCAAAAGCTTTGTCTGGTAAAATTGCCTTAATTACCGGAAGTGCCGGCGGTATAGGAAAAGCCATTGCAAAGAAATTTGTTTCTGAGGGTGCTGTTGTAATCTTAAACGATATGAATGCAGAGCGTTTAGAAGAAGCAGGAGAAGAGTTTAAAGCTAAATTTGGTAAAGATTCTTACGCTACCGCGGTATTGGATGTAACTAAAGAAGATCAGATTCAAGAAGCTATGGACGTTGCAGCTTTAGCTTTTGGCGGCGTAGACATCATCATTAACAATGCAGGTTTGTCTATCTCTAAAACCATTGAAGCCCACACAGAAAAAGATTGGGATCTATTGTATGATGTTTTAGTAAAAGGACAATTCTTTGTTACTCAGGCAGCTGTTTCTGTTTTAAAGAAGCAAGCTATTGGCGGAGACATCATCAACATTGTAAGTAAAAACGCTTTAGTAAGCGGGCCAAATAATGCAGGCTACGGCAGTGCAAAAGCTGCTCAATTACATTTAAGCAGGTTAAATGCTGCCGAATTAGGTGCAGATCATATCCGTGTAAACGTAGTGAATCCTGATGCAGTGATCTCTGATAGCAATATCTGGGCAGGCGGATGGGCCGAGGGCAGAGCAAAAGCATACGGAATTACTGTAGCCGAGTTGCCTGCATACTATGCAAAACGTACTTTATTAAACGAGATCATTTTACCAGATGACATTGCGAATGCATGTTTCGCTTATACAGGTGGTTTGTTAAATAAATCTACAGGAAACGTATTAAACGTTGACGGTGGTGTGGCAATGGCATTTGTAAGATAAAATAGTTAAATTTCAGCGGAGCTTCGGCTCCGCTGACTAAAATGTAGTACCAGGCTTAAATCAGCATTTAAAGTCTATCATTAAAAACCAATAATTATGCAAATCGAAGGATATCAAATAGATCAACATAATCAGGAGAGAAGCGCAGCGCATAAGAGAAAATTCGAATTTTTAGCGCAGGATATCGTCAATGTTGAAGAAATTATAGAAAAGGCAAAAGCTTTGCAAATCGCTATTCCAAGCTGGGCTTTAGGAACAGGAGGAACTCGTTTTGGAAGATTTTCAGGTGGCGGCGAACCAGGAACCCTGGAGCAAAAGATAGAAGATATTGGGCTATTGCATAAATTAAATCAATCTAGTGGAGCCATTTCCTTGCATATTCCTTGGGACATCCCCGCGAATCACGAAGAAACCAAAGCATTGGCCGCAAGTCATGGAATTGTTTTTGATGCTGTGAATTCTAATACTTTTCAGGATCAGGCTGGGGCTGAGCAGAGCTATAAATTTGGTTCTCTGCAGCATGTAGATCCCAAAGTAAGGCAACAAGCAATTGATCATAATATTGAAGTTATTAAGCAAGGAATCGCCTTAGGTTCCAAATCTTTAACAGTTTGGTTAGCCGATGGATCTTCTTTCCCGGGACAACTGAACTTCCGCGAAGCTTTTCAAAATACCTTATCAAGTTTAAAAGAGATCTACAAACACCTCCCGGAAGATTGGAAAATGTTTGTCGAGTACAAATGTTTCGAGCCAAACTTCTATTCTACTACGATAGCAGATTGGGGACAGTCTTTAATGTTAGCAAATAAACTAGGCGATAAAGCTTATACTTTGGTCGATTTAGGCCACCATTTGCCAAATGCGAATATCGAGCAAATTGTTTCTTTGTTATTGATGGAAGAAAAGTTGGGAGGTTTCCACTTTAATGACTCTAAATATGCAGATGACGATTTAACAACCGGTAGCGTAAAGCCTTACCAATTGTTTTTGATATTTAACGAGCTGGTAGAAGGAATGGACGCAAGAGGCATGGACCATGCTTCTGGTTTGGGTTGGATGATAGACGCCTCTCATAACGTAAAAGACCCTTTAGAGGATTTAATACAATCTGTTGAAGCCATTAAAATTGCTTATGTACAAGCTTTAATTGTGGATAGAAAAGCATTAAAAGAAGCTCAGCAAAGTAATGATGTGGTGAAAGCACAGGAAATTTTACAACAAGCATTCAGAACAGATGTAAGACCTATAGTTGCCGAAGCAAGATTAAGAAGAAATGGCGCTTTAGATCCCCTAGCTTTATTTAGATCTTTAAAAGTTAGAGAAAATTTAATTGAAGAAAGAGGCGCAGTGACTGTTGCGAGTGGATTATAGAATGAGTAGAAAACCAGTAATTGCAGTGTTTGATGTTGGCAAAACAAATAAGAAATTATTTTTATTTGATGAGCATTATCAAATAGTTTACGAGAAATCTGCTCGTTTCATCGAAACAAAGGATGAAGATGGAGATGCGTGTGAAAACCTGAGTAGTTTGAAATCTTCAGTATTTGAATCTTTAGAAGAAGTTTTCAAAAAAGAAGAATTTGAAATAAAAGCAGTTAATTTTTCAACTTACGGGGCAAGCTTTGTTTATTTAGGCGAAGACGGAGAGCCGGTTGCTCCTTTGTATAATTATCTCAAACCATATCCGGAGGAATTATCAAAGCAATTTTATGATACTTACGGTGGGGAAGAAGAGTTTGCAAAAAATGCAGCTTCTCCGGTCTTAGGTAGTCTTAATTCAGGCATGCAATTGTATCGTATCAAATACGAAAAGCCCGAACTGTTTCAAAAAATTAAATATGCCCTGCATTTACCACAATATATGAGCTACCTTATTACAGGTAAATGCTTTTCGGATATTACCAGTATTGGTTGCCATACTAATCTTTGGGATTTCAAAAATGAAAAATACCAGGATTGGGTTATTAAAGAAGGAATCGATAAGAAGTTACCTTCACTGTTTCCGTGTAACGCGGTGATGAGCTGTAATTACGAGGGGCATGAAATAGATGTTGGTGTTGGATTGCATGATAGTTCTGCAGCTTTAATTCCTTACCTGGCAAATTTTCATGAACCTTTTGTTCTAATTTCCACGGGAACCTGGTGTATATCCTTAAATCCTTTTAACAGTCAGCCGCTTACTGCCGAAGAATTGAAACAGGATTGTTTATGCTACCTGAATTTTAAGGAAAAGCCTGTAAAGGCTTCCCGTTTATTCGCAGGTTTCGAACACGAAAAGGAAACAAAGCGTATTGCGGAGCACTTCGGTACAAGTAGTTCGCGGTTTAAAACAGTTAAATACGATGCAGTGCTTATACAAAAATTAAATGTTAAGCAACCCGAGGATCTGGAGTTGAAGTTTGAGGACCGTGATCTTTCTTCTTTTGAAAATGAGATAGAAGCCTATCATCAGCTTATGCTAGATTTAGTTAAACAACAGGTAGCTTCCACAAAATTGGTCATCCAGGATACGGGGGTGAAGAGAATCTTCGTTGATGGTGGGTTTGGCAATAATGATATCTATATGCACTTATTAGCCAATTCTTTTCCGGAAGAGGAAATCTTTGCAGCCTCTATGGCTCAGGCCACAGCTGTAGGTGCGGCTATTGCCATACATCATTCATGGAATACCACTGCGCTGTCAGGAAATATTATAGAACTTCGTTTTTATCCCAATGGCGAAGGAGTTCGCATAGATTAACATTTTTCTTACTTTCTTTTAGGACTCCAAACCCCATCAATTTTTTAGGAATTGATGGGGTTTTTTAACTTGTTCTTTTCTGGTGCCAGAGAGGAGGTTCTTAATACGAAATAAGCTCCCGGTAATGAGCATATAGCAGATACCGCGAAGAATAATAAACTTATAGTAACTGCAATCTGAGGGTCGAGTTCGAAATATTTTGCCCCGTATAAAAACACGATTTCCCGGGCACCTAAACCTCCTATGGTAAATGGGAAGAGCGCCATAAATGCGGATGCAAGAAAAATAATGAGATAAGGTAACAAGAAATCATCAACACCAATACCTAGTAATATACAAGCCACACAGCAAAGCTGACAGGTTTGCAAGACAAATGCTTTTACATGCGTTTTTAGAAAATATGGCTTAAACGTAGGGAAGAAGAGCTGATAAAAAATAAAACAAGCTACTGTGCCGGCTATTAAAAGGGTAATAATGATATAATTTGAGATGTTTAATGAAGGAATAAATAATATTTGAGATAGCATTAGAAAGCATATTGCCCATACTCCACTTAATTTGTCAAGAAATTTGGCAATAAATAGTTTTTTAGTTTCTGAACCAAAGGTTTTATTCAGAAAAAATATCTTATAACCATCTCCACCAATCCCGCCCGGCAGAAACATATTATAGAACATCCCCACCAAGTAGAGTTTGTAGTTATACAGAAAGCTTAGGTGTAAGGAGATGGCTTCGAAAAACGTATTGATTCTTGAGGAGGCAAAAAGCTGTGAAATAATAAAAGCTATAAAAGCTAAAAAAATATAGTAAGGATTGCTGCCTCGAATAGTCTGGTAAAGCTCTTTTAGATCTGTATTTATAAAAACCCAATACAGCGCAAAAGAGGTGATTCCGATTTTTAAAAAAGTTTTTACCCAACTCCAAATTTTAGATTTTAAAACGCTATCCATCTATTATTTGTTAATAACAGTATTTACAAAATCAGAGATAGTGGTAAATGGTAAATTGCTTTTTTTTAGTTCTTGAATAAAAGTATCCATTCTTTCCATCATTTTATTACCAGTATTTCTTTCTACATATCCCGGGAAGCCAAATCTTTCTTTATCCTTTAGATTGGTGAATTCCCAGGGATGAAAATAGATATTTAAATAGCCATCTTTTTTTATGGTTGATTTGGCCATCCATAAATAAAGGTTCAATGGCAAGTTATGAAACGAAAGCCAAAATAGAGGAAATCGAACTATGGGACTAACTGATGCCGGAATCTGCCAAACCCCGGCTTCCTTAAAATATGTTCTTGGCTTATCCAGATTATTATACCTACCCGGTAACCAGGTAGGGTTAATAGAGCTGTTATAAACATAACCTGCTTTAGCAATTTCTTTTTCATCTACAGGTTTCATTCTCGCCATTCTAAATCCATGAATTTTTCTCCCTGATAGTTCTTCCAGAGCCTTTTTTGAGGAAGCTAAATGAGCATTTACAAAATCAGAGTGGTAATAACCATGAGAAGCCAATTCATGCCCATCGTTTAAAATTCTTGTAATTACTTCCGGCGAATTTTGGGCAAATATAACAGTACTAAAAAATGTTGCCTTCACCTGATATTTATCAAGAATATCCAGAATATGATGAGTACCCCTGGTAGAAATTTCTATTTGGTTTTCAAAGGAAATTTCTTTTCCGTACTCGAATGGCATGTCAAATTCTTCGATATCAAAGCTCAGTAAAATCAAAATTTAGTTTTTAATATTTGTAGATCTAACAATATAATTTGGCCGGTTTTTGCTTTGTAAAAACATTTTCCCGATGTAAATGCCGATAATACCCAGGATAATGAGCTGTAGCCCTCCAAAGAAAACTACCGTCATAATTAAAGAAGCCCATCCGGAGACTTCTTGCCCTGTATAATAAGCATGCAGCACATAAGGAATATATAAGACTGAGCACAGGGAAAAAGCAAATCCTAAATAAACTGCAATATATAAAGGTTTTATAGAAAAAGAGGTGACACCTTGTAAGGCTAGCCTCATCATCTTCTTGAAACTGTATTTGGTTTTACCGGCATATCTTTGTTCGGGCTGGTAGGTTAAAGCATATTGTTTAAAGCCTATCCATTTTAACAAACCCCTTAAGAAGGGCTCGTTTTCGTGGAAGTTTCTAAAAGCAGTAACCACTTTTCTGTCCAAAAGCCTAAAATCAGCAGAACCAGCATCTAATTCTACATCAGAAAGGCTGTTTAGGGTTTTATAGTATAATTTTGAAGTTATGCGTTTCCCCAACGGTAGTTTTTTGTCTTCGTTTCTAAGTGTATACACCACTTCATAGCCGTCTTCCCATTTTTCTAGTAGTAAAGGCAAAAGCTCCGGTGGGTGCTGCATATCGCAATCCATACTAATCACACAATCTCCATCAGCAAAATCAAGCCCTGCTTTTAATGCTAACTGATGACCGAAATTTCTTGAAAACTCAATAAAAAAGATGTGAGGATTATTCTTTGTTAATTCGTTTATTACTTCAAGAGAGTTATCCGTACAACCATCAACCACTAAAATAATTTCGTACACATAGGGTAAATCTCTGAAAATGGAGGTAATGGTCTCACATATTTTAGGAATGTTTTCTGCTTCATTATAAGCAGGGATTACAATAGAAACTAGTTTACTCATGATTTAGAAAACTTGTGATTCTTGAAATCTATGGTGAGCATCTGGTATATTATGGTTAGCCATATCAATATACAGGGCAGGGCTTTTAACGAATAGGGCCTTACGTAATTTTCTCTTATAAATCTCGGAAATAAATCTGATGCAGACATACTGGTGAGTAGAAAAGCAAAAATAAACAGGCCAATAGAAAATTTGCTTTTTGGTGAATTTTGGGTAATAAACCAAATGGCTACACCCGCAAAAGCGATAATGTAGGTAGGCGATTCTGATCCGCTGCTGAAAATTACCGTAAAAATAAGTACAGAAGCTAAAAGCATCAGGCGGAAGCCCAGGTATTTATATTGGTTTATCCTCACATAAGGAAGGCTAAAAAGCAATAATCCTCCAACTAAAAATGGATAATTAGGGATCGAAGAGTCTTGTAGGATTCTTCTCACAAAGCCCATTACAGAAAGGTCCTGCATGGAAGTCAGTGAAGCATTACTAGCATTTTTTTGCGATAGCGCTACATACCAGTCTTCATAAGATTTCCATACAAAATCAGTAGATGATAAAACGGAAGGAAGTATAAATAAAAAAGCTAATGATATAATCCCTGCCAGAATTAATTTCCATTTCCTTCTCGTAAAAAAGAAAAAAGCCAGGCCTACAATTCCATAAAGTTTAATAAGTGTTCCCAGGGCAATTACAAATGCGGCTTTAATGTCTTCCTGCTTAATAATATAAGAGAAACTTAAAAGGATCAGGCCGGTTAGACCAACATTAAACTGATAGCTAAACATTGCAGTAAGCGCCTCATGTGCACAAATTAAGCCTATTAGCGATCGGTTTTTCAAAGAGAGTGGCAAGCTGTAAATACCCGCACACAAAACTAAAGCATTTGCCATGTTCCATAAAGAACTTCCTATTGCATCGGGTAAGACTGCAAAAGGAGCAATCACTACTGCGAAAACAGGTCCGTAATGATTGATGTCTCCATATTGCTCTGGATAACTTTCATATAAGGGGTTCTGCTGAATGCTATGCCAAAAAGTATGGGTAAAAATCTTATAGTTATTATAGGAACCCTTAGCATATTGTTTGATGCCTGTAATAAGGGCCATTAAAATGTATAAAGAAATAATGAATCTTTTGTTTAAAAAGATGTGGCTTATACTTTGAAATCTATTTGCTTCCAAATTAATGATACTGAATATCAAAGATAATCTTTTCATTTAATTATGAAAAAGTATTGCCTGATGGAAATTATTATAAATTAGTTTTTTCATTTAAGGTCTGAGCTTGATAAAACCTAACATTTCATTAAATTCGTGAAAAATATGGGGATTCAAGTAGAAAATCTTAGTAAATTTTACGGCAAGCGGCAGGCTGTGAAAGGGATATCTTTCGGGGTAAAGCCAGGAGAAATCCTGGGATTTTTAGGGCCAAACGGCGCTGGCAAATCTACCACTATGAAAATATTGGCAGGTTATATTCCTCAAACTTCCGGCTTAGCCAAAATTAGTGGGTTTGATACCTTAACAGAGTCTTTATCTGTAAGAAAGAGAATTGGCTATCTTCCTGAGAATAATGCACTTTATCATGAAATGTATGTTAAAGAGTTTTTAAGCTTTATAGCTGATGTTCATCATTTAAAAGACAAAAAACACAAAATAGAAGAAGTTATTGCTTCAACAGGACTCACCATTGAGCAAAATAAAAAGATAGGAGAACTGTCTAAAGGATATAAGCAGCGGGTAGGTATTGCACAAGCTATAATTCACAATCCGGAAGTATTAATTTTAGACGAACCTACTTCTGGGCTTGACCCTAATCAGCTCATCGAAATCAGAAACTTGATTAAGAAATTAGGAGAGACCAAAACCATTATCTTTTCGACGCATATTATGCAGGAAGTAGAAGCAATATGTTCACAGGTGATCATTATTAATAAAGGTGAAATTGTAGCAAATGATTCAGTCGCTAATTTATTAACCCTTCATCAGGAAAAATCAATTGAACCTATTTTTGTTAAACTTACTCAATCGTAATGCTCACCATATTTAAAAAAGAATTTTCGGGTTACCTGAGTTCATTGGTTGCTTATATCACCATCATTATTTTTTTAGTTGTCTTAAGCCTTTTTCTCTGGGTTTTTCCCGATTCCAGTATCCTGGAGTATGGATATTCCAGTTTAGAAAGCTTGTTTAATATTACACCTTATCTATTCATGTTCCTAATCCCCGCTCTCACCATGCGCTCATTTTCTGAAGAAAAAAAAGAAGGAACTTATGAATTGTTGGTCTCCAAACCACTTACCGAATGGGATATTCTCTTAGGGAAATACTTTGCAGCGCTGGCAGTAGTCTTATTGGCTTTGATCCCAACATTAGTTTATTATTATAGTGTTTTTAGTTTAGGTGTAACTATAGGTAACATTGATTCAGGGGCGGTTATTGGATCATACATTGGATTATTTTTATTAGGTGCCGCATTTACAGCGATCGGCATATTTTCATCCTCGATCACCAGGAACCAGATTATTGCATTTGCTGTAGCAGTATTCTTATGTTTTTTTGCTTTTAGCGGTTTTGATTCTATCAGCAGCATCATTTCATTGCAAACAGTAGATTGGTTTCTAATTTCTTTAGGAATAAACGAACATTACCAATCCATCAGTCGCGGCGTTTTAGATACCAGAGACCTGGTTTATTTTCTAAGTTTTATCGCACTTTTCTTATTGGTTACTAAAACAATTTTAGGGAGCAGAAAATGGTAGCGCAAAAAAGAAAAGACCTCCTATACTTGTTTTTGGCATTAATTTTTATTTTTGTCATCAATCTCTTATCCTCATTTATCTTCACCCGAGTCGATTTTACCAAAGAAAAGAGATTCACCGTATCCGATATCAGTAAAGAGGTATTGGCGAATATTAAAGAACCCATTCTTATTACAGTTTATCTCGAAGGAGACTTTCCTTCGGCCTTTAAGCGGTTAAGAAATGCAACAGAAGACTTGTTAAACGACTTTAGAGCCTATTCCGGTTCGGCTATTCGTTTCGAGTTTGTAGATCCGGTGGCAGGAAGAAACGAAAAGGAGCAGCAAGTTTTATTTGAAGAATTGTATCAAAAAGGTTTAGAGCCTACTAATTTAAGTGTTAAAACGGAGGATGGTATTTCACAGAAAACGATATTCCCTGCGGCGCTGGTAAGCTTAAAAGGAAGAGAAATTCCGGTAAAATTATTGCAAAACAGGATGGGCCTGAGCCCGGATGAGGTCTTAAATAACTCTATTCAGAATTTAGAGTATTCTTTTATTTCTGCCATTAGAAAGGTCACATCAGGCGGGAAACCAAGGGTGGCTTTTACCGAAGGGCATGGAGAGCTTACTGATGTGGAGTTACAGGATGCTATGAAAGCTTTGAGTAGGGGTTATGAGGTAGGAAGAATAGACCTGTCTCAGGTTAACCAGGCTGGTTTAGATAAATTAAAACTCCTAATTATACCTAAACCTAATACAGCCTTTTCCGAATTGGAAAAATATAAAATAGACCAATTTTTAATGAACGGCGGAAAGATTTTCTGGGTAATAGACCAGGTTAATGCCGAGCTGGACAGTATGAGACGAGGAGCAGGAGAACAATTGGCTTTTCAAAAAAATCTAAATTTGGATGACCAGCTTTTTCGTTATGGGATTAGGATCAATTATGATTTAATTGGGGATATGAACTGCCTTCAAATTCCGGTTAATGTAGGTCAGGTTGGCGGCGAAGGACAAATACAAATGGTTCCATGGTTATTTTATCCCATTATTATGCCCGTTTCTACACATCCTTTAGTAAAGAATTTAGATGGCATTAAAACAGAATTTATATCTACTATAGATACAATAGGTACGCCAGAATTAAGAAAAGAAGTATTACTCACTACCTCACCCTTTAACCGAACCCTAAGTGTTCCCAATCTTATTTCTTTAAATATGGTGGAAGAAACTCCCGATCCAAAAGATTTTCAGAGTGCACCCAAAGCCGTTTGTGTATTGGTTGAGGGAAGGTTTAATTCTGTTTTTAAAAACAGAGCTTTACCAGAAACAGCATCAAATCTAAAATTCAAAGAGAAAAGTGGTTTTACCAAAATGATTGTTTTTAGTGATGGCGATATTCTGAAAAACCAGGTTGGGCAAGATGGCTTTGCCTATCCTCTTGGTGAAGACAGGTACAGCGGGCAATCTTTCGGAAATAAAACCTTTTTATTAAACATTGCCGACTTTTTAACGAATGATGCGGATCTTATACAACTAAGATCTAAGGAAATTAAGTTGAGGTTGCTGGATAAAGGCCGGCTAAAGGCTGAAAAATCCACATGGCAGCTTATAAATACTGTTATTCCGGTAATAGTTATTATACTTTTAGGTATTTTTCAACATTTTCACCGTAAACGTAAGTATGCTGTTTAAAATTTCTATTTTTGATAGCAATAAAAAGACTAAACATAACCCGAGAAGATGAGATTCATAGTTTCTACGTCCACACTATTAAAACATTTACAAGCTGTTAGTGGAGCTTTAAGCAGTAGCGCTGTTTTACCGATACTTGAGAATTTTTTATTCGAAATAAAAGAAGGAAGTCTTGTTATTTCTGCAACAGATTTGCAAACCAGTATGATCACCTCTTTAGCTGTAGAATCTAAAGAAGGAGGTAAAATAGCAGTACCCTCAAAAATTTTATTAGATACATTAAAAACTTTACCAGAACAGCCCATTGCCTTTTCTGTTGATGAGCAGACTTATGCTATTGAAATAAGCGCCGGAGACGGTAAGTATAAATTAAGCGGAGAAAATGGAGAAGACTTTCCTAAAATCCCTGTTGTAGAAAATGCATCAACCGTAAATCTGCCAGCTTCAGTTTTAGCAGAGGCGATTAACAAGACTATTTTTGCTGTGAGTAACGACGAATTACGTCCGGCTATGACAGGTGTATTCTGCCAGCTTTCGCCACAGAATATTACATTTGTAGCTACAGATGCACATAAACTTGTGAGATATAGAAGGACAGATACCCATGCAGATAGTGCTACTTCTTTTATCCTTCCAAAAAAGGCACTAAACCTGTTAAAATCATCACTTCCAACTGACGAAGTGAATGCATCAGTAGAATACAACGCCACAAGTGCTTTTTTTAAGTTTGCAAATATCAGCTTAATCTGTCGTTTAATTGATGAGCGTTATCCGGATTATGAAGCAGTAATTCCTCAGAATAACCCAAACAAATTAACGTTAGACAGGAGCCTATTCCTGAATTGCTTAAAAAGGGTAGTGATTTTTGCGAATAAAACCACACACCAGGTAAGGTTAAAAATTAATGGAAGCGAATTGCACATTTCGTCTGAAGATATTGATTTTGCTAATGAAGCGCATGAAAGAATTGGTTGCCAGTACGAAGGTGAAGATATGGAAATTGGTTTTAATGCGAAGTTTTTAATAGAAATGTTAAATAATATTGCCGGTGAGGAGATCACTTTAGAAATGTCTACCCCGAATAGGGCAGGTCTTCTTTTTCCAAGTGTGAAAGATGAGCATGAAGATATTTTAATGTTGGTAATGCCTGTAATGTTAAATAACTACGGATAAAAAATACCAAATAAATAATAAAATGGCCTGATACTCTCGGGCCATTTTTATTTATAGAGAATTAATAATTATTATAGATTTTTTTGCGTTAAACTTGTATTGTTTTTTTTGATACATGAAATTTTTAAAGGAATATAAAGTCAGGCAAGTCCTGTTGTGTATAGGGGTATTTTTACTATTCTCATCTTGTGGAGAGGATAGTGAGACGAATACTGATATGCGTGGCGAGACAGGAGTGATGTTAATCCATTCGGCACCCGAAACCAACGCATTTCAATTATTTATAGATAGTACTGCAATAAATAATGCCATAATTTACGGTGCCAACACACCATACCTGGCTTCCCAAGTTGGAAGAAGAAAAGCGCAATTAAAATTAAGTTCTTCCGGAGAGACTCTCATCAGCCAGGACATTTTTTTGAATCCTCAAAGATATTACTCTTTTTTTGTTGCGGAGAAAAGACCGAATGAAGGGATGGTATACGTGGCCGTTGCAGACGATTTAAGAAAACCCAAAAAAGAAATGGTGAAGCTGAGGTTTTTAAATATGGTACCAGATACCTTAAGACTAGATTTACAAACACAGTTTAGTACAGATACGGTTAGCCGCCTTTCTTTTACCAATGCTGCTTTCAAATCTGTATCTCTTTTCCAGGATTTTAAGGCCGGGACTTATACTTTTGAAGCCTTAAGGGCCGGTCGCAAAGATACTGTAGTTAAAACACAAACATTTACCTTTGAGTCTGAGAAAATTTATACCATCTGGGTAGGAGGGCAATTAAACGGTCAGGGAAATAAAGCAATAAGAACCTATATCATCACTAATTTATAAAGGTGCCTGATGAGCTTTTTATAGTCATTGTTTTTCCTATTTTTGAGCAAAATTTTTATTAGTGGAAGTAATTAGGATTATTATCGATTTTGTTCTTCATATAGATCAACATCTCAGCGAAATTATAAGAGATTATAGAGTTTGGACCTACCTGATTCTTTTTATAATTATTTTTGCCGAAACAGGCTTTGTGGTAACACCATTTCTCCCTGGAGATTCTTTGCTTTTTGCAGCAGGGGCATTAATTGGTATTGGAGACACCGGCTTAAACATATATTTATTAGCAGTTTTATTATTTATAGCAGCCGTATCTGGTGATTCTGTAAATTATGAAATAGGCAAACGTTATGGAATTAAAGCTTTTAGCGGAAAAATCCCGTTTCTAAAGCAGGAATATCTTACTAAAACTCAGGATTTCTTCACTAAACATGGTGGCAAAACTATTATTTATGCCAGGTTTGTGCCTATCGTTAGAACCTTTGCGCCCTTTGTAGCTGGTATAGGGGAAATGAACTATAAAAGATTTGCATCTTTTAATGTGGTTGGTGCTTTTTTATGGATTGTGATTTTTCTTTTTTTAGGATTCTTTTTCGGAAATATCCCTATTATTCAAAAGAATTTTAGCCTGGTGATTCTGGCCATCATTGTTATTTCTGTGATGCCTCCTGTAATAGAAATCATTAAATCTAAATTAAAAAGTAACCAATAAAGCAGAA
>JAZQRF010000243.1:0-3631 GCA_045629485.1 Pelobium sp. | reverse complement strand
AATTAAGAGTTAGGGTTAATAACTATTTAGGCATTAAGCATTAAACATTACCCATTAAAAATTAAAGAGGTTTGGAAGATAATAATTACGAAAACGAAGAAATATTACATAACGTTATCCCAATTAGTGGTTTATACGAGAATTGGTTTTTAGATTATGCTTCTTACGTAATTCTTGACAGGGCCGTTCCGCATATAAATGATGGTTTAAAACCAGTTCAGCGTCGTATTTTGCATTCGCTTAAGGAAATGGATGATGGCCGTTTTAACAAAGCAGCCAATGTGATTGGGAATACCATGAAGTACCATCCTCACGGAGACGCTTCTATTGGAGATGCAATGGTTCAAATTGGCCAGAAAGAATTGCTAATTGATACGCAGGGAAACTGGGGAGATCCCATCACCGGAGATTCGGCTGCAGCACCCCGTTATATAGAAGGGCGTTTATCTAAATTTGCATTAGAAGTACTTTTTAATGCAGATACAACAGAATGGCAATCCTCTTATGACGGCAGAAATAAAGAGCCGGTTACACTTCCTGTGAAATTTCCTTTATTATTAGCACAAGGTGCAGAAGGTATTGCGGTAGGTTTGGCTACTAAGGTAATGCCTCATAATTTTAATGAACTTATTGATGCTTCCATAGAGGTTCTAAATGGTAAACGTCCTGATATTTATCCAGATTTTTTAACAGGCGGTATGGCAGATTTTTCTGCCTATAACGAAGGACAAAGAGGTGGGAAAATACGTGTTAGAGCTAAAATATCAGAAATTGATAAAAAGACTTTAGTGATATCAGAAATTCCATTTTCTACCACTACAACCGGTCTTATAGATAGTATTATCGCAGCAAATGATAAAGGTAAAATCAAGATTAAAAAAATCGAAGACAATACCTCTAAAAATGTTGAGATTGTTGTTCACCTGGCTCCCGGCATTTCTCCGGATGTAACGATTGATGCTTTATACGCCTTTACAGCCTGCGAGACTTCCATTTCCCCAAATACCTGTGTAATTAAGGAAGAGAAGCCGCATTTTATGAGTGTAAACGATATTCTGATAGAATGTACCAATTACACCAAACATCTCCTGAAAAGAGAGTTAGAAATAAAACTGCATGATTTGCAGGAGAAAATATTCTTTAGCTCTTTGCTTAAAATATTTATTCAGGAAGGGATGTACAAACATCCTGAATACGAGAATTCTACAAATTTCGATGACGTAGTTATTGTATTACATCAGCTTTTCGATCCTTTTAAACCTTCTTTATACAGGGAGATTTTACCCGAGGATTTTAAGAAACTGATAGATAAACCAATGAGCAGCATCACCCGTTTTGACGTAAAGAAAGCGGACGAACAAATGGCGGCTCTCGAAAAAGAAATTACGCAGGTTAAGAAAAATTTAAAACACCTTACCCAATTTGCGATAGACTATTTCCTGAGATTAAAAGAGAAATACGGTAAAGGCAGGGAGCGTAAAACAGAAATAAGAGCTTTTGACAGGGTAGAAGCCAGTCAGGTTGCTTTAGCAAATACTAAGTTCTATGTAAACAGGGCGGATGGTTTCGTAGGATCTGGCTTAAAGAAAGACGAGTATGTATTCGATTGTTCTGATCTGGATGACATCATTGTTTTTAGAGAAGACGGTACATGCATCGTGACCAAAGTACAGGATAAAACTTTTGTGGGCAAAGGCATTTTACATGTAGGTGTATTCAAGAAAAATGACGAGCGAACCATTTATAACATGATTTATAATGATGGTAAAACCGGTACTTCTTATGTAAAAAGATTTGCAGTAAGCGGTGTGACCCGGGATAAAGAATATGTGCTCACTAAAGGAACAAAAGGGTCTAAAGTAGTTTATTTTAGCGCAAACCCTAACGGAGAAGCCGAAGTGGTAAATGTGGCTTTAAAGCCGATGTCTAAACTCCGTAAATTAAGTTTCGACCTGGACTTTGCAGAAATTGCGATAAAAGGAAGGGCTTCGCAGGGTAATATTGCCAGCAAGTTTGCCATTAGAAAAATTACTTTAAAAAGTAAAGGGATATCCACTCTTGCAGGAAGAAAAATCTGGTATGATGAAACCATACAGCGTCTAAATGAAAATGGCCATGGTAGATTTTTAGGAGAATTCCAGGCAGAAGATAAAATCTTGTGTGTTTTTACCGATGGTAGTTATGAACTCACCAGTTTCGATTTAACCAATCATTTTGATGATAAAATGATCAGGATAGAGAAATTTGATCCGGAAAGAATATTCTCGGTAATTCATTTGGATGGAAAATCAAAAAACTATTATATCAAGCGATTCAAGTTTGAAGACCTGGCTATTGGGAAAAGAATGAGCTTTATCAATGAGGAGGCAGGTTCTAAGCTTATCATCATTACAAGGGCAGCCCACCCTATTGTTAAAATTGACGCTTTAAAAGGTAAATCTCAGATTTTTGATGAATCGGAAGTAGATCTTTCTGAATTAATTGATGTTAAGGGAATTAAAGCTCAGGGTAATAAGTTAAGTCCGCATGATGTAAAGAATATTACCCTGCTAACAGATGAGCTAGAAGAAGAGGAGGAAGAAATAAATGAGTCTGGGTCTGGTGAAGAAGAAGCAGACGAAAATCATGATCATCCGGAAGCACAGGAAGCCGTAACTGGAAAAGAAGATGGTCCTTCTGAGGAGCAGATCGTTGAAGTTGAAAAAGAAAAAGTAGAAGAAAAGCCCAAATTTGTTTCAGAAACTAAGCCTGCAAAGAAAATAGATTTCGAAATCACCAATAAGGACGATATAGAAATAGATGATAAAGGCCAGTTAGGGTTATTTTAAAGTCCTTTTGCCGTTGCGGGAAAAAATGAAGCGATATTTTTAATAAGGATTGACTTTCACGTAGGATCCTGACCGCCGTCAGGCAGGCTTCACTTAGTGGCAATGAGAAGCAATCGGGGCTTTGATAACAATTATGATCAGAGCTTTTGTTTCCTCTTCAAAAGAAGTTGACATTAATTTCCGTCCACAAGCTTAAAACTTTTTCTGTGTACTAAAGGTGGCCTACCAATAATGGCTTTAAAGTGCCGGTTGAAATTAGAGAAATTGTTAAACCCGCTTTCAAAACAGATCTCGGCTACAGGCTTAGAGGTTTCGGTAAGTAGTTTTGCAGCATGTGCCGTTCTAATTTCTAATAAAAACCTGGAAAAAGTTTTTCTTGTTCTCGATTTAAAATATCTGCAAAATGCTGGTGGAGTAACATGCGCAATTTCTGCAACTTCGTTTAAACTAATTTCACGCTTAAAGTTATCTAACGCATATTGGTATACATTATTCAGCCTGTCTATTTCATCTGCTGTACTGCTCACAGAAATTTCTTTATTAACATTTTGTGTTTCTTTAGAGTCGGCAATGAGCGTTAATATGTGCAAAAGCAATAACACGCGGGTTGAATGTTGAGCATGGAGGAGTTGTTGAAGTAAGTTTGCCACTTTTTGCTGAGTTTCCCCATTAATTCTAATCGCCCTTTTTGCACTGTCTAATAATTTAAGAAGGTTTTTATGTTCAGGGATATGGAAAAAGTTTTCTCCGAAACAATCTGGTGAAAAGTGTACTACAATCGCCTCTACTTTTTCTTCCGAACC
>JAZQRF010000242.1:0-7736 GCA_045629485.1 Pelobium sp. | reverse complement strand
TGCCGCCTTCTCTAATAAGATAGGTAGCGTTTCTACCACTTACCCCACCAGTACCGGTAGCAATAAACTCTTCATTGTTGTAAAGCCTTTCAATGGTACCTCTTTGAAGCGTAAAGTTTGCATTTACTGTCCAGTTGAAATTTTTATTTGAAATTGGAGTACCGATTAAGGCGAACTCAAATCCTTTATTCTGAATATCTCCAACATTTACTTTGATGGTATTATACCCGGTTTCTTTCGGCATTTGCCTGTCATATAACAGATCGCCGGTATTTCTCACATAAGCATCTATTGTGGCGGTTAACCTGCCTTTTAAGAAATTAAGGTCTAAACCAAGGTTTTGGATAACAGTAGTTTCCCACTTTAAGGTGGAGTTATTGAAATTTGCTGTAGTGGAGATTCCTGAAATCCCATTGTACGAATTACCACCAATTTCTACCCTGGGGATCGACTCATAATCTCCAATTGCATCATTTCCTAAACTACCATAGCTGTAACGTAATTTTCCATCGTTAAGAAAAGATTTCGTGAACTTTAGGAAATCCTCATCAGTAAATCGCCACGCTATGGAACCGGAACCAAAATTCCCTGAGCGGTTATCGGCACCAAATCTGGATGAAGCATCATTTCTAAAAACACCACTTAAAAGGTATCTGCCTTTAAAACTATAATTGGCTCTTGCAAAATACGACCCGGTAGAGACTGCATTTTGAGTTACCCTCTGCGCAGGTAAATTAACAATATTAGCTCCGGTAACTGTTTGAACATTTTCAAGAACAAAATTTTCGCCGCTTAGGAACACATTACTAAATTGCCCTCTGTCTCTCGTTGCTCCTACTGTAAAACCAAAGTTATGATCTTTGATAGATTTGTTATAATTCAAATATGCCTGTGCTTCGTAATAGAATCTTTTATTAAACTGGTTAGTTGCTGAGTTTCTATCTCCATTTTGAGTAAACACATATCTTGGCGCAAAGAAGAATCTTTCTCCGTTATCTAATTGTGTGTTTAATGCTACGGTTAATTTTAAATCTTTTGTAAAGTCATAGTTCAGGCTATTAACAAATTGAATTTTATATTCTTCTCTTGTATTTTTCTCATATAGCGCATTAGCCACCGGATTTCTTTTATTATTGATATAGCTCGTTAGTGTACCGTTTGGATAATAAATCAGGTAACTGGAAGGCCGGTCAAATACCGGACGAATAGAGTTACCGATATTTGCAAAATTACCTGCCTGCCTATACACAGAAATATTGGAGCTATACTTTAATTTTGGAGCCGCCTGGTAGTCTACATTAATCCTGGATTGGATTCTTTTTATATAAGAATTTAAGGCAATACCTTTATCATCCAGGTAATTTAAGCTTGCAGCATAGGTTAAACCTTTCTGACCTCCGCTTAAGGAAAGACGTACATCGTGTTTTTGTGCTAAGTTTCCTAAAAGCAATTTCTGTAAATCATTCGCTGAATTTAAACCTGGGTTTAAGGAATCAGTAAGTACTCCTAACTGACCTTGTAACTGACGATAGTAACGGATATCCTTAGAATTAGACTGCTGAATTTCATGAGCAATTCTTCCTGTCGTATAGACGTATTGTGCATCTAACCTTGACTTACCTTCTACACCTCTTTTGGTCGTTATTAAGATTACTCCGTTTGCAGCTCTTGATCCATATATTGCAGATGATGCTGCATCTTTTAAAATCTCAAAACTTTGAATATCGCTCGGGTTAATTGCTGAAAAATTTTCTGTAATTACACCATCTACCACATATAGGGGGTTAGTGCTTTGGCCTTCTGATGAAAACGTCGACGGGCCACGTATAGTAATAGAGCCTTCTGCCCCTGGTTCGCCGTTATCATTTACGACTAATACACCCGTTGCCTGCCCCTGCAAAGCATCAAATATGCTGAGCGGTTGCCTGTCTTCAATCATTTTAGCCGTTACGGTAGAAGAAGAACTTGTTAAATCCCGCTTCATTGCAGTGCCTCCGTAACCAGTGGTGACTATAACTTCATTTAAATCTAATGAATTTTCCTTTAAGGTTACATTTATTGTTGTTTGATTTCCAACCTTGGTTTCCTGCGTAACGAAACCTACAAATGAAAACTGCAATTCGGAATTGGTACTTGGGACATTTAAGGTATAGGCTCCATTTACATCCGTCATTGTTCCTGTTTGCGTCCCTTTAACTTTAACACTCACACCCGGAAGACTTTCTCCATCAATACTTTTAACTGTTCCGGTGATTCGGATACTTTGTGCAAAGGCAATTACTGAAGTCATGGCCAGCACAGACAGGATTAACATCACTTTTTTAAATATCTCCAAAGTGCTCACACAGTAATTATTTGATAATTGTATGTACTTTTCTTTCATACTCGTTATTTGGTTTAAGAATGGTTGTTTGATAATTGTATTGGTGGCAATTGTCCATAACAATGCCCTCGAAGTTTAGTCTTTATATATTCATACATTATAGGTTATTGGGCTGAGACCCGGTTTATAATAATTGGTAAAGCAAATCTATAGAATTCATTCTAATTTTCAAATAAAAAATTAACATAAAGCACTGTAAAACAGTATATTACAAAATATTTGACACTTATTACCAACAATCAACAAACCCTTTAACATACTGTAAATCTGCGCTATATAAAACGCTTTAATAATTATTTGAAACACTTAAATAGCAACTATTTTTTTTTTGAAAATATTTATTTTAATAAAGGAATAGCTATTTAAGCACCCATAAAGGCTGTTTTAAGAATAACTTCCAGAAAATTAAATTTTATTAAGACAGAATTCTTTTTCAAGAAGAACAATCAGGAGAATTTTCTCCCCTTTTAGCAGGATTTTCTCTCATAAACATACATTTGTTATCATATAAACACATCTACACGATATTTAAAGTTTTTAAACATTGTAGCATCAGTTATATAAAATTTCAGGAATTACAATGATTTATTGAAATTGTGAAACCTCATCATTATATTAAAAGAGAATTGTGGAGGATCAAACCCTTGGATAGATAGCTAGAAATAAGTAATGCTATATGTCCTAAAAATCTCATTGCTTTATAGCGAAAAATAGAAAAATGGCTTAAAATAAAGAAAGCAGGCCTATCAACCTGCTTTTTTTTAAAATTTCTAATAACTAATGCGAGAAAAACGTTCTTTTTAATTCACACTCCTTAAAAGCGCTTCCAGATAGTAATAATCTGCATAAATTAATGGTACATCTATTTCGCTTTTAGCCGGACGATGACCAGTGCTATGCAATAAAATAAATCCTTTATTTTTCTTTTCTGGCGAAAGATAATTCTTGCTCAAGCTATGCAATATTTTATCGGCTTTCTTTTTATAACCCTGATTTTTAGAATACCCATGTAATTCATATAAAGCAGAAGCGGTTATTGCGGCAGCAGAAGCATCTTTACTGGTATGAGGGATAGTGGGATCATTATAATCCCAATAGGGAACCAGGTCTTTTGGCAGATTCGGGTGATTTAAAATAAATGCAGCGATCTTATTTGCCTGATCTAAATACTTTTGATCCTTTGTTTCCCGATAACAAATAATAAAGCCGTACAAGCCCCAAGCCTGCCCTCTTGCCCAGGCAGAATCATCTGAATATCCTTGAGCAGTTATTTTTCTTTTAACATTTTCAGACTCCGTATCATAATCCAGCACATGATAAGAACTATTATCTTCTCTAAAATGATTTTTAAGTGTTTGATCTGCATGAGAAACAGCAATTTTATAAAAAGAAGAATCACCGGTAAATCTGGTAGCTTCAAAAAGCAACTCCAAATTCATCATGTTATCTATAATCACCGGGTATTCATTCTTATGATCCCAGGATTTTATAACCCCGCTTTTTGGATTGAAACGAGTGCAAAGTGATTTTGCAGCCTGGATGATTATATTTTTATAATTCTCATCTTTTGTTAACCTGTAGCCATGGCCATAGCTTCCATAAATCATAAAACCTAAATCATGAGTTCCTTTATTAAATTGCTCTTTTTCTAAGTGATGTGTGAATTTCTGAGCTTCCTTTAACCATTTTTCATCTTTAGTATATTCATACAAATACCAAAGGTTGCCTGGAAAGAATCCACTTGTCCAATCACGGGAAGAAACCATTTTCAGTATACCGTTTTCTAAAGTACGCGGTGAAACCTGACCAGGTTTAGCGTCAGCAACTTTTATTTGCTGCAACATAAATTCGGTTTGTCTTTGTGCAAAAGCAAATTGCTTTTTAAGATTCACTTTTTGTGCATTTGCAACATTAAAGCTGATGAACATCAGCACTAAGTAAGAAAATATACTCTTCATTCTAATATGTGTTTAATTTTCTAATGAAAAATTCTTATCCAGTAAGATGTTATCCGACGAATTACCTATCATCAATTTAAACTCTCCCGGTTCGGCAGACCAATTCATATCCTGATCGTAAAAACTTAGCTTTTCTTTATTGATTGTAAAATGTACTTCTTTACTTTCTCCCGGATTAAGACTTACCTTTTTAAAATCTTTTAGTTCTTTTAATGGTCTTGTAATACTGGCAACCTTATCCTGTAAATACAATTGTACCACTTCTTCGCCCGGATATTTACCAGTGTTTTTTAAGGTAAAACTTACCTTTATACTATCATTCTGGTTCATGATAGCCTTATCTGTTTTTATATCTGTAAATGAGAAAGTGGAATAACTTAAACCATGACCAAAAGCATATCTAGGGCTGTTGGAAATATCCAGGTATGCGGAGCGATAATGCTTATCATTATCATTCAAAGACGGTCTTCCTGTATTTTTGTAATTGTAAAAAATCGGAATTTGTCCTTCTGAACGCGGGAAAGTCATTGGTAGTTTACCTGCCGGATTGTAATCTCCGAAAAGTACATTTGCCATTGCATGTCCGGCTTCACTTCCCAACCACCAGGTGTAAAGAATAGCCGGAGCATTGTCTGCAGTCCAATTAAAAATTAAAGGCCTGCCAGCCATAATTAGAACTACAACTGGTTTCCCGGTTGTAACAATAGCTTTAATTAAATCTTCCTGTACCCCGGGTAAATGAATATTTGCTTTACTTTTCCCTTCTCCACTCATATCAAAAGTTTCGCCAACAGCCATAATTACAACATCAGATTGTTTTGCAACTGCAATAGCTTCTGCAAAATCCGTTTTTAAGGTATCGTTAATATTGCATCCTTTTGCATAAGTTAATTGTGCTTTATTTCCCAGTTTAGCTTGCACACCTTCGTATAAAGAAACAAGATGATCATTATCCCATTTAACAGACCAAAAACCTTTCATGTCTTCATTAGATTTAGCTAACGGTCCAATTAAGGCTATCTTTTTTGTGGTTTTACTTAATGGCAACAGTTGATCCTGGTTTTTTAGTAGCACAATACTCTTCTCGGCAACAGAAAGAGCTGCTTTCTTATTGCTTGCAGAGTTTAAAATAGTCTTCTCCTGCTTCTCATCACTAAATTTATAAGGGTCATCAAACAAGCCAAGTTCAAACTTTTTTCTTAATACACGCCTTACTGCATCATCAATTATAGAAATATCTACTTTTTTTTCCTCTACAAGCCTTGGCAGATGGTCTATAAAACATTTACCTTCCATATCCATATCACATCCTGCAAGAATGGCCAAACGAGCCGCTTCTTTCTTGTCTTTTGCAAAACCATGATCTGTCATTTCTTTTACAGAACCCCAATCGCTCACCATAAAACCAGTATAATTCCATTTTCCTTTGAGAATTTCTCTTTGCAAATAGCTGTTTGCGGTTGCAGGAATACCATTTAAATCATTAAAAGAATTCATAAACGTTGCGGCCCCTGCATCTAAGGCCGCTTTAAAAGGCGGCAAATAAACTTCCCAAAGATGTCTGTCGCTCATGTCTACAGTATTATAATCTCTACCTGCGATTGCAGCACCATAGGCAGCAAAATGTTTCACGCATGCCATCACAGCATCTAAATCACCTAATTTATTTCCCTGAAAGCCTTTTACTCTTGCACTTGCTATTAAGGATCCTAAATAAGTATCTTCGCCAGCGCCTTCCATTACTCTTCCCCACCTGGGATCTCTTGAAATATCCACCATTGGCGCAAAAGTCCAGTGTATTCCAGCTGCAGCAGCTTCTTTAGCTGCTATTCTGGCTGCCAATTCTATAGCATCCAAATCCCAACTGGCTGCTTCTGCCAAGGGAATAGGAAATGTTACACGGTATCCGTGAACCACGTCTAAACCAAATAAAAGAGGAATTTTAAGCCTGGACTGCATGGCAACTTCCTGTACCATACGTGTATCTTTCGCTCCTTTCACATTCAGCATGGAACCAACTTTTCCGGATTTAATATCTGTATATTTTGTAGTATTTTGTGTAATGGGACCAGTAGCCAGGCGATCACCAGTATATTGGTTTAACTGGCCAGCTTTTTCATCTATAGTCATTATCGAAAGTAGCTTATCGATTTTTCTCTCGATTTCTATATTTAAACCAACACTATTTTTTTGGGCATTAACGGCTGATAAAAAGCCAAGCATAAAAATCATGCTTAACGAGATTCTTTGTAGCATTATATAATAAGTCTTATTAGATTAGATTGCTTCCCGCATTTATAAATGCAAGGCAATTGGTTCAGCAAAGCTAAATAAAAATCATTGAACAAAACAAGCCTCACTAATCATAAATAACTGAAATACAATTATTTAAAATATAATTGATACGCTTAAACAATTCTATTTTATTGGCAATAATCCTATTGACTACAATATGCTAAGCCAGATCAACTTTAGTGATACGGATGTATAGCAACATATATTTTATTTATTTTTTTTGAAATAGATTATTAGGAAAGTTATTTCAAATTTGAGCTTTAAAAAAACTCATGCAGGTACTTCTCTTAGAAACAGATGTGCCGCTAATAACTTTGAGAGTGTTTTATAGATGTATTAATAGTTGGGTGAGGAAATAGTGATGATAAATTGTTCTTTATTCATTACTATTTTAAAGCTCAAATTTCAGGTCTGGCAAAATTTAACTTAATGACATAACGGTAGAATTTTTTTAAAAAAATAGCCTCCCACTCCCCTCATTTATAGCATAATGGAATTTAAACAAGAATCACTATTTAAAATTCTTCTCAATTAAAAGCTGGATAATCCCATCAACCATTCCCACGCGTGGGACGTAAATATTTTTTATGTTTCCCCACTTCATTACATTAAGAAAAATATCACAGGCAGGAATGATGACATCTGCCCGATCTGGATTGAGTCCTAAAACATTGATCCTGTCTTTTAGGGTATAAGATTTTAAATAGGTTTCCAGACTCTTTAATTTGGCAAAAGATAAAGCTGCCCCCTCTTTCTCATCTGATAATCTAAAAAGTTTATTGATATTACCTCCGGTTCCAATGCCGGTAATGTTCTTGAGATCTTTAGTAGCATCTTTAATCCATTGCTGCATTTCCTGCCAGGTTTCTTCTTTATCCTGGTTATCTAAAATTCTTATTGTCCCCAGGTTAAAAGATTTGGAAGTTTGTAGTTCTCCGTTAATAAACACCGAAAGTTCGGTACTTCCGCCGCCAACATCAATATAGAGATATGTTCTTTTTCTATCCAGAGTTTGTTCTATATGACTGGAGTAGATAATATTTGCTTCTCTTTGGCCACCAACTATTTCAAGATTTAGGTCTATTTTCTCCCGGATATTT
>JAZQRF010000241.1:0-34757 GCA_045629485.1 Pelobium sp. | reverse complement strand
TATATACGGATATAAATGTTTATCATCCGGCTAAATTTTTCGGTTAGTCACACTTTTGTGTCGTCGGTTGATGAAGATGTCAGCTGGTCGTTAATGAAGTATTTACAATTTAATTTTAAGATCATGAGTAATTTAAGAAACAGCGTAAGATTAACAGGATTTTTGGGTAGCGCTCCGGAAGTAAAAGAAATTTCAAAAACTAAAAAACTGGTTATACTAAGACTAGCTACTAACGAAAGTTATCGAAACAGTAAAGGAGAGAAAATAGAAGAAACGCAATGGCATCAATTGACCTTATGGGATAAGCAGGCTGAGATTGCTGAAAAATATTTAAAGAAAGGAAGTGAGATTTCTATCGAAGGTAAGCTCAATAATAAAAGTTATACCGATAAAGATGGGATTAAAAGGTATGCTACGGAAATAGTAGTCAATGAATTGTTGATGTTTGGAAAGAAACTCTGATAATAAAAGCAGAGGCGAATAGATAAAAGACAAAGCCATTACATGGCTTTGTCTTTTATGAATATTCATTAAGGCATCGAGAAATTAAAATCATTTCTGGTGTAAGCTCCCGGTGTTGCGTGGTCCCCGGGCTTAAAGTTAAAGTTTACCACTTTTATACCCGGTATTTCTGTAATAGAATAGGTGCTCTCTGCAAGAAAAACCTTTGCTCCTAATGTTCCACTCTGTTGGGTAAGTGAGGCAGAATTTGGGATGTTTACATAAGCGGTGTCTCCAGAAAGTCGTTCCCAAACTATCAGGTTCTGCGGGTAGTCTTTATTTAACGCATTTAAAACGTTCGTACTATCTAAATCCTGCGACTTTATTTGCTGGTTCTTTACCATCGTAAAAACCTGGGTATTTGTATCCAGGACAGCAGCCCATGGAATGTTTGCGATAGTATCAGGCTTCTCCGATTTAGTTTCGATCTCTTCTATCTCCTTATCAGTATCCATGCTTTTATCTTTTCTGTCATTAATACAGGCAGAAAGCAGTAGTATAACAAATAAGTAAGGGAGTATATATTTTAGTTGTTTCATATCTGTTTATCTCTTCAGCTTCAAAATTCCTGCCATCTTATTGAACTATTTATGGTGTAGTCACAGCAACGGGTAATATTTTTCCATTAAAAAACCGATGACCTGTTAATGAAAAATCAGCAATGTATTTCCCCATTTCAAAAGCCTGCACAGGAGATTGATAACCCGGAAAAGCTTTTTCCAGCATTTCGGTTTGTGCAGAACCTAATGCTAAGCAATTTACTTTTATTTGATCTTCGACTAATTCCTGTGCTAAACATTCTGTTAAGGTATGCAAAGCAGATTTGCTTGCAGAATAGGCTGCTAATCCAGGGAATTTAGAGCTACCAGTATAGCCACCCATAGATCCAATATTTAGAATATGTGCATTCTTTTCGAGGAATGGCAAAACAGATTGTATCATTCTAAAATGGCCCAATACATTAGACTGGTACATTTCGGCAAAGTCCAACTCGGTAAGTTCTTTAAAAGGTTTGTTTATTAAAGCACCTGCATTATTGATCAGGATATTAAATTTTTCCCAGCGGTTCTCTATAAAATTTATCAAACCAGCGTATTCATCATTTACAATATCGAAGACTATGGGATAAAGCTTGGCCTGCGGATTTAAGCTTAAGGTGATGTCCTGCAGATTTTTTAATTTCTCTTTAGATCTTGCTAAAGCGATTACTTCATGTCCCTGAATACATAATTCTATAGCAGCTTCAAAACCAATTCCGCTACTTGCCCCGGTGATGATAATTTTTTGTAAAGGTTGCTGATCTGTTAAGGATGTGCTTTGCATAAAATGAAATTTAAAATGAGGGAGCAATTATTTTTTCTCGAAATCTAAGCGGATAGAAAATACATTGCTATAAAGTGCATCGCTGGAATTACCAATGTTAGTAAGCGCATAATCTATAGAAAAGTTTTTTATCCTGATACCTACACCCATATTAGGTTGAATTTGGTAGGTTTGTTTACCTTCAAAATCACTAACTTTTTGAATGTTCCCTATTCCGCCCCTAAAGTAAACGGTTTTTTTAAAATCAGCTTCCAGACCAAAAGTAGGGTCTATACTAACCGGGTCGGCAGAAACCAAAACATTTCTTTGGCCATCAGTAGTGAAGTTAAAATTAGCTTCGGTAGTTAAGCCAAAATTTTCGTTTAATTGGCTATAATAAGCTGCACCCAGGATGATACGGGGTAAAGTGATTTCGGTAGAATTATCCGGAATGTCATTTCCTGTAGAGGTATAAACGCTCGAAAATTTATCAGGGTTATAACTCCATGCATTAAAGGTGGTGGTAATATCCCGGCCTACGCCAGAAAATATAAAATTATTCAGTTTGTATTGAGCTCCTACATCAAGTCCAAATCCCCATGATTTACCGTATTCTCCTACCTTACGGTGAATCACTTTCACGTTGGCACCATAACTTAAACCGTTTTGATTACCAGATCTTCCTTTATGGTTACGGGCATAGCTAAATATAAATGCATAATCTGCTGCTGAAAAAGCGGTGACTCTATCGTAATTGATGTTCCCATCTGCATCAATTAATTCTGAGGTATCCGGAATGTCATCCACTCCAAACCTGATCACAGAGACTCCTACAACAGCAGTATTATCAGCAACAAAGGTTGCAGCACTTCCATAATCGTATTTGGCAATACCCGCAAAATATTCTGAGTGCATAAAGCTAGCCTGAGAGTTGGTGCGCATCCGCATTAAGCCTGCAGGATTCCAGTAACCAGAAGTTACGTCTTCTGTAGATGAAATTACAGAGCCCGACATTCCAAAAGCTCTAGATCCAACGCCAATTTGTAAGAATTCGTTCGAATACTTTCTTGTTTGGGCCATAGCTAAGCCAGGGAAAAATAAAATCAAAAGAAGAAGGCGTTTATTCATTTACCAGCTGCGATTCAATCTCGTCAAATATAAGGATAAATTCTGCTCGTAATTTAGAAATATACTGATCAATAACTTTAGTGATTTCTTCTTCCTGATGGTTTGTAAAAGGGTTATTCCAAAGCCGCATACAAATTCTTTTCAGAGAATAGGTGATGCTTTTTACTTCTCTGTAATTGCCCAGATATTTTTCTTTTTTAAAGGTTTCGAAAAACAAAAAAAACTTTTCTGTATTAGCTAAACCGTTGAGGAGAAAGAAGCTTTCTATCTCTTTATTTGTAGGTGTTTCAAGATGGTGGTATAGCCCATTCACATCTATCCTATCTTCTGTTATCAATAAATGGTCTAAAATGAGTTCCAGTCCAATATGTCCTAAAAAAAAGGGTTTAACAGGAGAATCTTTTATAATATTTCTGAGTTCCAGCTTAAGCTGGTGCTGATGGAAAAAGAAAAACGCAGTGTTATGAAAAATCCGATCTACTAATAAATGTTTTTTCCAGCCTTTAAGTAAGTCTTTATGTATAGGATTTTGATAATGATGATCTTTTTTTTCCGGATAGATATTCCATGAGTTATTTGCATTTTTTAAAAGATCGGGCAAAATACAACCCAGTACTTCATAAGCATTAGTGTTATCTCTGTCAAAATAATAGTGAGAAAGGAAATTCATAGTCTTTTAGTTGTAGCTGCTGATATACAAATTCTATCTAAATCTTATATTTGCGGTAATTACAATATAAAGAAATAAATTTTAAGAGATGAATTTTGTTGAAGATTTACGTTGGAGGGGGCTTTTGCATGATATAATGCCCGGGACAGAGGAGGAACTTGCTAAGGGAATGGTATCGGGATATATAGGCTTCGATCCAACCGCAGATTCATTACATGTAGGAAGTCTTTCACAAATTTTCACCTTGGTTCGTTTTCAAAAAGCTGGCCATAAGCCTTATGCTTTGGTAGGCGGTGCTACCGGGATGATTGGGGATCCAACAGGGAAATCTGCCGAGAGAAACTTATTATCAGAAGAAGATCTTGAGAAAAATTTAAAAGGAATTCAAAGGCAATTAGAACAATTCTTAGATTTTGATTGCGGAGCAAATAGTGCCGAGATTGTAAATAATTACGATTGGTTTAAAAATTACACTTTTCTCGATTTTATTCGTGATGCCGGAAAACACATTACGGTAAATTATATGATGGCCAAAGATTCTGTGAAGAAACGTTTGGAGAGTGAAGTGGGGATGTCTTTTACAGAATTTACTTACCAGCTCATTCAGGGTTTTGATTTTTACCATTTATGGAAAAATCAAGATATAAAGCTTCAAATGGGCGGGTCTGATCAGTGGGGGAATATCGTAACAGGTACAGAATTTATCAGACGTAAAGCAGGCGGACAAGCTTTTGCTTTAACATCTCCATTAATCAGAAAAGCTGATGGGACAAAGTTTGGTAAAACTGAAGGCGGAAACATATGGCTCGATCCAAAGAAAACCAGTCCGTACCAATTTTACCAGTTTTGGTTAAATGCTTCTGATGAAGATGCCGAGAATTTTATTAAGATTTTTACTTTCTTTACTCAGGAAGAAGTAAATAAACTAATAGAAGACCATAAACCTGCTTTACATTTAAGGCTATTGCAAAAAGCTTTAGCAGAAGATTTAACCAGAAGGGTTCATGGCGAGGAAGCTTTACAAACAGCTATAAAAACCACAGAATTTCTTTTTGGAAATGGGTCTTTAGAGTTTTTAAACGCATTATCTGATGAAGAAGTTTTGTCTGTTTTCGAGGGAATAAGCCAATTTAAGGTAGAGAAAGAGCTTATTGCTGATTCTGTTGATATTTTAACATTATTAGCAGAACATACCAGCATTTTTCCTTCTAAAGGCGAAGCAAGAAAAATGATTCAAAACGGAGGAGTATCTTTAAATAAAGAGAAAATTGCTGCGGTAGATTTAGAAGTTAACGACTCTGTTCTAATAAACAATAAGTTTTTAGTAGTGCAAAAAGGGAAGAAAAATTACTTCTTAATTATCGCTGACTAAAATTTTTTAGATTAACAAGATTCTCCCGGATTTTATAACCAATCAGGGGGAATCTTACGAAAATTTGTGGCACTGCAACATAGGGGTTTGAGGTATGCTAAGCATATCTTAAGCATATCCTATATCGTATTAGCTTACCATTTGTAATGGTAAAAAGGCTCAATTCGCACTTTTAGTTAATTATAACTTTCTGAATACCTTATTTAGGTGTTAACCTGAAAATAATCAAAGTCATTATCCAACCAAAAGATTACAACCTCTTATATCACTATTGTCGAAGCGGCCTAAAACTTCAAAAGAATTTTTGCCGGTTTTTTTACCCAAATCCTGGGTAGCAATAAAAGAGCAGGAATAAATATTGGCTAAATCAATTACATTAATACCTCCAGTTTTATGATCCTCCAAAAGTGTTAATGGGTCATTTACATCTCTTATTAAAACTTTCATCCAATTAGGGCATTCAAAAATACCATCTCCCTTAGAATACGCCTGGGAAAGTAATTCCGTCATTCCATACTCAGAATGAATATGTGCTACGCCAAAACCTTTGCATAAAACTTCATGCAATTCTTCCCTAATCATCTCTTTTCTTTTACCTTTCATCCCACCGGTTTCCATCACCATTAATTCAGGAAAATCAATTTTATATTTTTCGATAAAATCTAGAAGGGCATAAGTAACACCTATTAGAAGAGTTTTTTGCTTAGTTGATTTTAATTTTTGGAGCTTATCAAATAATAATTGGTGTTCGTATAGGAGGAAGCCACTTTCCGGATGTTGGCTCAATCGGATCAAATCTTCTACCATGTAAATTAAAGAAGATCCTTCTCTTTCTAAATAATTGGGAAGCAAAGCAATGATGCAAATGTCTTTCGGATACCCGTAGAAATGTTCGAAAGCATTTCGGTAACTCTGTTCGTATAATTTAGCATCCTGCACAAAATGTTTACTGGTCATGCTTCCAGTTGTACCTGAGCTGCTAAATACAACATCTGCAGAATGTTGGTTATTAATTAAATCATGTTGCTTAAAAAATTCGATTGGTAAAAAAGGAATCTCCGTATACAAGTGAATATCTTTTATCTGAATTCCTAAAGCATCAACAAATTTTTGATAGACAGCAATATTTTGGTATTGGAAATGAAAAACTTCTAAACAGGTTTTATTGAATACCTTTTTATTAAGGTCAAAAATTCGTTTTTCAAGTGTAAGCATTAGAAACAAAGATAAGGAATTCTTGAAAATGAAGAGCCAACGATCCTTTATCTTCCGAAAAAGATGGAATTATTCACAATCCTGTCTATTTTTAAACATATTTGGGTGATTGATTCTGATATATTGATAAATTTATATATTTTGAGTATATATGTAATAATATTTATAAGATACAGAGCGATTTTGTAATAAAAGCTAAATAAAATAAAATTTAAAAGATTTTACATTTCGCATTTAATACAGGATATTAGACTAGAATAAAGAAAGAGATTATGAAAGAAGAAGATTTAAACCTACCCAATATAGAACCCATAGAACTCACAGCAGAAGACCTGGAACAAGATATTCAACACCTCAATAATCCAATCGTTGGATTAAAACCTATAGAGAAGCTATATCTGGGTAGTGTAAAGCAAGTGAGGCAAGAAAAAAATAAATTCATTTTTTCTGATGGTGATGCATCTGTAGAGATTAGAGTAGTGAGCGATGAGATCATTCGTGTAAGAATGGCTCCTCATAGCGTTTTCCTGGATGAATTTTCTTATGCAGTGCCTAAATTCGATCAGCGTGTTGCTGTTTTTAATTTTACAGAAGAAGAAACACGTTATGCAGTTTCTACTAATACTGTTACCTGTTATGTAAACAAAGCCGATTTTAGGATCTCTTTTGCTGATAACGAAAGCAAGGTCATTAACGAAGATTTCCAGCCAATGCATTACGAAGAAAATGTGCAGTTTGGCGGTTTCTATGTTTATTGTACCAAAACATGTTATCCCGGAGAAAGCTTTTATGGTTTAGGAGATAAGCCAACTGATTTTAACTTAAGAGGAAAACGTTTACAAAACTGGAACTCTGATACCTATTCTTTTGCCAAACACCAGGATCCGTTATACCGTAGTATCCCCTTCTATTTAAGTCTAAATAAAGGCGTAGCTCATGGTATTTTTATGGATAATACCTTTAAAACGCATTTTGACTTTGCGCAGGAAGATCCCGGGAAAACCAGTTTCTGGGCAGATGGCGGAGAATTGCAGTATTACTATATTCACGGCCCTCATATGATGGACGTGGTGAAGCGCTACCATACATTAACCGGAACACATAAATTACCTCCGCTTTGGGCTTTAGGTTATCATCAATGCAGATGGAGCTATTATCCTGAATCTAAGTTGAAAGATTTAGCAGATAATTTCAGAAAAAGAAAAATTCCTTGTGATGCACTTTATCTTGATATCGATTATATGGATGGTTACAGGTGTTTTACCTGGAACAAGAAGTATTTCCCGAATCCTAAAAAGATGATTAAAGAATTGTCTGATGATGGATTTAAGACAGTAGTTATCATAGATCCGGGTATTAAGGTAGATAACAACTATTGGGTTTTTAAAGAAGGAAAAGACAATAAGTATTTCTGTCGCCGTAGCGATGATTATTTTATGGAAGGCCATGTCTGGCCAGGCCGATGCCAGTTTCCAGACTTTACCAACCCGGATGTTAGACAATGGTGGGGAACCTTATTTAAAGATTTAGTAGAAGTTGGTGTGGCTGGTGTTTGGAACGATATGAATGAGCCTGCTGTGTTTGGTTCGGGTACTTTTCCGGATGATGTTCGTCATAATTACGATGGCTACAGAGGGTCACACCGTAAAGCACATAATGTTTACGGAATGCAAATGGTGAGGGCTACTTATGATGGGCTCAAGTTGCTTCAGAAAAACAAAAGACCATTTACAATTACCCGGGCAGGTTATGCTGGCGTACAAAGATACAGCAGTGTTTGGACAGGAGATAACGTGGCTACGTGGGAGCATTTAAAATTGGGAAGTTTACAAATGCAGCGTTTATCTGTATCAGGTATCCCTTTTGCAGGTACAGATATAGGAGGGTTTAGCGGCGAACCTAGCGGAGAGTTATTTACTCGATGGATTCAGTTGGGTGTATTTTCTCCTTTCATGAGAGCGCACTCAGCAGGCGATACTGCAGAAAGAGAACCATGGAGTTTCGGGCCAGAATTGGAAGCCATCAATAAGAAATTCATAGAATTGCGCTATAAATTGCTTCCGTATATATATTCAGCGTTTTGGGAGCATCATCGTTATGGTTTTCCAATTTTAAGACCTGTGGTGATGATAGAGCAGGACAACGAAACCAACCATTTTAGAGAAGACGAATTTACATTCGGAGATAAAATATTGGTTTGCCCTGTTTTAAACGAAGGAGCAACAAGCAGAACGGTCTATTTGCCAAAAGGGCAATGGTTTAACTATTGGACTCACGAAAGTTTAGAAGGTGGTAAAGAACATCTCGTAGAAGCTCCATTAGATTCGATGCCGATTTTTGTTAAAGCAGGCTCAGTAATTCCAGAATTCCCGGTAATGCAGCATACCAATGAATTTGAGGTAGAAGAACTCATGTTCCAGATTTATTATTCTGATTATGAAGTGAACTCCTTTTATTTCGAAGATCATGGCGATACATTTGCATACGAACAGGATATCTATTTAGAGAAAAAGTTTGTGGTTAATGGAGATAAAAAATCGATGATTGTTAAACAATCCATTGAAGGATTATTTACACCAAGATACGAAACGTATGATCTTAAAATAATTGGCCTGCCTTTTAAACCTTCCAAAATCATTATTGATAATAAGGATTATGTAGGCAGCCTGGAGTTTGATGAACTTGGCCGCGTAAGGCTAAAAGTGAATAAGCATTTTAAGCAATTGGAAATTTTTAAATAAAGTAAATCCCTGAAAAAACTTCAGGGATTTTTTTGTCTCTTACATTTCTTTCTTTATTTAAAATAATCTAAAACCTTTTCTTAATTTGTAGATTCTTATCGTAAGAAATTACATTAGAAAAACGTACATCTGTCACATCAAACAATGGCCAAGAAAATAAAAGAACCTATACCAGAGATATCTGAAAAACCTTTAAAAAAAACAGTTTCCAAGACTAAAGTTAAAGTTTTGGAGCCAGAAACTCCTGTAAAGACACTAGCTAAGAGATCTTTAAAAAAGAAAACAGAAGAAATAGCTGTTACAAGCATTTTAGAAAATAACATAAGTTTCCATAATGTTGTTCCTTACAGCAGGTTTACAGAATTTGATGTTGATTTATTTAAAGCTGGAAAACATTTTAAACTGTATGAGAAATTTGGTTCGCATGTAGTTACTCATCAAGGTGTAACCGGGGTATATTTTGCTGTATGGGCTCCAAATGCTAAATACGTTTCTATAATTGGAAATTTTAATGGGTGGGAGAAAGGTTCCCATGCTTTATTGCCAAGATGGGACAGTTCCGGGATTTGGGAAGGTTTTATTCCTCATATTGGTAACGGAGAGGCATACAAGTATTTTATTAATTCATTTACAGGTGAAGATCTTGAGAAAGCCGATCCTTTTGCTTTACGCTGCGAAGAACCACCGCGTACAGCTTCTATAGTTTGGGATACCTGGCATGTTTGGCAGGATGAAAAATGGATGAAGAGCAGGCATAAGTATAATGGCCTTAACCAGCCAATGTCTGTTTACGAAATGCATTTTGGTTCGTGGGCCCGTAGCCCTGAATCTCCTGATCAGTTTCTTTCGTATAGAGACATGGCTCCGAAGCTGATTGCTTATATAAAGGAGCTTGGTTTCACTCATGTGGAGTTTATGCCTTTGATGGAGCACCCATATTATCCAAGCTGGGGTTATCAGATCACAGGTTTTTTTGCGGCAACATCCAGATATGGCACACCGCAAGACTTAATGTTTTTGATTGAGCAACTGCATGAAAACGGGATAGGCGTAATTCTGGACTGGGTTCCTTCTCATTATCCTGGAGACGCTCACGGACTATACAACTTTGACGGGACGCACCTGTACGAACATGCAGATATGCGTAAAGGCTTTCACCCCGATTGGAAATCATACATTTTTAATTACGGAAGAAACGAAGTAAGGTCTTTCCTGATTTCTAATGCCTTGTTTTGGTTAGATCGTTACCATGCTGATGGCTTAAGGGTAGATGCCGTGGCCTCTATGCTTTATTTAGATTATTCGAGAAAAGAAGGAGAGTGGGTTCCTAATGAATATGGAGGAAGAGAAAACCTGGAAGCTATATCCTTATTAAAAGAATTTAATGAAGCTGTTTATGCTAATTTTCCTGATGTCCAAACCATAGCCGAAGAATCAACTTCTTTTGGTGGGGTGAGCCATCCAACTTTTGCAGGTGGATTAGGTTTCGGGCAGAAATGGATGATGGGCTGGATGAACGATACCCTTAAATACTTCAAAAAGGATTCGGCCTACAGAAAGCATCACCACCAGGACTTAACTTTTAGTACAGTTTACGCTTTTAGCGAGAATTTTATGTTGCCTTTGTCTCATGATGAAGTGGTACATGGTAAAAATTCGCTGATCTATAAAATGCCAGGAGACGAATGGCAGAAATTTGCCAATTTAAGGACCTTGTACAGTTACATGTGGACCCACCCCGGTACTAAATTATTATTTATGGGGAATGAGTTTGCCCAAACAAGGGAATGGAATCCGCAGTATTCTTTAGATTGGCATCTTTTAGAATATGAATCTCATGCAGGGATCAAGAAAATGGTTGCCGCCTTAAATAAGCTATATAAAAATGAACCTGCTATGTACGAGAAAAGCTTCGATGCTTCAGGCTTTGAGTGGATTGTGAATGATGATGCTGACAATTCTGTATTGATATTTGCCAGAAAGGGAAATAATCCCAAAGATGATTTAATTGTTGCGATTAATTTAACTCCTGTGCCTCGTGAAAATTACAGGTTTGGAGTTACCAGGCCAGGTAATTGGAACGAGATTTTTAATTCGGATAGCCGGGAGTTTTGGGGAACTGGAATGAATAATGTACCTGTACTAAGCAAAGCAATTAGCAGCCACTGGAAAGCAAATTCTATTGCAGTTAATTTGCCGCCGCTAGCTACAATTGTATTAAAAGCAATATAATTACAATCATTAATGAAATAATTTTTATAAAGCCTCGTAATATTAGAGAATTTATATTTTTACAGCATGGAAGAGCAAAACGAGAATCAGTTAAATATAGAATTATCAGAAGAAATTGCAGAAGGAATTTATTCTAACCTGGCCATTATTACCCATTCTAATTCGGAGTTTGTGTTAGATTTTATTAGGGTTATGCCCGGAATTCCGAAAGCTAAAGTGAAAAGTAGAATTGTTTTAACACCAGATCATGCTAAAAGATTACTATATGCTTTACAAGATAATATTGCAAAGTTTGAAATGATAAATGGCCCGATAAAAGGGGGCGAAGAGCCCAACAACGGAATGCCTTTTAATTTTGGCGGGCCAACAGCACAAGCTTAAGATCTTTTAATCATCTCTTTTTCTATAAAAGAGATGATTTCTCTTTCTTCACCCGGTTGAAACCAATTCATCCCCTCTAATTTTTTAAACCAGGTAATTTGCCTCTTTGCAAATCTTCTGGTATTTTGTTTAATTTGATCAATTGCTTCCTGAAGTGAGGATTCTCCATCAAGAAATGCGAATAGTTCCGAATAGCCAACGGTATTTAAACTGTTCAGGTCTTTGTAAGCAGTTAAAGATTTTACCTCTTCCAAAAGACCTTCCTGCATCATTAAATCAACACGATTATTAATTCTGTTATAAAGTTCTTTTCTGTCGCTGTTAAGGCCAATTAAAATGCTGTTAAAGGTTCTTTGTTTTTTAATGCCAGTTCTGAAACTTGAGAATGGTTTTCCGGTAGAATGATAAATTTCTAAGGCCCTTATCACACGTTGTGGGTTGTTAATTTCAACCTCATGATAGTACACAGGATCGTGTTTTAATAATTCTTCCTGTAAAACCGCTAAACCTTCGTTCTCCAGCTTATTATTCAGTTCCGATCTTATGTTAAGGTCAACAGCAGGAAGTTCATCAAAGCCATTTAAAATAGCATTGATATATAAACCAGAGCCACCAACCATCACCACTATGTTGTGTTTAGTAAAAAGCTCTTCTAGTTTAACGAGCACTTCTTTTTCATATGAACCTACGCTTACCTGTTCTTTAATAGAATGAGAATTAATGAAATGATGAGGAACCTCTGCTAGTTCATCCAGGCTTGGTTTGGCGGTTCCAATGCTCATTTCTACAAAAAACTGTCGGCTATCGGCAGAGATGATCTCGGTTTTAAAATGTTTGGCTACTTTAATTCCCAAAGCGGTTTTTCCAATAGCTGTAGGCCCTGCTATAACAACTAAAACCTTTTCTTTCATTCTTTCTAAATCAAAAAATCCGGTATTTAACCGGATTTAAACTTTAAATATTTATTAGTCTTCTTCGTAATTTTCATTATCAGAAAATTCTGAAGAAAACTCATCCGTTTCATCTTCCTCTTCCTCACCCTCTTCGGTATCTGTATTTAAGGCATCCAGTTCGTCTTCATCGGCAATTAAGATTTCATCATCAATAAAATCATCATTTTCGTCACCGGTAATATCATCCGGATTTACCAAAATATTAGATAAAATGCGGGGCGCTTCTCCCACCGATTTGAAAACAGCAGGGAAAGTTTTAGAAGGGTCGTTTTCTAAAATTTTAATCAGCTCTACATGGAAATCAAAAGGTTTTTCGAAATCGTAGATATAGTAGAATTTTTGATGCGGATCGTCTATAAAACTGCTTAACTTAGAATTTTCCATCAGGCTAACTCCTCTGTCTATTTTACGCTGATTAGGGAGGTAGGCTATTTCTTCGTTTTTAATCCAATGGTCGTTACTTACATAAAATGAAGACGACTTTTCGGGATCATAAGCGATGGACTGGTGTATTGCAAAATGAAGATCTTTAAATGTTTGGTTAGATTTGATATCAATCTCTCTTATCACATCATCGTAGTCTTCAAAGCTTACTCTAAATCTATATACTGCCATTTTGCAAAAATAATTTTTTTAGGGATAATTTTAATTGGATTGAACCAGTATTTATTTCTTTTCAAATTTCAGACCAATTTCCTGGCCAATTTTGATCATAAAGTTAAAGGCTTCTTCTCTGTTATTACTGATTTCGCCTTCTAGTATGGCTTCTCTAATTTTGTTTTTGATAATTCCTACTTCTTTACCGGCAGTGATATTAAAAGCTTCCATAATATCTGCCCCGGTTATGGGAGGTTGCCAATTTCGTATTTTATCTCTCTCCTCAACATCCTTCAGTTTTTGTTTTACCAACTCGAAGTTGTTACGGTATTTCTTTATTTTATATTCATTTTTGGTGGTTACATCTGCCTGGCAGAGCAACATTAAAGCCTCGGTATGCTCGCCTGCCTCAAAAAGTAATCTTCTAACTGCAGAATCTGTTACCACTTCTTTAGCTAAAACAATAGGACGAAGATGTAACAATACAAGTAATTGTACAAACTTCATTTTCTCGTTCAATGGTAACTTCATCTCGGCAAAAATTTTAGGGACCATTCTGGCGCCTTTATCTTCATGCCCATGAAAAGTCCATCCATGCCCTTTCTCAAACCTTTTTGTGGCGGGTTTTGCTATATCATGTAATATGGCAGCCCATCTTAGCCAAAGGTCATCGGAATGTTCAGAGAGGTTATCTAAAACCTGTAAAGTATGGTAAAAATTGTCTTTATGCCCTTTTCCATCAACAATGTCTACGCCATAAAGGTCTGTCATTTGCGGAAATATCAATTTTAATAAACCGCTATCAAATAAATAATTGAATCCTATGGAAGGTTTAGGAGAGAGGATGATTTTATTAAGTTCGTCTGTTATTCTTTCTTTTGAGACTATTTTTATTCTTTCCTTATTTTTTTTGATGGCTTCGAAAGCACTTTTATCTATTTTAAAATTAAGTTGAGAAGCAAACCTGATGGCCCGCATCATTCTTAAAGGATCGTCTGAGAAAGTTTCCTCAGCGGGCAGAGGTGTAATGATTTTTTTTTCTTCTAAATGCTTTATCCCTTCAAAAGGATCTATCAATTCTCCATAGGTTCTCTCTGATAAAGAAATAGCCATGGCATTAATAGTAAAATCTCTTCTTTTCTGATCATCTTCCAGAGTGCCGTCTTCTACAATTGGTTTTCTTGAATCGGCCCTATAAGATTCTTTTCTGGCACCTACAAATTCGATTTCCAGATCTTTATACCTCAGCATGGCGGTACCAAAACTTTTAAAAACAGAAACCTTTGTTTTTAGTGCTTCGCCAACTTTTATTGCGAACTCAGGCCCGTTTCCCAAAACTAAAATATCTACATCCTTAGAAGGGCGTTGTAAAAATAGGTCGCGTACAAAACCACCAATCACAAACGCTTCTGTATTTTGCTGCTGACTTATTTTCGCAATTATTTTAAAGATAGGATGTTTTAAATGTTTTATCATTTAGACATTAGTTTAACGATTAAAGAAAAGAGCCTTAGAATTTTATAAACTTGTCAATCTGCTCATGACAATATTTAATAGAGTCTTCATGAGTTAAGTCGCCGTTTTCGTTTAATTCTTTGCTAATGTATGTTAAATGAATTTTAAGCGGCAATACGTCTAATCCAATATAATGGCAAATCCCTGTAAAGTGATCTATACCCCTAATATTGCCATATTTACCTGATGAATGTCCTACCAAAGCCGCTTTTTTACCGAAAAATGAATGAGGAAAATCGCAGGCATCAATAAAAACTTTTAAAACCCCGGGGAAACTGCCATTATACTCGGGGATAACAAAGATGATTTTATCGGCTTTGGTAATCATTTCCTGGAAGCGTAAAAAAGCTTCGCTTCTTTTTTTATATAAATCTGAAATAATTAAGTTGTCCGGTAAATCAGTCAGAGAAAGTATTTGAGCATCCACGCCTTTTTGCTTTAAAATTTTCTGATAATATTTAGAAACTATAAGCGTATTACTATTCAGTCTGTTAGTGGCGGAGACTATTAAAGTCATAATATTGTTTATAAATCTTATTAACGTGTTGAAATTGATATTGTTTAAATTTGTATCTTGTGCCCTTATGAAAATAGGATAAAATTTGCCCGAAATTACAAAAATATCGCATATTTGATCCAATTTTTAAACCCTTTTATCAGGGAGCACAGCAACATAATTTAGTAGATGAGTAAGATAATAGCAATTGCCAATCAAAAGGGCGGAGTAGGTAAAACAACTTCTTCCATAAATTTAGCCGCCAGTTTAGCTGTTCTGGAATTTAAAACGCTAATTGTTGATGCAGATCCCCAGGCAAATTCGACTTCAGGAATTGGTTTTGATCCTCGTACGATTAAAACGAGTATTTATGAATGTATAATTAATGATGTGCCTGCCAGTGAGGCGATTAGAAAAACCGAAACTCCTAATTTAGATTTATTGCCTGCACATATAGATTTAGTAGGTGCCGAAATTGAGATGATTAACCTTCATGAACGCGAGTTTAAAATGAAGGCTGTATTAGAAAAAGTAAGAGATCAGTATGATTTCATTATTATAGATTGTTCTCCTTCACTGGGCTTAATTACCATCAATGCTTTAACCGCAGCAGATTCTGTAATTATTCCGGTACAATGCGAATATTTTGCATTAGAAGGTCTGGGTAAGTTGTTGAATACCATTAAAATTGTACAAACAAGATTAAACCCTGAGCTCCAGATAGAAGGTATTCTGTTAACGATGTACGATGTTCGTCTGCGTTTATCAAACCAGGTAGTAGAAGAAGTGAGATCACACTTCGAAGATTTAGTTTTCAATACAATTATAGCTAGAAACACTCGTTTAAGCGAAGCACCTAGTTTTGGTATTTCTGTAATTATGCATGATGCCAATTCTAAAGGAGCAATTAATTACCTGAATTTGGCTAGAGAAATTATCCAGAAGAATGGTTTATCAAAAGAAAATTCTGTAAGTTCAAAAGAGGTAGTGAAATAGAATGACGAAAGAAAGAAAATTTGGTTTAGGCAGAGGTTTAGGCGCTTTATTAAATGATACCCCAGAAGCCACTCCGCAACGTACAACATTAGATATTCAGGATAAAACCACTCCTCCAATTGGTTCTATCAGTAAAATAAAGATTAATAAGATTGAAGTTAATCCGTTTCAGCCAAGATTTGAGTTTGCTGAGGATGCTTTGCAGGAATTAGCGGAGTCTATCAAACTTCAAGGCTTAATTCAGCCTATTACGGTTAGACAGATTGGTGATTCTTACCAATTGATCTCTGGTGAGAGAAGGTTAAGGGCTACGAAAATAGCAGGAATTGATGAGATTCCGGCTTATATTAGAACTGCCAACGACCAGCAGATGCTTGAAATGGCACTGATAGAAAACATCCAGAGAGAAAATCTTAATGCTATAGAGGTAGCTTTAAGTTTCCAAAGAATGATTGATGAATGCAGTCTTAAACAGGAGGAGTTGGGAGACCGTGTTTCTAAAAACAGGTCTACCATTACCAATTACTTAAGATTATTAAAACTGCCTCCTGTAATACAGGCATCAATTAGAGATAATCAAATTTCTATGGGCCATGCCAGGGCATTAATTAGTGTAGAAGATTCGGCTACCCAGCTTTTTATTTTCCAGGAGATTTTGGATAAAGACCTCTCTGTAAGAAAGGTAGAAGAGCTGGTAAGAAATATCAAGCAAAGCGATGTTAAATCTAACGCAAAAGATAAAAAGATTGATGGAGTTTCTTTCCAGTACCAGAAAATTCAGGATGATCTTTCTTCTAAATTTGCGACCAAAATAAAAATGAAGGTTCAGGGAAATGGTAAAGGGGCAATAGAAATTCCGTTTTTATCAGACGATGATTTAAATCGTATCCTCGAATTGCTGGATTGGTAAAATTGATATGCTAAAGTTCTTCATCTCTTTTATTATTCTAACTTTTTCTTTGCTGGCGAATGCACAGCAGCAGGATTCTGCTTCGAACAATAAATTGGCAGCGGAAAAAGAAGTCACCGTAGAAAAGAAGAAAGCTTCCTTATTCAGAGATACTTCCAGGCTGCAATCTCCAAGAAAAGCAATTTACAGGTCGGCCATTATTCCTGGCTGGGGACAAGCCAGAAATGGGAAATGGTGGAAGGTACCTTTAGTATATGGAGGGTTTGTAGGAATTGGCTTATACTACGAGTTTAATCAGAGATATTACAAAGAATTTTTAGAGGAAAGTCAGTACCGAAAAACGCGTACAGAGGATGATCCAACATATTTGTTTGAACAATATGCTTTTGTTACTAACGATCAGCAGATTTATAGTGCAAAAGACTTTTACAGGAGAAACCGGGATTTAGCCATTATTGGCTTTTTGGCGTTTTACGGAATTAACTTAATTGATGCATATATAGATGCCCGTTTAGCTACTTTTGATGTGGGTGATGATTTGACGTTGAAACTTAGGCCATCTCTTTACGCACCTGTGTATGCTGGTGGCTACCAATCGCCAATTCCAATGCTAAAATTAACTATTAAATTATAAAACCATGATGATGGTTGGTGGAGTTAGACAGTTGTATGGTCAAATATGCAGCATCATCATTTAAAAAAAATAAATAAATGAAAATTGCTTTATTAGGCTACGGAAAAATGGGAAAAATGATAGAAACTATCGCCCTGGACCGTAACCATGAAATTGTTTTAAAGATAGACGAAACAAATACTCACGAGCTAACTGTAGAGAATCTAAAGTTGGCAGATGTAGCTATAGAGTTTAGTACACCACATACGGTACTGGATAATATTTATAAATGTATAGAGGCCGGAACGCCTTTGGTTATTGGAACTACCGGCTGGTACGGACACTTGCAAAGCGTAAAAGATGCTTGTTTAGCTGCAGATTCTACGGTGATGTACGGGTCTAATTTTAGCGTTGGCGTTAATATCTTTTTTCAGGTGAGTAAAATGGCTGCCCGTATGCTAAATAACTTTTCTGATCAATATGATGTTGGTATGGAAGAAATTCATCATATTCATAAACTGGATTCTCCAAGCGGCACAGCCATTACCATTGCTGAAGATATTTTGGAAGAATTTAAAAGTAAAACCGAATGGGTAGATGTGAGAGCTTCGGAGAAAGATGTAACACAACACCTGCCAGAACATCTAATTATAGAATCTTACAGAGAAGGGGAAGTTCCCGGAACACATTCTGTAATTTATGATTCTGATGTGGATAGGATAGAGCTTACTCACGTAGCACACGGAAGGCAAGGTTTTGCATTAGGCGCTGTTTTGGCTGCGGAATGGTTAATCGGTAAAAAGGGTTTTTACTCGGTAAAAGAAATGTACGATTTTAAAATATCCTAAATAGTTATAATGAATTTAAGATTCTGGGAAAAGAAAGCTGAAAAGAATAGTAATAAAGCTTCAAAAAAGAAAAAAAGCGCCGGAAGAGAATGGTTAGATGCCATTATTTTTGCAGTTATAGCAGCTACAATTATCAGAGGGCTTTTTATTGAGGCTTATACGATACCTACCGGTTCTATGGAAAGGTCGTTATTAGTAGGAGATTTTCTTTTTGTAAGTAAGGTAAATTATGGTGCCCGTACTCCAATTACACCTATAGCATTTCCTTTTGCACACCATACTATGCCAATAACAGGTACTAAGGCGTATTGGGATGGGTGGCAATTGCCTTATTACCGTTTGCCGGGATTACAAAAGATTAAGAGGAATGATGTAGTGGTCTTTAATTACCCAATGGATGCTGATGCTCCTCTGAGTCGCCCTTTAGATAAAAGAGAGAACTATATTAAAAGAGCTGTGGGTATTAGCGGAGATACTCTTGCTGTTCAGGATGGATTAGTATTTATTAATGGAAAGCAGGGTGAAAGTCCTAAAATGAGCGAGACTACTTATTACGTGAGAACAAATGGAGTAGATTTTAATCCTAAGGCTTTAGAAGATGTTGATGCTGATGTAGAGCGTGTGAGCAATAATGAGTATGTTTTTAATATGCCTGTTGAAGAAATAGCTAAAGTAAAAGCATTTTCTAATGTCCAGGTGATTAAACCAATGATTGCTGATAAAAATACTTTTGATCAGAATATTTTTCCTAATAACCCAAATTTAAAATGGAACCAGGACAATTATGGTCCGGTTATAATTCCTAAAGAAGGATGGACAGTTAAATTAGATAGCTTAACCCTGCCTGTTTACGAAAGGGCCATAGAAATTTATGAAGGCAATAAATTAGAAATCAGAGGGAATGATATTTTTATTAATGATCAAAAAACTGATTCTTATACTTTTAAAATGAACTATTATTGGATGATGGGAGATAACCGTCATAACTCAGCAGATTCACGCTACTGGGGTTTTGTGCCGGAAGATCATATCGTAGGGAAAGCATTATTCGTTTGGATGAGCTGGAACGATAACGGTTCTTTTTTGAGCAAAATCAGATGGAACAGGTTGTTAATGGGGATTCATTAATTACCGCGATTAAATAAAAAAAAGCGTTGCAATTCTTATCGCAACGCTTTTTTTATTGGTGAATTTTATAATTTCTTCAATCCAAACTTCACGGCTACTTCATTTAAATCATTAACCACAGCATCAATTAAAGGAATACCACTAATTTTTCTTTCTCTTTCAGCCTCTAATTCAGGTTCGCCCGGGATAACAACTTTTTGATTTCCATCAATCGGTTTGGCATTTTTAAAACGTTCTATCCAGTTGTCCATATGTGCTTTAAAATCTTCTTTAGGTCTAAAACCATCCACACGCATTGCTCCTAAAAAATGACCCAGACCCACGCCTGGCTGATTGGGCAGGGGATCCATGAAGGCAACAAATGGAGGTGCCCACGGGCCATAACTTGCTCCTGATAATACCGCTGATAATATATCAACCGTTGCACTAAGTCCAAAACCTTTATGGCTGCCATGTTCCCTGTCTGAGCCTAAAGGTAATAGTGAGCCGCCAGCTTTCAATGCATGAGGGTCGGTAGCAACTCCTCCCTCTTTGGTTTGTATCCAACCCGAAGGAACATCCATTCCTTTTCTTTGGGCAATTTCTAATTTCCCGTTTGCTGCGGTAGAAGTCGCCATATCTACAATAAAAGGAGGATATTTCTGGGCAGGAAAAGCATAGCAAATAGGATTGGTACCCAGCATCCTTTCTGTAGAAAATGTTGGTGCTACTAAAGGGCTGGCATTGGTAACTGCATAACCAATCATATCTTGCTCTACAGCCATTGAGGCGTGGTACCCTGCAATTCCAAAATGGTTTGAATTTCTCACGGCAACCCATCCCGATCCGTATTTTTCTGCTTTCTCTATGGCTACTTTCATTGCCCAGGGGGCAACTACCAAGCCTAGACCGGCATCGCCATCAACAGTTGCAGTAGTAGCTGTTTCGTGTACAATTCTGATATTTGGATTGGGGTTAATTCTTTTCTTTTCCCATAGTCTAACATATCCTGTTAAACGGGCAACACCATGGGAATCTATACCTCGTAAATCGGCTTTTATTAAAACATCAGCAGCAAGTGCTGCATGCTCATCAGAACAGCCTATTCCTTTAAAAATACTTTCTGTAAAATCCCTAAGTTTTTCTTCAGCAAAAATGTGATACTCCATTAATAATCGTGAATTTGAGGTCTAATGGTTTAAAATTTTCTATTAAGGATTTAATAAATTCGTCGCCATATTTAACATAAAACAAGCCGAAATTTTCTTTACGCTCCTGTAATCCTCCATTAGGAAAAAGAGAATTCTTAATCTTCTCTATATCATTTAGGGCATCTGCAAAGTTTTTCTTTTCAGCCTTCACAAGTTTTTTTTCTAAATTGCGCAGCGCTTTTTCCAACCTTACTTTTATTGCTTCTGTACTTGGTGAAAGCGTAGGATCTATTTTATGTATTCTTAATTTAAGCTTAGCGAAAATAGAATCGATTTCTCTCCACTCATCTTTTATAGAAAGTACATGCGAAGACTGTTTAGTTACCCAATTCGATTTAATGGTATCAAGGCTGTGAAATAAATCCTGATAGCAGAGATGTAATCTTTGAAGTTTGTTAGAAACTTTTTTATCGGTAACTAAAGCAGAATTTCTTAACAAAAGGACAGGCAAATCAATTTTATAATGTTCGAAGGTAGATTTGAGCTGTAACCAGTAAATAATTTCTGCTCCCCCTCCAATATAAGCCAGGTTTGGCAAAATGATTTCCTGGTATAGGGGACGCATCACCACGTTCGGGCTAAATCTTTCAGGATGATTTTCAATTTCTTTAAGCAGTTCATCTTTAGTGAATGTGATGCTGGTATTATTTATTAAATACACGTCATTCTCAAAAATGATTCGTTCTCTTAAATCATCCGTTAGATAAAAGAAGTTAATTTCCCGGGGATTAACCTGTGCTTCTATATGTATGTCCGCAAGCTTTTTATTGCTTTCGGAAATATTTTTAAAACTGTTTTGATGAATAATATCTTCCCTGATAACAGGGGCAAAAAGTCTTTTTAGTTCTACATCATCTGCATTGATAATGATCAGGCCATAATCGCCAAATAATTTGTTGACTAAATAGCGTGTTGCGTCGGCTAGCTGGTTGTGTTTTGTATAAGCGTCGTCCACCCAGCTGCTTAATTTTTCGGCATTCGCAGAAATTCCAAGTACTCCTTTATATTCATTTAAGGCTTCTGTAATGCTTTGGGTATTTATTCTCCCAGTTGCACCTGATGCATCATTTTTCCATTCGATTTTTTTGCCGCCAATGTAGGTGTGGTTAATCTCTGCAAAATCATGATCTTCTGTCGCCATCCAATAAACGGGAACAAAATTTTTATCCGGGAATTCTTTTCTTAGCTCTTTGGCCAGATTAATGGCAGTTACAATCTTGAAAATGAAATAGAGCGGTCCGGTAAAAATATTTAACTGGTGTCCGGTAGTCACCGTATAAGTATTTTCCTTTTTTAGTTGTGCTAAGTTATGTTGAACCAGAAATGATTTATCAGCTATTGCTTGGTACTGTTTGATTAAAGATTGGTATAACAGTTCCCGATTTGCAGTTACTTTCTTTTTATCAATAAGCTCTTTAAAGCCGTTAAGTGTTGCAGGCTGATCGTAAAATGGTTTTAACGATTCATCCTGTTGGATGTATCGAATTACTGCCTTAGAAAAGGAGTGGGTATCTTCATAATCAATATACTGAGCATCCATTGTTAGCGAAAGTAGGGGAAATTCTTAAAATTTCCCCTAAATGTATTTGTTATTTGACAATTGTTCCATAAAGATCGAAATCTTCTGCTCTATCTATTTTCGCATTTACGAAGGTCCCGATAGTCGCATAATTATCTGAAGCATGCAAAAGCACCTCATTATCCACTTCTGGTGAATCGAACTCTGTTCTTCCGATAAAATAATCGCCTTCTTTTTTATCAACTAAAACTTTATACGTGTTGCCAGTTTTTTGCTGGTTCAGATCAAAAGAAATTGCTTGTTGAATTTCCATGATGTCTTCTACGCGTTGTTCTTTTACCTCTTGCGGAACATCGTCAATTAAATCATGGGCATGCGTTTTTTCTTCATGAGAATAAGTGAAGCATCCTAATCTGTCGAATTTTGTTTCTTCTACCCAGTTTTTCATTTCTTCGAAATCTCTTTCTGTTTCTCCGGGGTAGCCACAAATTAAAGTGGTACGCATAGCTATATTAGGAACTTTATCTCTGATCTGATTTACTAAATCGATGGTTTTCTGCTTGGTTGTTCCTCTCCTCATCGACTTTAGCATGTTATCTGTGATATGTTGCAAAGGCATATCCAAGTAGTTGCAGATGTTGGAACGTTCGTTCATCACATCCAAAACATCCATAGGGAAACCGGAAGGATAGGCGTATTGCAACCTGATCCATTCTACACCATCAATATCGGAGAGATGGCGCATCAGATCTGCTAATTTTCGCTCATTATAAAGATCCAAACCATAGTAGGTGAGGTCCTGTGCAATGAGAATGATTTCTTTTGTTCCATTTTTTGCCAAAAACTTGGCTTCTTTAACCAGTTCTTCAATAGGCTTAGAAACGTGTTTTCCACGCATCAACGGGATAGCGCAGAAAGAACAAGGCCTGTTACAGCCTTCTGCAATTTTAAAATAAGAAAAATGTGAAGGAGTGGTTAACAAACGCTCTCCTAATAGCTCGTATTTATAATTTGCTCCTACAGAAGTTAATAAACCCTGTAAATCATTGGTTCCGAACCATGCATCTACATTTGTGATCTCAGAAGAAAGTTCTGGAGTATACCTTTCAGAAAGACAGCCAGTAACGATAACCTTACTGATTTTTCCCTGATCTTTTAATTCGCTGTATTGTAAAATAGTATCAATAGATTCCTGCTTGGCGTTCTCAATAAAGCCACAGGTATTGATAACTACAATGTCATTGCTTTGTATATTATTAGATTCGTGAACAACGTCTATCTGGCTTCCTTTTAATTGCCCCATCAGCACTTCAGAATCGTAAGTGTTTTTAGAACAACCAAGCGTTACGACGTTCACCCTCGGTTTTACAATTACAGATTCTAAACTTTTTCTTTCTTTAACTTTCATTATATGTTTGATTTCAACGATTGAATGCACTATAATTATTGTACTTTCAATCTGAAGATCTTTTAATTATTATCTCCAAATAGACTATTTACAAACTCTTTCTTATTAAAAAGTTGCAAATCCGTCATTTTTTCTCCTACTCCAATATATTTAACAGGGATCTTAAATTGGTCTGAAATACCTATAACCACACCGCCTTTAGCGGTGCCATCTAATTTTGTTAATGCAAGCGCATTTACATCCGTAGCCTGGGTAAATTGTTTACACTGTTCTATTGCGTTTTGTCCGGTTGATGCATCTAAAACCAATAAGATTTCATGAGGAGCGCCAGGAACTACGCGATTCATTACATTTTTGATTTTGGATAATTCATTCATTAAACCAATTTTATTATGTAACCTGCCGGCTGTATCTATTATCACTACATCATCTTTGTTGGCAACAGCAGATTGTAAAGTATCAAATGCAACGGATGCAGGATCAGCATTCATGCCCTGAGATACCACTCTTACGTTCACTCTTTCGCCCCATAATTTTATCTGATCTACAGCTGCAGCCCTAAATGTATCAGCAGCTCCAATTACTACTTGTTGGCCAGCCTGCTTTAACTGATAGGCTAGTTTTCCAATAGTTGTTGTTTTACCCACTCCATTTACTCCAACAACCATAATAACATACGGCTTTGGTCCTGAATAATTAAATTGTTCGAAATCGCCGGAGTTGTTTTCTTCCAGAAGCGCCTGAATCTCTTCTCTTAAAATATTGTTAAGTTCGGATGTATTAAGGTACTTGTCTTGAGCCACTCTTTGTTGAATTCTCTCAATAATTTTCAGGGTTGTAGTTACACCCACATCTGAGGTAACTAATATCTCTTCGAGCTCATCAAGTACATCATCATCCACAGTAGATTTACCTACCACAGCTTTACTTATTTTTGAAAAGAAGTTGTCTTTAGTTTTTTCAAGACCTTTATCTAAGGCCTGTTGCTCTTCAACTGTCTTTTCTTTTTTCTTAAAGAAATCAAATAATCCCATAGGTGATAAAAATAAACAAAAAAAGCCATCCCTTTAAAGGACGGCTTCTATATCGTTTTAAATTTGATTAAACAGATTTTGCTTCTGTAATCGCATCTTTAATATGATCGTTATGTGCAATAGTCTCTTTAAAAGTATAAGCACCAGTTTTAGGTGATTTCACCATAGTGATAACTTTAGAGTATTCTTTACCGGTACCGGTTTTTAATGTTGCAACTACTTTCTTTGCCATGTTAAATATCTTTTATGCTAACAAGTAGCAATTAATTACTTAATTTCTTTATGTACAGTAACTTTCCTTAAAACGGAATTAAATTTCTTTACTTCCAGTCTTTCAGGTGTGTTTTTACGGTTTTTAGTGGTAATATATCTTGAAGTACCAGGCATTCCGCTTTCTTTATGTTCAGTACACTCCAGTATAACCTGAACTCTGTTTCCTTTACCTTTCTTAGCCATTTCTATTCGGTGTTAAAAGTCTTTATTAATTAAATAGATCCCTTGTTAATGAATCTGTTGATCGCTTCGGTTATACCGATTTTATTAATTGTTTTAATCGCCGAAGTAGATACTTTTAAAGTTATCCAACGATCTTCTTCCGGGATATAAAATTTCTTTAATTGAAGATTAGGATAAAACTTGCGTTTAGTTTTCGCGTTTGAATGCGAAACGCGGTTACCTACCATTGCTGCTTTTCCTGTTAAATCACAAATTCTTGACATGACTATATCGTGTTTCTATTAAACTCACTTTTACAAAGAGTGTGCAAATATCTATAAATAAATCTTAATAGACAAGAGGTAGTGAAAAATATTTTAAGATTATTTTTTGTAATCGAATACTGCCCTCAAGATGAAAGAGGATGTGAAATATTCTTATTGCTAAATAAATATATATTTGCTTATTTAGTATATATGAAAGCGCAAATTACCTCTGTTAATCTTTGTCCGAAGTGTAATTCTGATAGAATTGTGAAAAGCGGATTGGTGAAGCAGAAACAAAGATTTAAATGTAAGGAGTGTAATTACTTCTTTACGGTAAATAAATTGGGTAAGAAAGTAGATAACTATTATATTATAAAGGCGCTTCAATTATATGTAGAGGGTGTTTCTTATCGTGAGATTGAGAGGTTGTTAGGCATAAGCCATGTTTCTGTAATCAATTGGGTTAAGCAGTTTAATATTTCCAGGCCGCCAGGCGAAAAATACAATCCAACCTATAAGATACTGAAGCATACAGAGCTTTTAGAATTCTATTCGGATGTGGAAAATCTAAAGGGAAAAGGAATGATTGTTACAGAACTAGGAGATAAATATATGTTGATAAAGTGGGATAAATATAAGTAGACGAGGTATTACGGATGTTATTATTAATAGATGTATACCTATTACCATTTGTATATATGCTGTTTGTTTATTTTGAAATTTATCACAAGTTTTAAAAAAGTTTAGACCAGTAGGTCATCATAAAACCATTTAAACCATAAACCAAATTTAAAATGTCAGAAACACTTCCAACAGAAAAGGTGGATAAAAAGAACCTTTGGAAAGTAATTGGTGTCTCCTCTGCGGGCACATTAATCGAATGGTACGATTTCTATATTTTTGGAAGTCTAGCGGTAATTATAGCCACCAAGTTTTTCCCGCCCGATAATCCAACAGCAGCATTCCTTTCTACGCTGGCAACTTTTGCTGCAGGATTTGTGGTCAGGCCATTTGGTGCTTTGTTTTTTGGGAGGTTAGGAGACATTATCGGCCGCAAGTACACCTTTATGGTAACCCTTTTAATTATGGGGATTTCTACCGTTTTAATTGGGGTGATACCCGGATATGAGACCATAGGATTTTTAGCGCCTATTCTTGTACTTATTTTACGTTTGTTACAGGGTTTGGCCTTAGGCGGCGAATACGGCGGGGCAGCAACTTATGTAGCGGAGCACTCCGAACCCAATAAAAGAGGGTTAAGAACTTCCTGGATTCAAACAACTGCTACAGTGGGTTTATTTATTTCGCTTTTTGTGATTTTAATCACCAGAAGTTCGATGGATAAAGAATCTTTCGAAGACTGGGGATGGCGTGTTCCCTTTTTACTTTCAAGTGTGATGGTGGTTGTTTCCTATTTCATTAGAAGAAATATGGATGAATCTCCATTATTCAAAAAAGCTAAAGCCGAAGGTAAAACTGTGTCAAATCCATTAAAAGAATCATTTGGTAAAAGACTGAATTTTAAGTTTGTTCTATTAGCATTATTTGGTGCCACCATGGGGCAGGGTGTAGTTTGGTACACGGGCCAGTTTTATGCATTATCATTTCTACAAACAGTGTGTAAAATAGAGTTCGAACAAACCAATTATATTATAGCATTTGCCCTAATGTTTGGAACCGGATTTTTCGTGTTCTTCGGTTGGCTATCAGATAAAATAGGTAGAAAAGGGATTATGATGGCCGGTATGCTTATTGCGATTTGTACTTACAGACCTATTTATGAGAAAATTTACCAAACAGCTAATATTGAGAATAAAGTGGAAATTCCTTCTGCTGCTACAACAGAAATTTCCTCTGTATTAAAAGAAGGAACTACAGATTCTATCAGAACCACAACTCTTACCAGGTCTTATACAGATGGTACCGTAGCTTATGAAATAACAACTTTACATACTGATACTAATACAAGTATGTTGAAAAAGGTTGTAAATGTAGGTGATAGCAGTTTCTGGACATTAATTGCACTTGTATTTATACAAGTAATTTACGTTGCTATGGTTTACGGCCCAATTGCCGCTTTCCTGGTAGAGATGTTTCCTACAAATATTAGGTACACTTCAATGTCTTTACCTTACCATATCGGAAATGGAATTTTTGGAGGATTACTTCCTGCAATAGCTACTTACCTGGCTACCAATGCAGAGACAGCAAATGAAATTGCAGCAGCTGCCGGACAGGTTTTACCCTTTGACAAACCTTATCTTGAAGGATTATGGTATCCTATTATTATAGCAGGAGTTTGTTTTGTAATAGGAATACTCTATATCAGCAGTAAACAAAAAGAAATGCAGGATTAAATTTAAAAATATGAATTTATTAAGAAGAATATTAGGTATCGTTTGGATTTTGATGGGTATAGCAGCAGGGTATTATTTGCTCGTAAGTCAGGCTATCCCAAAGTTTGGTACAGGAAGCACAGAAGACCTTGTGCCAGCAATTATTTACAGTTTCATACTTGCCCCAATTATAACTGGCGGGATGTTTATTTTTGGATTGTACGCCTTCCAGGGAGAGTATGATTTGGAAGATTAGTTTATTAAATCAGAAAGCTTTGGCCTATGCTTTAGCTTTCTGATTTCTTTGAAAGGATATGAAAAACATGTTGAGAAATGAAAAGTTAGTGTTTTACAGTTTGCTGTTTTGCGTCCTGTTAACCTATCCTGCAATCTCAATTTTTAATTATCCCAGCCTCTCTTTTGGTATTCCTACACTTTACCTTTTCCTTTTTAGTGTATGGCTATTCATGATCGTTATTTTATTCTTATTAGTAAAAAAGGGTAAGTCTTAGAATTATCATGGGTATAGGTTTAGTAGTTATTTCTTCTTTTGGATACTTGCTTCTTCTTTTTGGAGTAGCCTACTGGGCCGAGAAAAAATCTGGCAGCAGTATGGCAGCCTTAAGGCCTTATATCTATGCGCTTTCTATGGCAGTTTATTGTACCGCCTGGACTTTTTATGGCAGTATTGGCAGAGCTGCAGAAACAGGTCCGGATTTTTTAGCAATTTATATTGGTCCAACCATAGCAGCTCCTCTATGGTTTTTGGTATTGAAAAAAATTATTAGAATCTGTAAAGTCCAGAGAATTACTTCAATCGCAGATTTTATATCTTCAAGATATGGGAAGAATACAGCCCTTGGAACTTTAGTAACTATAGTTTGTGTTTTAGGAGTAATCCCATATATATCATTACAAATTAAGGCGATAGCAATAAGTTTCGAGTTCTTAACACAAACTTCATCTGCTAACAGCCTGCAAAATTTCTGGCGGATCTCTTTCTTTGAGAATACGCCCCTCTGGATTACAGTTTTGCTGGCAATTTTCATCATCATCTTTGGAACCAGAAAAATAGATTCTACAGAGAAGCATAAAGGAATGGTTACTGCAGTAGCATTTGAATCTATTATCAAACTTATAGCCTTTCTGGCTGGAGGTATATTTATCGTTTTTTTTCTTTTTAATGGCTTAGGAGATCTATTTATCCAGGCATCATCTATAAAAGCATTAAAAGAAACATTTGTTTTTACCCCTAAGAACGGTTATGCAGATTGGTTTGCCATGTGTGTTTTATCTATGCTGGCAGTTCTGCTTTTGCCCAGACAATTCCAGGTTGCCGTGGTAGAGAATGTAGACGAAAAACATTTAAATAAAGCTGTATGGCTTTTCCCATTATATCTTTTTGCTATCAATATTTTTGTTTTGCCAATTGCCATGGCAGGTAAAATATACTTTGCTACAGAATCTTTGGATGCTGATTTTAGTATCCTTTCTTTACCTTTTCTTAATAATCATCCCGCTTTGGCATTATTAGTTTACATAGGTGGTTTCTCTGCCGCAACAGGGATGATTATTGTAGAAACCATTGCATTAAGTGTAATGCTGAGCAACAACTTGCTAATTCCGTTAATATTAAAAGTTAGCTTTTTAAAAGATAAGTTCATCATTAATGTAGAAAACTCAATAAAGTTTATCAGGCGCCTATCCATAATATTAATTTTGCTGCTAGCTTATGCTTATTTCACAGAAGTAGCAGAAAGCTATTCATTAGTAGCAACAGGTTTAATTTCATTTGCAGCGGTAGCACAATTTGCACCAGCGGTAATTGGCGGCATGTATTGGCGAAGAGCCAATAAAGTTGGGGCTTTAATGGGGATTTCAGCTGGATTCCTTATATGGTTTTATACTTTAATCATCCCTGCGATTGTAGGAGCAGGGTTATTGTCTACAGGTATATTAACTGATGGCTTATTTGGAATCCATTTATTGAAGCCTAATGAATTATTTGGCCTCGACACTTTTACACCATTAACTCATTCATTTTTTTGGAGCCTCCTTTTTAATATAACTTTTTATGTTGCAGGATCGCTGTATATAAAAGCAGGTAATCAGGAAGAAATTCAGGCAGAGCTTTTCATTAATGTTTTTAAATACAACGCAGCCTATGAGACTTCCGTAAACAGAACTGGAAGGATAAAATATAATGAGATAAAATATCTGCTGGAGCAATTTTTGGGATCTCAAAGGACTAAAAGATTATTGGATAATTTTAAAGAAAATTACCACCTCAGCTTTAAAACAGAAGATGCTTACGCAGATCAACGTTTATTAACTCATTCAGAAAAAGTTTTATCAGGGGTAATCGGATCTGCTTCCGCCCGTATATTAATAGAATCTGTAGTTAAAGAGGAAGAAATTAGTTTAACCGGGGTGGTAGAGATTATTAAAGAATCCCAACAACTCATTAGTCTTAATAAGGAACTAAAACAAAAATCAGCTGAGCTAAAGAAAGCTTCTGATGCCCTGGCCTTGGCCAACCAGCAAATGAAAGAAGCTGATGAGATAAAGGATGAATTTTTATATACCATTACTCACGAATTAAGAACTCCCTTAACTTCTATCAGAGCTTTTTCAGAAATTTTATTTGATAACCCTGATATTGATACTCCACAACGCCAGCAATTTTTGGGTACCATGATTAAGGAAATTGAAAGATTGAGCCGGTTAATTACCCAGGTTTTGGATTTAGAAAAGTTGGAATCAGGTAAGCAAAGCTTAAAGCATCAAGAAATAAATATCTCAGATTTTATTACTGAAGCGATTTCTCCGTTTTCTCAGTTGATAAAAGACAAAAGCATTTCTCTGGAAAAACAAAATATTACCGATTTGCCATTGATTAAAGTAGATAAAGATTTAATGACGAGGGTAATTCAGAATCTGGTTTCTAATGCAATTAAATATGTAGACAAAGACCATGGCGAAATTAGGATTAGCATTTCAAAAAAGGGAGAAAATATAGAAGTTTCTATACGGGATAATGGCTTGGGGATTGATGAAAAACATATTCCCTATATCTTTAATAAGTTTTATCAGATACAGCATTTGAATGATAGACATGAAGGAAGCGGATTAGGATTAGCCATAAGCAAAAAAATTATAGAATTACACAAAGGGAAAATAGTGGTGGAAAATCAGGAAGAATCGGGAGCAAACTTTTCTTTTACTATTCCAATAAAGCATTAAGGATGGACGAAGCAGTGAATGAAATAAGGAAAATATTAATAGTAGATGACGATCCGGCTATTGTAATGTCTTTAGAATTCTTATTAAGGAAAGCTAACTATGATGTTTTTATTGCACTAAGTGGTTTGGAAGCAATAGAAATTATTAAAGAGCAAATTCCTGAAATGGTTCTCTTAGATATTATGATGCCGGACGTTAATGGTTATGAAGTTTGTGATTTTATTAAAGAAAATAAAATATACAATCAGGCAAAAGTGATTTTTTTATCTGCAAAAAGCAGAGATGAAGATATTAAATTAGCATATAAAAAAGGAGCGGATCTTTTTATCATCAAACCATTTTCAACCAGAAGGTTAATGGAAAAGATCACTTCATTACTAAATAAATAATTACCAATTAAATTTAAATATGGACTTAAATATCAGGTCGTTCGAAGATTATCAGGCTAAGTATAAGCAAAGTGTAGAGGCACCAGAAGAATTTTGGGCAGGTGTTGCAGAGAACTTTCAGTGGAAAAAGAAATGGGATAAAGTACTCGACTGGAATTTTAAAGAACCAAATATCAAGTGGTTTGAAGGTGGAAAGTTAAACATTACAGAAAATTGTTTAGACAGACATTTGGAAGATAAAGGAGACCAGCCAGCTATTATCTGGGAACCAAACGATCCGGAAGAGCATCACCACGTATTTACCTATAAACAGCTACATCAAAAAGTGTGTCTTTTTGCCAACGCTCTTAAAAACAATGGTGCTAAAAAAGGCGATAGAATTTGTATCTATATGCCTATGGTTCCGGAACTTGCTATCGCTGTGCTAGCATGTGCGAGAATAGGAGCCATACATTCTGTTGTATTTGGAGGTTTCTCGGCTCAATCTATTGCAGATAGAATACAGGATGCCAATTGCTCTCTCGTTATCACAGCAGATGGCTCTTATCGTGGTACCAAAGAAGTACCATTAAAAAATGTGATGGATGATGCTTTGGTACAATGTCCATCGGTTAAAAAAGTAATTGTATTAACCAGAAGCCGTACGCCAATTGCCATGATTAAAGGACGTGATGTATGGTGGGAAGATGAAATTAAAAAAGTAGAGACTTTAGGATTAATAGACTGCGAAGCTGAAGAAATGGATGCAGAAGATCCATTGTTCATCTTATATACTTCAGGTTCAACCGGTAAACCAAAAGGAGTTGTGCATACATGCGGAGGTTATATGGTATATGCAGCTTATACATTTCAAAATGTATTTCAGTACCAGCCAGAAGAAGTTTATTTCTGTACAGCCGATATTGGCTGGATAACCGGACATTCCTATATAGTTTACGGTCCGCTTTTGCAGGGCGCCACTAGTATCATCTTTGAAGGAGTTCCAACTTTTCCGGATGCAGGAAGATTTTGGGATATTGTTGATAAATATAAAGTTAATATCCTGTATACCGCTCCAACCGCCATTCGCTCTTTAATGCAATTTGGGAAGCAATTTGTAGAAAATAAAGATTTAAGTTCATTAAGAGTCTTAGGAAGTGTTGGCGAGCCCATAAATGAAGAGGCTTGGAACTGGTACAATGAAGAAATTGGAAAAGGTAAATGTCCAATTGTTGATACATGGTGGCAAACAGAAAACGGAGGAATACTTATAGCTCCTTTAGCAAACATCACCCCAACAAAACCTTGTTTTGCAACTTTGCCTTTACCTGGAGTGCAGCCAGTTTTGGTGGATGAAAAAGGAGAGGAAATTAAAGGAAATGGAGTTTCCGGGAATTTGTGTATTAAGTTTCCATGGCCTGGTATGTTAAGAACAACCTATGGAGATCATGAACGTTGCCGTACAAATTACTTTGCAACTTATGAGAATATGTACTTTACAGGAGACGGTTGTATGCGTGATGAGGATGGATATTACAGAATTACCGGAAGGGTAGATGATGTAATCAATGTTTCGGGACATAGGATAGGAACTGCAGAAGTAGAAAATGCGATCAATATGTTTTCTGATGTAATCGAATCTGCAGTAGTGGGCTACCCTCATGCCATCAAAGGACAAGGAATATATGCCTTTGTGATTCTATCTAAAGAATCTAGTGACGAGGAATTAACCCGGAAAGATTTGGCAGCCACCGTCAGCAGAATTATTGGTCCAATTGCTAAGCCAGATAAGATCCAATTTGTATACGGCTTGCCAAAAACACGATCAGGAAAAATCATGAGGAGGATACTAAGGAAGATTGCAGAGGGAGAGGTAGAAAATTTAGGCGATACCTCAACGCTGCTTGATCCGGGCATTGTGGAGCAAATTAAGGATGCCCGTTTATAACCAAAGTGGCATGATGCTTGGATTGTTTAAGTGTTATTTATCTAAATTAAGCATCATGGACAAATTAGAATTAAAAGGAAAGTGGAATGAGATCAAAGGGAAAGTTAAACAGGCTTATGCTGATCTTACTGATGACGATCTAAAATACGTAGAAGGTAAAGATGAAGAGCTTTACGGAAGACTTCAACAAAAAACAGGCAAAACAAGAGATGAAGTTGTAGACTGGTTAAGAAGCCTGTAGGAAAAAAGAGACGGTAAAATGCCGTCTCTTTTTCATTTAATGTTATTTTAAGTAAATTTTTAATTTTTTTAATTTTGGTACACAGTTTGATGTAATTTATTCAGATAAGTTTAAAATCTTATTCATACGTTTAGGTTTAGGTTTAGTTAGAAAAAGGAAGCGTTTCCCCAATGCTTCCTTTTCTTTTTTGTATTTTCTTAAACCAATTTCTATATTTAGAGATATGATTAAGAAATACCAACTCTTATCTGTTCTTTCCTTGCTTATTTTCTCTGGCTGCGGTCCTGTTAAAAAATACTACGAACCAATCATGCTCAAGTCAGATCTGAGCTATATGCCAAAACCAATTTCATCTGATACTTTGAAAACATCATACTACGTATCTGCAACATTTGGAAGTAAATTAATAGACAATAATTCTAAAAGTGGACTTTTTCTTAAAAATTTTGATAGGGCAAGATTCGGCCAATTGAATGTTAGTAGAAGCCACTATTTTAATAATTGGAATTTAGGTTACGGTTTCAGCGGATTTGCAGGAGATGTATCTAACTATACAATAGGTAAAGAGGAGACAAGTTATTATGATAAAAAGGGCTTTTACGGAGGTCAACTACAAACATCAGCTAACTATGTAATTTCTTCGGATAGAGTTGATTTTAGAATTATAGGGGTTGATTTTATCTATAGCAAAGAATTAGGAGATTTTTCAGATTTTAGAAAAGAAGTAACAAATACAGAAAATTTCTATGCCATTACGAATACCGATATTCTTTCCGGTTTTTTAACCACTGAAATAATATGGCATACAAAATCTTCGATTCATAATCAGTTTGGTTTCAAAATAAGTGTAGGCAAAGTATTTGGAGATCTTAATTATAAAGGATTGAATAGTGATTCATGGGATGTAATAGAAAAACCAGAAAGTAAAAATATATCCATATCATTCTTTACACAATTTCAAAGATTTCATTTTGTTATCGAACAATCCAGGGCTTTAAGAACAAGTATTGGATATAGGTTTTAGTAATTATTATGTTCTTTCTTTAAGTGTTCTTAACGCATTGTCCTAAGCTTTTGTAAGTTTGTATCTATAGAAAATTTAGTCCTTTGATTCATAAGGAAAATAAGATATGAGTATTAAAAAATATAAAATCCTTGTCGTTAATGATGA
>JAZQRF010000240.1:0-9683 GCA_045629485.1 Pelobium sp. | reverse complement strand
CCAGAAATGGATATAGATGCTTTGTTATTGAAAGTAGAAGAGAAATATAAAGATCAGCCTTATTCTACGATAGATGGATTAAAGATAGAGTTTGATAAATCATGGGTTCACTTAAGAAGATCAAACACAGAACCTATCATCAGGATATATTCTGAAGCAAGTACAGAGGCGCAAGCAGAAGAACTGGCAGAAAGAATTATATCAGATATTAACGGGATATTGAATGTTTAAATGAGTCAATTAGTAAATTTGATTATTTGTCAATAGGCAAATCGGCGAATTAGCAAATTCACAAATAAAAAAAAACTGTTTATTGTTGTTGGTTAGATCCTTCGGGAAGAAAAGCATTTGTTTTAATTAACAAATGCTTTCTTTTTTAAGAGTGAATAATTTCAATAGTTTTCTTTTTAAAAATGCTTTAATTTGTGCTTTAATCAGTTATGAAGAATAGCGTTGTAAGAATTAAGGATATAGCTATCAAAGCAAATGTTTCTACAGGAACTGTAGATCGGGTATTGCATAATAGAGGTAGAGTTGCTGAAGATGTTAAAGAGAGAGTCCTGAAAATAATTAAGGAGCTAAACTACGAGCCAAATTTAATGGCCAGAGCTTTAGGGTCTAATAAAGTCTATAAGTTTGCGGCCTTAATTCCCGATGAAAAATATGATACTTACTGGAAAGCACCCAAGCAAGGGGTTTTAAAAGCTAGTAAAGAATTAAAGCAGTTTGGTGTATTTGTTACGCAATATTTATTTAATCCTTATGATGTTAATTCATTCGTGAATCAGGCAAAGAAAATAAGTGAGGATGGCGTGGATGGCGTGTTTCTTTCTCCTATTTTTTATAAAGAAGTTTTACCATTTCTGGAAAGCTGGAAAAAGAATAACATTCCATTTGTATTGTTTAATACCCAATTGTCTGATTATGAACCTTTAAGTTATATTGGGCAAGATTCTTATCAAAGCGGTATGCTAGCTGCTAAATTAATGCACTATGGTTTGCCTAATTTAGGATCTATCCTAATTGCTCATTTTGATGAGGATACCAGTAATGCAGCTCACTTATCTAAAAAAGAACAAGGTTTTAGGAATTATTTCACTCAAAATAATATAGATCAAAATTATAATATTTTAAGGGTAGAATTGAACAGCGCAAATCATGCTGATTTTATCAAAAAGATAGAAGAGGTGAGGGAGAACACTCCGGATTTAGAGGGAATTTATGTTACCACCTCTAAGGCATTTGAAATTGCAACATACTTAGAGCAAAGACACCTTAAAAATATAAAAATTGTTGGCTACGATTTGTTGCCAAAAAACGTCCACTTCCTAAACAAAGGCGTAATTAGTTTTCTTATCAACCAAAATCCAAAAGGACAGGGTTTCTGGGGAATTCATCAATTGGCAGACCATATTGTTTTCAAAAAAGAAGTTCCGGTATTTAAGTATTTAACATTAGATATTGTCACTAAAGAAAATGTAAACTATTTCTTAGAGTAACTAGTCTTGCTTTGTTTTTAACGATACATCTTTATGAAGTGTGTACGGATACATTAATGTTATTATCGATTTAAATTTCATTATTTTTTTATAATTAATTTGGATATGTGTGCGCAAACACACTATATTTATATTGATAATTTAGTAGCATAAGTTGAATGTTACGTTGTTAATATATAATCAATAAAAAAACAAAAAATGAGTTCAATACAAACGGAGGCTTTTAGTGTAAATGAGATCATACAAAATTTTTGTATTGAAGGTGATTTTGCTGAAGCTAAGATTTTTGGTTCAGGTCACATAAACGATACCTTTTATATTAAAAACAATAAGGAAGACCTTCCGGATTATTTATTACAGAGAATCAATCATCATGTATTTAAAGATGTTTCAGGTGTAATAGATAATATTTACATGGTTACCTCTCACCTGAAAAATAAGTTAAGAGAAACTTATGGGGAAGATGTTAATAAAAGAGTTTTAACTTTAATCCCTGCAAAAGACAAAAAACTGTTTGTTAAAGATAGTAACGGTAATTTTTGGAGGATGTATATTTTCATGTCCGGATCTAAAAGTTATGATGTAGTTACCAGCGATAAGCAAGCCCGTGAAGGAGGAAGAGCTTTCGGAGAATTCCAATCTTTACTGTCAGATTTAAACCCAAAACTCCTTTCAGAAACAATAGTAGATTTTCATAATATCATTAAAAGATTAAAGGATTTTAATATTGCTCTGGAGAATGATGAATTAGGCAGAAAAGCTTTGGTATCTCAGGAAATTGAATTTATTAAAGCTCGTGAAGAAGAGATGAGTACTATTTTTAATTGGGGTAAGGCGAAATTAATTCCGGAAAGAATAACTCATAACGACACTAAGTTTAACAATGTTCTTTTTGACAGAGATGATAAAGCGCAGTGCATTATAGATTTAGATACGGTTATGTCTGGATACATAGCCTACGATTTTGGAGATGCAATTAGAACATTAATAAATACATCTGTTGAAGATGAGCAGGATTTATCAAAAATCCAATTAAATATTCCATTATTTAAAGCTTATACAGAAGGATATTCAGAAACTGCAAATGGTTTTATCACCACTAAAGAAGTGGATTCATTGTATTATGGGATGATGTTGCTGCCATATATGCAAGGTGTTAGATTTCTAACTGATTATTTACAAGGTGATACTTATTTTAAAACAGCATATCCGGAGCATAATTTAGTAAGAACCAAAGCACAGTTCCATTTATTAAGCCAAATGGAGAAAGAAAAAGATTTGTTGTTAGATATCATACAAGAATCTTTTATTAAAAAAGTAGAGAAATCCGTCTTCTAGATTAATTAAGTTTTGATTGGTATTCTAAGATCAAAACGGAAGTTATCCGGTAAAAATGAATAAAAAAATAATATAGTGTTATAATTTTAAAGATTTGATATGAATTATACATGTGTTCCTGATACCGAACTTTTGACAATGCTGGCTGATAGCAAGGTTGAAGCATTTGATGAGATTTATCGACGTTATTGGAGTAACATGTATAATTCTGCTTACAATATTTTAAGAGACAAAGACTCTTGTATGGATATTGTACAAGAGCTCTTTATTTGGTTATGGGAACATAGAACTCAACTAGACGTAGACTCTCTAAAGTCTTATTTATTAGTTGCCGTTAAGTTTAAAGTCACCAATTACATTCGCAGAGGAAAAGTTAGGCAATCTTATTTTGATAAATTAAAAAAAATAGATGAGCCCTGTGAAATAGTAGAAGATAGTGTAGAAGTAAAAGAACTTATTCAAATAATTAACCATTTTACAGGTCAGCTTCCACCTAAATGCAAAGAAGTATTTCTCTTAAGCCGTCAAGAATATTTAAGTAATAAAGAAATTGCTGAAAAGTTAGGCGTTTCTGTTAAAACGGTAGAAAACCAAATGACTATCGCTCTTAGAAAACTAAGAATTTCCCTTTCAAGAGTTAATTTTTTCTTATTTCTTTTTTTAATGTTTATAATCTGCCTTGGTAGCATCATAAATAAATAATTTTTTTCTTTTTGATTTTTAGGGGTTAGTGTTCGTTTAATTGCCTTACTAATAAACCTTTATTAAATAATCATGAAGAGAAGAAGAATTTTAAACACATTACCCCTCATTATTTTACTTTTATTTTTATTTGGATGCAAGAAGAATAGCCATAATAGTGAAGAAGCTAATTCTGAGGTCGAAGAAGAAACTCCAATAGTTGGAGAAAATGTCAATTATGAACTTTCTAGTGAGATTTTTCCAAATCCGGAAAGAGGGTTTGCAAGAACTATGAATGTTTATGCAGAAGAATCGTCTATTTCAGTTAGTAGATTAACGCCTTTGAGAGCCCAGAATGTAACAATGGTAATAAGGGTTTTTTATTTAAATTTATTTAAAGACAAAGAATTAAGTAATAAGCAGTTAAATCTAATTGCGGATGATTTTGCTAAATTTAGAAATAACGGTTTAAAAATTATACCAAGATTAGCTTACACAAGTACAAATGGCGATACGGATGCTCCCTTAGCAATCGTAGAAAAGCATCTCCAACAATTACAACCAGTTTTAGAAGCCAATAAAGATATCATTGCATTTATGCAAGCTGGTTTTATTGGGCCCTGGGGGGAATGGCATGGGTCAACAAATAATTTAGATACTAAAAGTGTGTTGACTAAAATATTGCAATATGTTCCTAAAGAAATTATGGTTCAAATTAGAAGGCCGCGTTTTAAACAGGAGATTTTTAATGATAATTTTCCTTTGACGTTGCAGAAAGCATATACCGGAGAAAATATAGCTCGAGTAGGTCATCATAACGATTGTTTTCTGGCTGGAGGTACTGATTATGGTACTTATACCTCAAATAATATGTTTAATGAAAAGCAATATATCAGTAATGATGCATTGTATGTACCTGTAGGAGGAGAAACTTGTCCACCTAATACAGCATTTGAACCAACTTGTGACGCAAGTCATGCTGAAATGAAATGGTTAAGATGGACCTATCTAAATTTAGATTATTATAAAGGAACATTAGATGGATGGAAAAATTCTGGTTGTTATGAGCTTTTTGAGCGTGTACTAGGATACCGTTTAGCCCTAACACATTCTATTATCCCTAAAGAAATTGAAAGTAACGCAACATTGAAATTTAGAATAGGAATAGAAAATGTTGGTTTTGCGCCTATATATAATAAAAAAATCACCTCTATTATTTTAAAAAATAAAAATACTGGCGAGTTTTCTGAAGTTCCATTACAATTTGATATACGTAGTGTAAAACCAGATTCAAAAATGAATATTGATGAAAGTATAAGTTTATCAAATATCCCGAAAGGCGACTACGAATTATTTTTCAAAATTCATGATCATTATTCATCGTTGAAAAATAAGGTTGAATATGCAATAAGACTTGCTAATACTGGTGTTTGGACCACTGAAAACCAGGGAATGAACAAATTGAACCAATCATTAACTATTAAATAATTTAATGGATGAAATAGCTACGTAGAAAGACTATCCTACGAAGTAAGTTCACCCACCCAATCACTAACACCTTAACACTAAAAAATTTATTTATGAGAATAAAATGTTATATCCTCTTTTTCATTGTAATTTCTTTTTTAAGAGTTCAAGGTCAAACAGTAGAAATTAATTATCAAAAAAGTGAGGAAGATTTCCCTAATCCCGAAAGAGGTTTTTATGTTCCTATACACGGAGGTGGAGGGGAACTTAAACTGAGTGATTTAAATGAACTCAGAGGAACTTATAAATCTAAAAGCCCAAGAGCTAAATATTCTAGCTGGACCAATCTTATTTATCGAGATTATCGTCTAACAGAGTTTAGAGAAAAGGGCTTAAGTGATGAATTTTTAAGAAATATTAGAAATGATTTTTCTGCAATACGAGAAGCAGGATTAAAAGTTATTCTAAGATTTACATATATAAATTCCTCTAAAAAAGGAGATTGTCCTGATAAAAGTATTTGCCCCCCGTATGGCGATGCAGAAAAGAAAATTGTATTACAACATATTAAACAATTGAAGCCTGTTTTAATGGAGAATGCGGATGTTATTTCTGTCTTGCAAGAAGGATTTATAGGGATTTGGGGAGAGAATTATTATACAGATTATTTTGGTGATCCATCAGCTAACGGTAAAGGATACCTCTCTGTTGAGAATTGGAATGACAGGAACGAAGTGTTAAAAGCATTATTAGATGCGATGCCAAAAGATCGAATGGTCCAGGTAAGAACTCCTCAAATTAAACAAAGGTACGTATATGGCCCCCAAGCTAATGTTCTTTCCCCTTCTTTAAAAGAGTCTGAAGCATTTAATCACTCTGAAATAGCAAGAATTGGATTTCATAATGATTGTTTTCTGGCAAGCAAAACAGATTACGGAACTTTTTCTGATTATGGAGATGATAAAGGAAAAAAGATTGAAGCTAATGAGGTCTTACGTGAATATTTTATAAAAGACAGTAAATACCTGGCTATAGGAGGAGAGACTTGTGATAATAATTTTAGCCCACAGAATGATTGTGAGCCTATGGGGTATGCAATAAAGGAAATGAGTTCTATGCATTATAGTTATTTAAACTCAGGTTATAATAACCAGGTAAATAATGATTGGCAAGACCAAGGTTGTATGGATGAAATCAAAAAAAGATTGGGATATAGGTTTGTATTAAATAAAGGAGTTTTTCCTTCCAATCCTCAAATAGGCAATGACTTTAAATTTGAATTGCATCTTGAAAATGTTGGTTTTGCTTCCCCTTATAATTATAGGCCGGTTCACTTAGTGTTTAGAAATACAGCAACAAAGAAGAAATACACCTATCCTCTTCAAACAAATATTCAAAAATGGTATTCTGGGGCTATCTCAGTATCAGAGGTGATTAAATTAAACAAAAGCATGGAGTCAGGAGAATACGAGTTGCTGCTAGAAATTCCGGATGCATACAACTCACTGGCAGGTAGACCCCAATATAGCATACGCTTAGCTAATGAAAATTTGTGGGAAGAAAAAACAGGCTTAAACAAGCTGAATAAGCTGATAAAATTATAACTTAAAAAAAAGTAAAATATTTTTTAATCCTTTTAGGGGGAATCAGGATTAAAGGTGCCTTACATATAACAAGCATGGAAAAAAGAGAATTTCAAGAATTAGCAGAGCGAATTAGTAAAGGAATAGCTAGTGAACAGGATATTGCCAGGTACAATTATTATTATGAAAAGTTGGGAGAGAGCATGGAGAAAACAAATGACTTTACTGATGATGAGGTTGGTGTAGAAATTTTTGAAAGGATTAATAATAAAATTTTCGGAAAGCCTAAACAAAATAGATTTAACTATTTTCTTAAGGTGGCTGCTGTTTTTGTGTGTATAGTTGGCGCAGGACTCGCTTATTTTTTGAATTATAAAGACACCTTTTCTGTAAATAACAAATTGGCCAATAACAAAGAAATTCATGATGTAGATCCTGGGGATAACAAAGCTGTATTGATTTTGTCTGATGGTTCTTCTGTTGAATTGGAAGATGCATCAGATGGGAATTTAGCTAGCCAGGGCCACACCCAAATCAAAAAAAATAGTAATGGAGAGGTGGTTTATTCGTCTTCTTCTTCATTAGATGAAAAAACCGAGCGATCATTATATAATACCTTGGTTATCCCAAAAGGAGGGCACTACAGGTTGGTTTTACCTGATGGTACTAAGGTGTGGTTGAATTCTTCGAGCTCACTTAAATTTCCTGTAGAATTTACCGAAAATAGGAGAGAAGTTGAATTACAAGGTGAAGCGTACTTTGAAGTAGCTAAGGCTTATTTAAATAATAAAGTTAGAAAGCCTTTTATCGTTAAATCCAAAACACAAGAGATAGAAGTTTTAGGGACATGGTTTAATGTAAATGCCTACGCAGATGAAAACAAAGTAAATACAACCTTATTGGAAGGATCGGTAAGAATTACATCTGCTAAAACGGGAGAGTCTAGGATTATAACACCAGGAGAGCAAATGCAATTAAGTCCCACAGGGAATATGCATGTAAAGCAAGAGGTAGATACAGAGGAGATATTGGCATGGAAAAATAATATGTTTTACTTTAATAATACCGAGTTAAAGGTAATTATGAGACAATTGTCTAGGTGGTATGATATAGATATAGATTATTCAGGAATGCCAGAAAATAGAAGGTTTAACGGTGTTCTTTCAAGAGATTCAAAACTATCACAAGTCTTAAAAATAATGGAAGCTTCAAGTAATCTAAAATTTAAAATATATGAAGAAAAGGTAACAATTAAAAATAAATGACAAATTAAAAGCCCCATCATAGACGGGGCTAAGTAAGAATGCTCGCAACATGCTTACGCTTTTTTAGCTAAATAAATAACACACGACTATAGTATTACTCTTAACCTAAAATGTAAATTTATGAATTTTAAGAACGATCGCAAAGTATCGTTTCGATTTATGTCCAAATCAGGCCCAATTCGAAAACCTTTGTTGAATTTATTGCTTATTATGAAGCTAACGGCATTAATAACCTTTTTAGCTTGTGTGCAATTGCAGGCTAAAGTTTTTTCTCAACAACTTACTTTATCTTTTAAGAATTCCAAACTGCAAACCGTAATTCAGGAAGTTAGACGACAGACAGGATACTCCTTTTTTTATGATGCTGATTATCTTTCTAAATCTTCTCCGGTAACTATTAATGTCGAAAATATTCCTGTGAAGGAAGCGTTAGATAAAATTTTCTTAGGGCAAGCTTTAACATATGAGATTTTAGATAAAACTATATTAATTAAAGCTATTGAAGAAAAAGAGGTAAAACTTCAAACTTTTGATTTAAAGGGAAAAGTCTTAGACGAAGATGGAATGCCACTACCTGGCGCAACAATTAATGTAAAAGGGACATCTATTGGAGTAGTGTCTGATGTAAACGGTGCTTTTACGTTAAAGGGAGTAAGTGATACCTATACCTTAGTTATATCTTTTACGGGTTTTAAAACGCAAGAAATAAAAGTTGGCAGTAATAAACAGTTAACTATCTCTCTAAAGGAAGACCTACAAGTTTTATCTGAAACAGTTGTGGTGGGTTATGGTACACAAACCAGATCTACAGTAACCGGCTCAATTTCTTCCATTAAAGCTAAGGATATTATTATGGATAACAGCCCTGATATTGGCCGTTTACTTAAAGGTAAGGCTGCAGGATTGCTAGTGGTAGAAAACAGTGCTCAACCAGGTGGAGGAATAGATATAAGGATTAGGGGACAAGCATCAGAGGCAAGTTCGCCTTTAATAGTAATAGATGGATTTCCGGTTGATGATATAGAACAAGCATCAACTGGTGGAAGATATGAGGCTGGTACGCAAAGTATTTTAAATTCTTTCAACCCTAATGATATAGAGTCTATAGAAATATTGAAGGATGCTAGTGCAACTGCTATATATGGAGCAAGAGCAGGAGGCGGTGTAATTTTAATTACTACCAAAAAGGGAAAGGAAGGGAAAATTACTACTCAGTATAATCATAGTACTGCATTTCAAAAATATACCAATCAGTACGATTTATTAGACCTAAAGGAATGGATGACTCAAAAGAATGAGGGGGAATACCAAACCTGGTTAAGAGGTAATAACGTTTATCCATACGGTAACGGTACAAGAACATTGGAACAAGCAATAGCCGCTCCAGCAAATGGCCTTCCTTATAATAAATCATATTCAGATGAAGAAATTGCTAATGCAGGTCCAGGAACAGATTGGTTAGCATTAATAACAAGAAATGGTAGAATAACTCAGCATAATGTATCCATGTCTGGGGGTAATAAGGGTACAAAAGTTATGGTTTCAGGGAATTATTTCAAACATGATGGAGTGATTCAAAAATCCGGACTAGAACGTTTCTCTTTTAGAGCCAATTTAGATCAGCAATTAAGTAAGTATGTAAATTTCGGTGTAAGATTGACTGCCAGCCGTATTAATAATTTTAATACACAATTGGGTGACAGGCAATATGAAAATTCGGGTTTGCTTAGGTCGGCAGTAGAAATGGGGCCTCATATTTTAGCTGTAGATGAAGATGGGAATTATCCAATAAATCCTGAAAATCCTAACAGACCTAATCCTTACTCTATGTTAACTATTACAGATAGAGG
>JAZQRF010000239.1:0-9365 GCA_045629485.1 Pelobium sp. | reverse complement strand
TGTCCTGTAAAAAATGGAAGATGAGAAATGAAAGGAATATAGAATAGTTCACTATAGATAATGATTTGAAATAGTATAATCCTATCAAACAAGCGCCACCATTGATCACTAAACTGGTAATATTAAACCACATATCCATTTTTTCCAGTCCTATGGAAACAATAAGGTTAGCTTGTAACAATACTGTGGGTAGCAGCAGAAATGTAAGGAACATTTGCTGTAAACAAAGCACTGCTCCGGGATAAGCATCGCCAAACGCTAATGGCACAATTACATCTGCAAATGAATAGATAAAAGCATAGCTAATGAAAGAAAATACCGTATAACCAATAAATATGTTTCTATACAAGCCTTTAAGCGATACAAAATCTTTATCGTTGAAGTACTTAATGAATTGAGGAAAAATAGTAGCAGAGGCTATGACAGGCAGAATATGAAGAATAGAAAAAATCCGGAAAGCAATTTCGTAATCCGCCACATTAGTTATAGTTAATGTTTTAGAAATAATAATGTTAGCAATTCTCCAGTAGATGATAGAAATACTCCCAATGATGATAAATTGCCAGTTCTTTAAAATCAACTTTTTAAAATCAGCTAAAAGGATAGATTGTTCCCATATCATTTTAACACTTATGCTACTGGCTGAACCGAGATTTATAAATAGACCAACCGTAAGAATCCTCACAACAATCATCAGTATTGCCAATATTACAGATGAAAACGGATTGATGAATAACAGGCAGCCCACCAATAATTTCAGAAAACCATCGATTATTAAAACAGCAGCTGTTTGCTTTTGTCTAAACTCTGCAATATTTAAACTCTTAAGCGCATTTATGAAGTTGTCAAAAATAATGTTGGTTCCAAGAATAATACATAATATCCTGATTTGACCATCAGGATAAATAACATAAGCTAATATTATATTAACCAGGTAAAAAGCTAAGCCTAAACCTATTTGTGTCTTTAGAAATTTGGTAGTAAAACTTATTTTGTTTTCTTCTTTACTATATTCTCTGATGAACCATTGCCCTAAGCCCATAGAGGAAAATGCAGCTACCAATTGATATACTGTATTGGAGATAAGAAACTCGGCAAACTCTACCGCATTGTATTTACGGGCAACTACAATAAAGAATAAGCTTACAAAAAGGGTTTGTAAAATATTAGACAATAAGCCCCAACTGCTGTTTTTTACCAGAGACGACTGCGAGGAATGAAGTTTATCTTTCAGCCATCTCATGGTTTGATGTTTTGGAATAAGTTATTATTAAAATTGCCATACTGGCAACCATAATTAGCAAGCGGTTATCATAAATAGAATAGACAGTATTGAAGGCGATTAGAAAACTCACTAATGAAGCCATAAAAAATGTGACTTTGTCATCGTAAATATTTTTTAGCTGATAGATAAAACCTTTAAAAAGTGGAATAAGCACAAAAAGAAGATAGATCGCAAAGCCTATAAAACCCAGCTCGACCATTATTTTCAGGTAGCCATTCTCCGGCTGATCAAAATAAACTAATGTTCCGTCTTCTACTTCGAGGTATTGGTTTTGTGCATGACGAATTACATAGTTTTTATAATTCCCGGATCCAATGCCTAAATAGGGATGCTTTTTAGAAATATCATAAGCCTCTACCCAAATAGATTGTCTGAATAAATAATCCTCTGAAAGGTTTTTAGCCCTATCGAACAAACCGGCTTGAGGAGAGAAAACAGCTACAATTGCCGCTCCCGCCATCATTACAATTAGTGCATACAGGCGGAATTGTTTAGCGGCAAGAATAAAAACTAGAACTAAACCTACTAAAAAACCTCCTAAAGCTGCCCTGCTTCCTGCTATAATAATGGCTATAATAATGATCACAAAAACCCCATAACTCATCCATTTTTTTGTTTTACTGGCATTTTTTTCAAGGTATAAAAAAAGGAAACTGCCCATTGCTAAAAATTGTCCGTGAGCTTGCGAATCGTAAAAAATTCCCGGATAACGGATGACTTTAAAAACAGGATCTATTGTATTAGGCGATAAACCCGGATAGAAAGTGAATTTCAAACCTATAATCATTTGCAAAAGCAAAAAAACTAAAGCAAACATATAGCTCAGCTTTAAAGCATTCACAGCTTTTAAATGAAAGTCTTCATTCTTTAAGCAGGTGATGATAAAAAAACGACCAAATATAAAAATTGGCAATGCTTTAATCAGGTTTAAAACTGCTTTATCAGGAAATTCTGATGCCATTCCACCAATTAAAATGATAATTCCGAGAGCAATAAACAGAATGAGGTAGATAGTATTCCTGCTTTTAAGGTTGATTCTGGTAAAATCTTTAAGCAGGAAAAGAAGTGCGTAAAAACTTATTAAATCAAAAGTCTTAAACCCGCCAAGAGCTTCTGGCGTGATCTTTAAATCCATTAAAGGCAGGGAAGCTAAAATGAACAACAAGAAAGATTCAACCGTATTGCCTTTGAGGAAAAGGTAAAGTAAAAACAAAAGAATTGTTAAGATAGGTACTAAGAAGATCAACTTTTCAAACATTTTTTGGTACTGCTTTTCTCAAATTCTAAAGGTAAAAGATGTTTTTAAGCAGGTTAAAACCTGCTTAAAAACATCTTAAATGAAGTGTTAAAGGATGGCTTACGATTTTCAGCAGTATAATAGCTGTTATCATAATTATAACCATACCCATATTTGTTTTTCTGGATACCGTTAAAAACAATATTCATGTTCGGAAGCTTGTGTTGCTGATTAATATCTCTGATAAAACTTAACTCGGCTTTTCCGGTATGTCCCTGCTTTATTACATACAGCGATACATCTACAAACCTCGCGATAATCATTGCATCAGTAACCAAGTGCAAAGGCGGGCTATCTATAATAATGTCATCGAATTTATTTCTCAATTCATTTATTAATTCTTTTAGCCTGTCTTTTTCTAAAAGCTCGGACGGATTTGGAGGAATATGTCCGCTTGGAATGATATACAGATTTTCGATCTCTGTTGATTTAAAGAGAATACGATCTAAACCAATATCAGATGATAAATAATCACTAATTCCTAAATGCGCTTGGTCTACATTAAAAAAAGCAGCAATTTTAGGTTTACGTAAATCCATTTCAAGAATTACCGTTTTACGTCCTGACAAAGACAAAGAAGCCGCTAAATTGGAACTTACAAAACTCTTGCCTTCATTGGAAACACTGGAAGTAAATAAAGTGACACGACCCACCCCAGCTTTGTTGTCATGAAGATAATGCAAATTGGTCCGTAAAGCTCTAAATTGCTCTCCCACTATATGATGTGTATTGTCTAAGACTACAATGTCTTTATCCAATTCATTGTGCGATATTTCTCCCAAAATATTGATAGGAAGGGCATTTATGATATCTTTTTCGCTCGTAATTTTATTGTTGAAAGATTGTCTGAAATAGATGATCAGAAAAGGAATAAACAAGCCTCCCAGTAATGCGATTAAGTAAACCAGAGACTTTCTTGGCCATTTGATTTCACCCACATTTGCATGATCAACAATGCGGGCATCAGCAACTGTAGATGCATAACTTAGAGACAGCTCTTCCCTTTTTTGCAAAAGATAAACGTATAGATTTTCTTTTATAGCCTGCTGCCTTTTCATCCCGATGAATTGACGCTCCTGGCTTGGAATATCTTTTATAGAAGACTCGAATCTGTTGTTGAAAGATTGTAATTCCTGCCTGGTATTAACCAGTGAAGATTTTATACTTCGGATAGTTTCTCTTATACTAGATTTTGTAGTCTCTATCTGTCTGTTTATGGGCTCAAATACCGGATTTTTTTCTGGAGTTGTTGCTAATAAAGAAACCTTCCTGAGCTGTAATTGTGCCAGTTTTTCTATAGCACTGTTTAATGCAGGATCAGAAATACCAATAGTTGCCGGTGGATTCTGAGTATTTAAATCCGAATTTAGATAACGCTCTATACCCTGAATAACATTTAACTGAACGTTTACTTCATTTAGCTTGATATCATTTGTCTGTACATTTTCAAGGTATACCTTTGATTGAGAATTGATATCAGTTAGTCCCTGGCTGCTTCTAAAACCTTCCACTTCCTTTTCAGCATCATTTAATTCTCCTGTAAGAGACGCTAGCCTGTTATCAATAAAATCAATTGTAGTTTGTGTATTTCTCTTTTCTTCAGAAGATGTTTCTTCATTATAGGCACTGATCAGGTTGTTAAGTACATCCTTTCCCCTTTGAGGAACTTCATCAACGAAAAATAAACCAATTGTAGGTGCTGATTTATCTAGTAACCTGGCATCTAATAATCTAAGGAAGTTATTTGCAACTTTTTCGGGTTCATTTAGAGTAATCTGTATTTGTGTACCCAAATATTCGTTGATGAAATGCTTGGGCTGCAGTTTCCAACTTCCAAAATTACTTTTTACTTCCTCATCAAATCGAGCGTTTACAGGAGCCTTTCCATCTAAATCAAATTCAAAACTATTCTTATCAATTACCAGAATATTAATGTTCACATTTTCCAGCGCACCATTATTGTTTATCAGGATAATATTGAAAGGCGACTTTTTGTAAAGGTCTTTCGACTGAAAATCATTTTTGACCTTATAATTTACCCACAGCTGTAAATCATTGGTAACCTTGTTGATCAGTTTTTTTGATTTCAACACTTCAATTTCTGCCTCAGCAATTTTAGGAGAGCTAGACTGGTCCAGCTCCTGCAAAGCAGATTTTTCCTGTGGCGTTTTCTTCCCGTCTTTAACTAAAATAGTTGCGGTTACTTCGTAAACTGGTTTCGCAATTTTCAAATATACAGCTGCCAGTGCAAGAGCAATTATAATAAAACTCAAGAAAAGTGGCCAGTGATAAAGGTATCGGGCTGAAACAGTTCTCAGATCTGTAAATTGAGTTTCGTTTGTTTTGTTATAAGTGTTTTGCGACTTCAAACTCATATTATTTTAGAATGGAGTAAGAAATCGCCAGTAATGAAAGAGCAGATATAATTAAGCTTGCATTTCTAAAGCCTGTATCAACCGTCGCCAGTTTAAGTTTGCTAGGTTGTACAAAAAGAAGATCGTTGCTTTTTAGATAGAAGTACGGTGATTTAAACAATTCTTTCGATGTAAGATCTAAAGGAATATATTCTCTTTTACCGTCTTTTTCTCTAACTAGCAAAACATCATCTCTTTTGGCTGTAATATTTAAATCTCCGGCTAAGCTCAAAGCTTCTGTAATGGTTAATCTTTCGCTTGGGCTGCTGTAGACATTTGGACGCTGGACATCCCCTAACACGGCTACTTTGAAATTAACCACGCTTACAAAAACTGTAGGTTCTTTCAGGTAACTTTTTAAACGGTCTTTAAGCTGTGCAGAAAGTTCATCATTTGTTAAGCCTGAAACCTTCATAATTCCTACTAATGGAAGACTAATCTCTCCTTTTTTATCAACTAAATAACCATAATTTGGATTATTTGGATTGGTTCCTGCATTTTGCAGATTATTATTAAAAACCGCAGCTGCATCCGGATTCAAACTGCCGACGTTTATAGACAGCTGATCTAACGGCTGAATGGTTAACGATGTATAGTTATCAATGTTCTCATGAGTGATCTGAGTACGATCCAAATTTTGGAAATAAGGTATGTTCTTATAAGATGTACAAGATGATAATCCGGCGATTAACATAATTGAGGCAAATAAATTTCTGCCAGTCCTGGTCACAGGAAAGTTCTGTGTAAATTTCATTTTCATAAGTTATGTTTATATTAAATTAATAAGCGTTTTCTTCTCCCTTGAAGATGTTAATGACGGTAAGAAATATAATTTTTATGTCCAGCATAACGGACCAGTTCTCCATATACCAAATATCCATTTCAACCCTTTTCTCCATCAAGTAATGTTCTTTAGTTTCTCCGCGGTAACCATTCACTTGCGCCCAACCACTGATACCCGGTTTTAAAAACTGACGGACCATATATTTTTCTATTATTTCACGGTATTCTTCCGTATGAGATAGCATATGTGGTCTGGGCCCTATGATGCTCATATTTCCTAAAAACACATTAATGAATTGTGGAAACTCATCCAAACTTGTTTTTCTTAGGATTCTACCAATTGGCGTTATTCTGTCATCGTTAGCAACGGCCTGTCTGTTATCACTATCTTTATTGATGCGCATACTCCTAAACTTGTAGCACAGGAATGGCTTATTATCTCTACCTGTTCTCAATTGCTTAAAAAACACAGGTCCCGGGTTTTGGATTTTAATGATTATCGCCAGCAGAGGATACAACCAACTCAGAATAAACACAATTACCAGCGAGCTGATAACTATATCAAAAAGACGCTTTTTAAAGCGATTTTCGATATTCTCTAAAGGTTCGTTACGGGCACACATTACAGTAAAACTACCCATTTGCTCGAACTTGAATTTGTTATCGTCAGTTGTTAAATCCGGAACAAATTTTAACCGTACACATTGCCTTTCTCCTTCTTTGATGAGTTCGCTAAGATCCTCAATATGGTTTGGATCTATTGATACAAATACTTCTTCTACTCCCGATCTAGCTGCCTCTTTAAGATGAACTGCTGCTTTTGAAAATATTAACTGCTTATCAAAATTAGAATCATGCGGTGTTTGCCCTAAAAAACCAACAAAATTTAAGCTGCTTTGTTGGTCCAAATAAGATGCTAGCTTTAAGGCTCCTTTATTAATCCCTAATACCGCAACAGCTTTTCTAATATCATAATTTTTCACAAGAGTAGTTTGTAAAGCAGTCCCTGTAAAGCGACTTAACAAAAAGCCAAACATAAATAGTAGAGCAAAAATGACCAAGAAGTGTTTCGGAAAATCGGCCTGATTACTAAAAAACAAATAAGCCAGAAACAGTGCGAGATGAAGGGCTATACCACGCCAGGTTGCTCTGTAAATTGATTCAACTCGGTTAACAGTACATTCCGAATATAGGCCGAACACTCCTGTACATATAATCCAGACAAGATTACAAATCAAGACATTGTCTTTGTATATTGTTATACCAAAAGGGGTGCCGTACTTACTGGATAAATAAAACCCTAAAAAAAAAGAAAAATTCACAAGAACGATATCACTCCAGGCTAGAGCAAAACGTAGCAAATACAGGTAGCGAGTTTTCATAGTAGTTATGTTTCACAAACTACTATTAGGAAGGTACTTTCTTAAATACTAGTAGTTATGCACATCAGCTAGGCAACTATGATGCCATTAAAAAACTTCTTTGTACGTGAGACAACTAAAATTAATCCAAAATTAAATACGAGACTTATAATTATCTTTAGAGTAGATAATAACAAAGAATACATAAGATAATTACTATAATATTCCCTATTATTAATAAAGATATCCTTAATAAAATAGAATCACTTATTTGTTTCTCCCTACTATTTTTGTCTGTATTTACGTTTCCAGAATTATTGTTTTCAGGACGCTCAACCCATTTGGAATCAACATGAGCAACTTCTTGAGCTTTTTTACGGAATAAGAAATTTTTCATTAGGGAGCAGCTTAGATAGCTTACAACTGGATTAGATGATAGATTATAAAACTTTAATTCAATTTTTAAACAATGATAGAAAAATAATCCTTAAAATTCAAATAAACCTTGAATTAATAAATCCCGATACCTCCTAAAACCAGCTCGCTTTCGGAGGATATTTGCTTGACCCAGAAGGGATATCCGCTATTTTTAGCAGGACTATTTTTCTGAACACGAAAATCAGCATCTAGACTATTATAAGGTTTCATAAATTGGGGATTCACACGATTGATACAGCTTGCATTATTTAAAGAAGTGGTAATTAAATAAGGGAAGGTAATATTGTAATGCAAATTATTATAATATGTAATGTCATTATTTTCATAGTTTGAATTGATGATTTTTAGTGAATCAGAAACCAATATATTGTTTACAATACTAATATGGCCGCTCATGCTGGCTATAATTTGTCCTACATTTAATTCAGGGCTTTGCGAATTACAATAGGCGGTGTTATTAATAATATCCACATAATCGCTTTTGAAGGTATGAATTCCAGTTCCCCCATTATACCAGCAAACATTATTTTCTATTAAAGTTCTTCCCTTGTATTTACCTAACCTAGAATTATTCTGTTCGTTCCTAAAATCATCAATAATAATTCCATTCCCATCACTAATTTTGCAATTGTTTTTCCAGCGAACATAGTTTCTGTTGTTAAAACATTTATTTCGCCTAATTATGTTGTGATAACCTTTCTTCTCATCAGAATTCCAGAATTGATAAAAAGATATGCCGCTAGTTCCAAACACGGTGTACCAACTATTATTAAAAACTAAATTGTCTTCAAAGATGATGTAATCTGCCTTATAGGCGCTAATCCCACCTCCGCCACATTCATAAACAGTATTATGGGAAATCGTGATATGATGAGGATATTCCCCACTTTTCCCCGCAATAGCGATCCCGTTCCCATTATACAAAGGACTATAAGAAGACTTTTCATTCTTTCCACAGCCCTGATTTAAAGCTTTATTCACATCAACATTGGCATTATTTCCCCTAACCTTAAAACCCGAAATCACAATGTAACTAACCGAATTTTCTATATTAAATCCTGCCCACCCATTGAAACTCACAATCGGAAAATGATTAGGATAGTTTGTATATACAATTAATTTTACTTTAGTTCCGCTACGAGTTATATTTACCACATTACAGGTAGGGCAGTTATTGGTATAAGTACCATTCATTACAAAAACTGTATCTCCTGGCCGAGTCAAATCAGCAGCTTCTTGTATTGTCTTCTTGGGTTGTTTAATATTTAATCCACTAAAATGGCTATTTCCGAATTGTGAGCTTACATAATAATTTTTAGCATAGGTTTTTATTGAGGATAAAAGAAGTATAAAAATAACAAGCATTAATCTCATAGGATCTTATTTTAGAGTTTTCTTTAGTTTAATCATTAAATTCACTTTAAATTTCAATCTCCTCTCTAATTACTTGTAATGGAATTTTCCTCCAAGTCTTTCCTATTGCACTACAAGATATTATTCCTTAAAATATTGGAAAGCGAAAATTATCTTTAATATCTTCAATATGCCTGCCTACATCTGTCGGTTTAAGACTGAACTGACGCATCGCAGGAGGTGTAAACTTCCTGAGCACTAAATGGGAGTCAACGAAAAGCTGTGGGATAATTGTATTTCTGAAGTAGTTTTCCAACTCCTCGTTCAATTCAATCAGCGTACTAATTTTATCCGTATTCTGCATGTGATGTTTCCGGATCAATTTCGGATTAGACCTGCAAGGTAGGGATTAAATACAGCATCACACCAGAAGC
>JAZQRF010000238.1:0-10870 GCA_045629485.1 Pelobium sp. | reverse complement strand
AGGGCTTTGCCGAGGTATAGCAATGTGGTTATGAAAGCGCATTTGAATGATGTGGTGGCGAGGGTGGATAAGGTGTTGGAGGTGAAGTAGGTGAGGTATGGTAATTTATTTACTACATTTAAGTTGGTTATATTATAGCTTTACTAATAAATTAAATTCATATTAAAATGGAAAATTTAGTGTTTAAAGGAAAATATAAATATAGTGCTAGAGTTAACTGATGAAGAGTATGTAAAGTACAGCAATATGACGAGGGATTTATATAGCTGCAAATTTCTCTGTTGAAAGTGCTAAAAATTCTTTTAAAGAAATTTTAGATCAGGAAATTCACAATTAAAATTATCAAATTTATCATTAGAGATATTATCATAATGAAAAGCAGGATTACAGGTGGTCCAACAGAAAAAATATTTACTATTAAAGTATTGAATAAATATGACGTAAATTACTATAAATGTATAGAAACCGATTTTATACAGACTGATGAACCGTACTGGCTAGAAGAATCTTATTCATCTGCAATTACAAAACTAGACATAGGGTTAGCAGGACGAAATGAAATGCTTAGAAATAAGGTAATACCGATATTGTCAAATCACTTCTCCCCTTCAGGTAAGTATCTAGATTATGCTGGTGGTTATGGCCTTTTCACTCGTATGATGCGTGATAAGGGTTATGATTTTTATCATACAGATGTTTACTGCAAAAACATTTTTGCTGAATATTTTGAGCTACAGGATGTACCAGAAAATCATAAATTTGAATTGACAACAGCATTTGAGGTATTTGAACATTTGGCAAACCCTATAGAAGAGATAGAAAAAATTCTTAAATATTCTGATAATTTACTGTTTACAACATCTATTCATCCTGAAGAAATAGAAGATGTAAAAGGTTGGTGGTATCTCATTCCGGAAACAGGTCAACATGTTGCTTTATATTCAATAAAGTCATTGCAATTCATTGCTGATAAGTTTGGATTTCATTTTTATACCGATGGCATTAATACTCATTTGCTTACTAGAAAGGCATTAACAAGTGATCCTTTTGAACAGAAAGAGATTAAATTACCCTTCTTTATAAAAATAATGAAGGGTAAAGTAGATCGTTATTTGAGAAAACTTAATCCGAATTATTATGAAAAGAATTCGTTATTAGAAAAGGACTTTAATTATATAAAATCTAAAATCAGTTAGAGTAGTTTCTGAGTTCTTCGTCCAACAATAAGTCCAATGTTTGCTTAATGCTTAAATCGTAGTTCCATCCCAGTTCAGATTTTGCTTTTGCATTATCTCCAAACATATTCTCTATTTCTGCCGGTCTGTAAAGAGAGTCTTCAATGATACATAAGCCATAATCAATACCTAATTTATCAAATACATAATATATAATTTCACGTAAGGTTATAGTTTCCCCACAGCAAATTAGGTAATCAGTGGGTATTTTTTGTTGTAACATAAGATACATTGCCTCAACATATTTTGGTGCATAACCAAAATCTCTGCTAACATCTATGTTTCCAACTCTTAAAACCTTTAAATCTCCTCTACTAATTTTAATACTATCCTGAATTACTTTTTTTACAAAGAAAGAATTCTGTCTAAGATATGATTCATGGTTAAAGAGTACACCACAACTAATATGTAATCCGTAGCTTTCTCTGTAATGTATACAAGTAAAATGTGCCGCTACTTTAGATATAGCATACGGACTTAATGGATGTAAAATACTATTTTCTGTAACCGGAAGATTATTAACCTTTCCATACATTTCGCTACTGCTAGCTTGATAATATCTAATATCTTTATTTACAAGTTTTATGGCTTCTAATAAATTAAATACGCTAATAGTATTGAACTGAAACGTACCAATAGGTTGTTGAAAAGATAGAGAAACCGAACTTTGTGCTGCCAGATTATATATTTCCGTTGGCTTAACTTCTTGGATGGTTTTAATTATTTGAGAAATATCGGATAAATCACAGGTGATTAGATTGACCCGCTCTTTGATTTTCAAATAATTGAGCCCATGTAAATTGCCGAAATTATTGGCTCTGATGATTCCTGTCACTTTATAACCATGATTTAATAACAACTTTGCTAGATAGGCTCCATCCTGCCCGGAGATTCCCGTTATTAAAGCTATCTTTTGCATTCTATCGCTTTTTGGTAAACCGCAAGGCATTCTTTTGCTGTCTTTTCCCAAGTGAAATTCTTTGCTTGTTCTAATCCTTTAGCAATATAAGCTTGCCTAACTATTTCATCATTCAAAAGCATAGCAACTTTATCTTGTAAGTCTTTAGCATTCTCCTGTTCAAAATAAACACCTGCATTACCTGCAACTTCGGGAAACGAGCTGTGACTTGATAATACTACCGGACAACTACATGCCATGGATTCCAGAACAGGAATACCAAATCCTTCATATTGAGACGGAAACACGAAACATTGTGCATTTCTATAATAAAAACCTAAGTCTGCATCTGCAAAATTTTGCTGAATTACCTTCTCACCTAATTCAAGTTGATTGATAAGTTGGCGTTCTTCTTCAGTAAATTCGTTTCCCCCGGCACAAACTAAATATAAATCAGAAGATTGACTTAATAATGGAGCTATTGATTTAAAGAAGAAAACAAAGTTTTTATAAAAACTTCTATTTCCAATAAACAAGATATATCTCTTAGGCAAAGAAAGATTATTATTCATTTCCTCTTTCAATGTGTATGATAAATAAACTACATCGATTTTAGATGCCGGAATATGGGGATAAAATTTTAATATATCATTTTTCGTACTTTCAGAGATAGCTATTATCCTGGTCGCTTGTTCCATTAATAACTTTTTATACAGAGCAGTAAGTTTATCTGTTTGGAAATATTCCTGAAATAGTTCATGTATCATATCATAAACTGTCAGCACAAAAGGTTTATCTCCTAAATATTCAAGAAATTTTATATCATAATATGTTGGTATAAAGAGGTCGAAATCTTGTTTAAGTAATTTTCTAACTAATAATTTCGGCTCTTTTCTTTTTAGCTTTTTTCCCCTTAAACCACGAAAAATCTTACTGTTATTTATAAAAAAAGAATAACGATTTTGGAAACTGCTTATAGAGATCACTTTCTTTAAAATGAATGTTTTCTGAACATAGTGCAGGCAGATCTATTTTTATAGCCTTATCTTTTTTAAATTCACTAAATATCTCTGCATAATATCTTGAAATTCCACCAAATTTTTGCTCATTAAATATTTGAGGGTCTAAAAGAATTTTCATCATCAATATTCAAATTAAAATAACTTATAGTTTTCTGATATATTAGCAGTAAAGTTATTCTAATAAATGAAAATATCTATCATAACTATAAACTATAACAATGCAGATGGACTAAATGCTACTATAAATTCAGTTTTATCTCAAACATATAAGAATATAGAATATATCATTATTGATGGGGGGTCTGAGGATGAGAGTAAAAATATCATTTTAAAAAATGAAGAAGGAATAGCTTATTGGGTAAGCGAGAATGATAGAGGTATTTATCATGCCATGAATAAGGGAATTGAAATTGCTAGCGGAGAATATTTATTATTTCTAAATAGTGGAGATATTCTTGATAATGATAATGTTATTGAAAAAGCTTTTGAATCTGGATTTAGCTCAGATATTATTTATGGGAATCTTTTATTATTGGAGGAGAACAGTACATATCTCTGGGAGTTACCTGATATCTTAACATTCGGCCATTTTTACTTTCAAGGATTACCCCATCCTGCAACTTTTATAAAGAAAGATTTATTTGACAAAATTGGTCTTTACGATGAAACCTTTAAAATTGTTTCTGACTGGAAGTTTTTCATTTTAGCTATATGTAAATTTAATTACACTTACAAACATGTTAATTTTACTATTTCTCAGTTTAATAACAGAGGCGTAAGTTCGGATCCAAGCAATTTAATTATAATTAACAAAGAAAAAGAAGAAACTCTTAATGAATACTTTAAGGCTTTTTTATTAGAATATGATGAATTATCAAAAGCTAGAAAACAGCTACAAGGGTTAAAACCATTAATAAAGATTAACAAATTCTTAGGCTTAATAAAAATCAAATAATACCAATCATATTTTATACTAAACCCTTAAAAAGGCAATATTCTAAAGCCATCTACTCTTTTACCAGAAAGGAGTTACTTTTTAAAAGTCCCCGTTTAAATAAGGCTTTTATTTTCTTTAACATATTCTTTTTCTTAGGGTGCAACGGATGATATTTAAAGCAATAATCTACAGCCTTTGAATTATATTCTGCAATAAATCCCTGAATAGATGCAGCCTTTGCTAACTCCAATTTGTCCCATAAACGTTGATCTACCGGATTGAAATTGTTATAGCATTTATAGTTAAATTCATCACATACCTTCCAAAAGTTGAAATAGCTTTGTGTGTTGAAATCTTCTTTATGTCCCCAGCTATTTAGTTTTTCTTGTATCTCTTGGTCTTCCCTTGCCCAGCTCTGGTGTATTATTTCAAAGTTTGTATAAAGCACCCCCTGGTCTATTGCCCTGGCTTTAGTGTAAATTGGATGTCTGGTAGCTATAGGAGCATTTTCTCCTGATTTAATATAGAGAAAGCCATTTTTAGTCTTTTTAAATAAAGTAATCAATTGTGTATATACGCAAATTGGTTCATTATAAAAGTCTTGTGTGGGTATTATTTCTTTCAGGAAACGAACGAATTCTTTAAAGTTCACAAAGTACTCATCGGTATCTAATTGTATATGCCATCCCCCTGATTCCATTTTATTCGCCAGCAAATTTCTTTCTCGGGTCTCGTTTTCCATGTTGGATATTCCTGGCACAAAAAAATCGTCCTCATAGATTTCTATTTTTTTCCCTTTGTCAAAATCCAGTAGCCAAGTAAAGAATTCGCCTTTAATTTCAAAGAATTCCCCACTCCATGTTTTACGATTTTTGTCGAAAGCTATATATATTTTGTCAGCCTCCTGATATATGGGAGGAATAGACTCTTTTAAATACTCATAATCATACGAGGCAATAAAACCAACTTTAATTAAGTCGCTGTTCATAGTTTTAATAATTGGGAAATATTTTTTTTAACAAATTCTGTTGTTAGAGGCGTTATGGCATCCATGGATTGATGATGAATAGTTTGCCAGAGTTCTCTGTCTGTATAAAGTTTTATTATTCCATCTGCGAACTCTCTGGTTTGATTTGCGATTATGGCATTTTTACCATCCTTTAACTGCATGCCCTCCGCTCCTATATCCGTAGTTACCACTGGCAAGCCAAACTCCATACTATGCCCTATTTTCCCCTTCATTCCTGCGCCATATCTTAGTGGGGCGACAAAAACTCTTGCCGTTTCAAAATATTCAGATACATCGTGAATATATCCTTTTACAAAAATTTTATCGCAGTTTAAAGCCAAGATCTTTGGTGTAGGATGAGCACCAAGCAGTGTTAGCGTGATGTCTGGATGTTTGCTCCACACCAGTTGCATTATTTCCTGAACAAACCACAGAATACCATCTTCATTAGGATGGTGCCCATAGCTTCCTATAAATATCAGTCCTCGTCTTTGATCGAAGCTTAAATGTTTCTTTATTTTGAGATCGTGAATATTTGGAATTACAGCAGTAGATAATATTCCTTCAGACTTTAGTTCCTCTTGCTCTACAGAAGTTATACCTATTGTAATGTTGGCTTGTTTTGCTAAAGAAAGTTCTAATTCCTTGATTCTTTTTATTTCTTTCCTTAATTTTTCATCATCAGGATAGAGTTTAAGAGCTCTTTGCATTCTTACATAGTGTAAATCTACAGTATCATAAATCCATACTGGTGGAGTTGGTACATTAAATATCTCTTTAAATTTTTCGTTTATTTCTGGTCTGCATAACCATACATAATCTGCTCTTCTTGCCCTTTTAATAAGGTCTTCTTTAAATTCGCTATTTCCTAAATTTTTTGTAATGATTTCTATACCCAGGTAGACCAATTCTGAATAATAAGGTTCCACCTGTTTGCCGTCATCAGGAATGAAAACAACATGCAAATCTAAACTTTGTAATATCTTTAGAAGTCTAAAAACCCTGTTAGACCCCGATTCTTTATCATAAAATGGCAGATAAGAGTCGATTACCACAATTTCCTTTTCTTTCTTATATTTATTAATGGCATCGAGTCCAGTATTGTCATTTCCCTTTTCTAAAATGCTCTTCCACTTTTCTACAAATTTAACCCTGTTAATATCCTGATAAGATTTCACATTTCCCTTTTTGGATATTTTACCAGAGCTTATGCCTTCGAAATGTATTAATTGTGATAGAGGTTGATACACAACTTTTTTATTAAGTATGTGTCTAATAGTGAAGCAAAGGTCTGTATCTTCGTAATATGCAGGCACATACCTTTTATCAAATCCACCGAGCTGAACATAATCATCTTTTCTAAGTAATATACTCGCTCCAGAACAGTAATCTGTTTCTCTCATATAATTAAATTGCGGGGAGTGCGGATTTGACAATCGTCCATAATTGCAGCCTGATCCATCTGAGTAAATGATTCCACCGGCTTCTTGCAACAAGCCGTAAGGATAAAGAAGTTTCGAACCCACCAAGCCAATAGTTTCATCAATCGAGATAGTATGAATTAAACTTTCAAGCCAGTTTTCTAAAATAAATGTATCGTTATTTAAAAAGCAGATATATTTTCCGCTAGCGAGTTCGACACCTTTATCACAGGACTCTAAGAATCCGAGATTCTTCTCATTTCTAATATATTTGATATTATTAATTTGAGGAAGTATTTCCGGGGTTGTATCTGTAGAACAATCATCTATTATAATGATTTCATAATCTATAATGCTTACATTTTTACTCAGGGAAAAAAGCAAATTCAGGGTATATGTTACCTGATTATGAACAGGAATAATTATAGAAACCAGTGGAGCTTCTGATTGGCAAACTTTAATATCTCTAATATTAACAGACAGATTTAAAACATTTTTATACTCAATAAATTTCAAGCCGCTTATTTGTAACAAAAACTCTTTTGTTTTAGAGTTTGGAGATTTAAAAATAGCTACGTATGGCTGGTATAATGCGCTGTTGAACCTAAAAAAATTAAGAAACATTAATCCTACTCTTGCTAACAGGAAATGTAAAAATTTAAATTTAAAGATATACCGAATCGGTTTTCCTATTTCTAATTTAGGATATATTGCCTCTGCAAAGCGAAACCCGATACGTTTATTTTGTAAATCAATCCATCTGGTAACCCTATTTTTACTCATATTGATTATTATATCTCCCCATTTGAAAATTTAACCGCATAATTCAATCTGCTTAAACCCTTTCTCCTTTTTAAATCAGGAAAGAATTCTTGGTAGAATTTATAGAGCAACCTGAACAGATAAAGGCTAGGCCCTTTCTTACGGTAAGCAGCATGAATTTTACTAATAAAATCCCTATCCTCGTCCTTTAAATTCTTATACTTTTCTAAATTAGAAAGATTTATATTAATCTCTTTAAATCGCTCTTCTTTAATGTTTGCATTTCCAAATCCTTTAAATTTATTCATAACGGATAAACTGTGAATTCGGTGCAATGTTAGACTTTCATTTAAGCAGGTTATTTGATTGTGATATAGCGCCACAAATCCTATCCACCAGTCATAATATCCTTTTTCTGGAATAGGGAGTATATATTCCAGGAGTTTTTCGGAAAACAGGGTGGTATGCCCGGTAACAGAATTATAAAACAGAGCGCTTTTAAAAGTACGGTTCCCTAATTCAAAATTTGGGGCTAAAATTTGTTTCCCCATCAAGTTTTCTTCTTCATCCATCCATTCGGAGTTCGAAAATATGAGCCATTTATCTTTAATACAATCCATAAGGCGCTTCAGTTTATTATCCAACCATATATCATCCTGATCGCTTATGGCAATATATTCTCCGTTTGTGAGTGTTATTGCTTTTTCAAAGTTTTTATTAAACCCTAGATTTTCTGTATTTCTGTAAGATTTTATTTGTGGATACTTTGAGGCCAGTGCTTCGGTAATAGCAAAAGAATTATCCGTAGAACAGTCGTCTACCACCACAAGCTCTATATTTTTATAGGTCTGATTTATAATACTCAGGATTTGCTTCTCCAGAAACCGGCCACCGTTATAAGTACAAAGAGCAATAGAAATAAGAGGTTCCATTATAAGTACATTAATTTATTGGATTCTTTTTAGTAACTAATTTTATAAATTGCCTAAAATTAAATCGCTTTATGGAGAATAATTCAGATTTTAGAAACTGGCTCAAAGCCTGCTTTTCTCTACTGTAAAATAAGAAGTTGAACCATTCTTTTTGTAGCATCTTCTCTAACAATACTTGATTGTACTGTTGCTTTATAATATTTGCATTTTTTATTTTCAAAAGATGTTTTTCAATGTTATTCGGTGGCACAAAATCAAAAGCTCTGGTTAAAAAACGATGATGCAGCGCCACTTCTTCAGAAACTGCTTCATTAAATAAATCTGAAAGGAGATAAAAAATAGTTTTCATTTCACTTTTGTTCATTTCGACTTGCTTCTTAGTGGTAATGTTTTCCGAGTGTATACGATAATTAAGAAGAGGTTTTGTAAGATTAGCCACTTCATGCTTTAAAGCTATTTGGGAAAACAAATAATAGTCTTCTGCATATTGATAATTAGAAGAGTATTTTAATTCCTTAGCTATTTTCGCACTAATTATTACCGAAGGATGTATAAAACTATTTCTAAACAGATGGTTTACTTTAATATTATCATTTGAAACAGGCCGTCTTACTTTATAAATCTTTTCTCCGAATTCGTTAATGGCAATTGCCTGCGACCCACACAGTTTACATTCGGGATGGGCCAACATATAGTTAAGTTGTTTTTCCAGGCGATAAGGGAAAGCGATATCATCGGCATCCATTCTTGAGATGTATCTGCCTTTACTGAGCTTCAATCCATTATTTAACGTAGCTACTATCCCATTATTAACATTCTGTTTGACGTACCTGATCCTTAAATCCTGAAAAGATTGAATGATCTCTTCTGAACGATCTGTGCTTCCATCATTTATAATTAAAAATTCAAATTCAGTAAGCGTTTGATTAAGTATACTATCTATGGCAGGTCTCAGATATTTTTCGCCATTATAGACTGGCATTAATACAGTTAATAATATCTCAGAACTCTCCGTCATCAAAGAATTAGTTTTAGCACTAAATAACTACAAAAGTAAGAATAAATAGAGTGTTATACCATCCGAAGAAATATATTTTAAAATCAGAATACAACTCTTAAAGAGCTAAGCATTTTTTATGCATCTTTAAAAATAATCTCTTTACCGCAAGTAGAATTGATACTTGACCTTGGATTTAGTATGAAAAAAGTCTTATTTATCACCCCGTTTTTCGGAAGAACAGGTTCTGAAATGTTGCTCTTCTATATTCTAAAAAATATAGATACAACAAGGTACCAGCCTTATCTGTTCTCCCGGAATGATGGTGCATTACTACAAGAGCTACCTAAAGAAGTAACAGCTTTTATTGGCTATAAGAAGCATAAAAACTTTCTATATAGAATTTACAGATTATTGCTGTATGCGGTAAATATAAATCCGGTAGAATATCAATTGCGGGCTATCCATAAAAAAGTTAAACCTGATTTTTGGTTTATCAATACCATAGCTAATAGAGATGCTTATAGCCTGGCAAAAAAATTAAATGTTAAGGTTATTTCTTATGTTCATGAATTGCCCCTTTCTTATAACCTTGTAAAGGCAGCCACTATTAAAAACGTCATTGATCATTCTATTTTATGTATAGGTTGCTCTCGTATAGTCTGCGAAAAGCTGGGAGATATGGGACATAACAATATCCGCTTATTATATGGGTATGTAGATAAAAGCCTTATAAAGATTAAACAAAATAGAGCTCAAATAAGAGCTTCGCTGAAATTAGAAGAAAACGATTTTGTTTGGGTTATTGCGGGCGCAACCAATATGATTAAGGGGATTGATTTTTTAATCCCACTGATAAAAAAACTAAAGGTTAATCATAAAATAGTATGGATTGGTGGAATAGATAATGGAGGTACTTCTTTTTACACTCAGGAGGCCGTTAAAAATAATTATGCAAACAGGGTACTCTTTATTGGAAAAAAATCACATGATTATTATGATTACCTGAATATTGGTGATGCTTATTTATCTCTTTCCAGAGAAGACTCCTATCCATTAGTACTTTTAGAAGCCGCTCATTTAGGGATGCCCATAGCAGGGTTTAACTCAGGTGGGATAAAAGAATTTGTGACTAAAGAAATTGGTTACGTTGTTGACCAGTTAAATTTCGAGGAATTAGCAAATAAAATGGCTTTGGTGGAAACTAACTATCATCATTTTAATAGGGACCGCATTAAAGCATTGGCCAATGACATTAACGCAGAAACCCAATCACAAAAACTAATGGCTTTATTAGACGATTTTAGTACACGTTAACGATCAATCATTAAAAGCCTGCATATCAATCAATCTTTTATATAGCCCGTTATGCTGTATCAATTCCGTATGCGATCCTTGTTCTCTTATTTTTCCAGCTTCCAATACCAAAATAACATCTGCATTCTTTATAGTGCTTAAACGGTGCGCAATAACCAAGGAAGTCCTGTTCTTCATCAAATTATTTAAAGCTTCCTGCACTAATTTTTCTGATTCGGTATCCAGGGCGGAAGTAGCTTCGTCTAGAATAAGGATAGCAGGATTACGGAGAACTGCTCTCGCAATATTTAATCGTTGCTTTTGGCCGCCAGATAATTTCATTCCTCTGTCGCCAATATTT
>JAZQRF010000237.1:0-6503 GCA_045629485.1 Pelobium sp. | reverse complement strand
CCCAGGTGTCTGTCTTTTCCGTTATAGGTGCCGGTGCTTCCATTTAAGCAGTATTGCTCGAGGTCTTGAAGACAACTGCTGCAAGTTCTGCAAGAATCTACCAAACAGCCCACGCCGGCTAAGTCGCCAACTTTGAATTTAGTGACGTCGCTGCCCACTTTAACAATTCTGCCAACAATCTCGTGTCCCGGGACTGTTGGATATTGTGTTCCACCCCAATCGTTTCTTGCAGTATGCAAATCAGAGTGACAAACTCCGCAGAAAAGAATTTCAATCTCTACATCGTTTGCTGTTACAGCTCTGCGCTCGATTTGCAGCAGTTTTAAATCTTCAGTTGGGGCTTCTGTACCAAAAGCTTTTACTCTTATAAGATTATTCATCATTCCTGGATTTGTTCTTTAACACTTATAAATCTTTCTAACAGTAATACTATTTGGTGTACTATTGCTTAATTTACAACATCATTTAGCTAAGTTAGTTTTTGAAGTTTGAGATTACTGCAACGCCATTTAATTTTATTTCTTTGGATCGTAATAAATTCTCATCTGCACAGGCTAAACAATCTTATCATAGCGAAAGTAAATAAGTTTAAATGCTTTTTTAATAATAGATAGAATTGATAGATATTGCGATTTTGGCTTGATTAGGTTTTGGTAAGTGCTTTAATTGCTTCGTCTACCGAACCTACAAAATTTACCTGTTTACCTTTGTTGCTTTCGAATATAAAGTCTTTGATGCTTTTACTATTCAAATCTGAAAAGTCGCCTACAATTGCCAATTGCATCCTGTAATTAGAGAATTTCTGAAGTATTTCTCCGGCCATCTTATTCTTTAAATCAAAGAAGTCTGGTGTTAGGTTATTTTTATAAATAATCATCTTATCGAAACCCTGGTAATAGATATTGCCTAATAAGTCCAGCCCGTCTTCGGGTGTTTGGATAATGGTGTCTTCAGAAATTACTTCAGCAATATTGAAGTCGCCTCCGCGATGTGTTTTAATGGTCATCTTTTTCGAACCTGTTTTTTCTTAGCTCCTGTTTTTTTGTATAGCAGCCTGTTCTGAACTTAGCAATTAAGATCATCTTTAGGCTGATAAAGCTACGAAATCTAAACCATTCCTCCGTTTATACCAATATTTTGTCCGGTTATCCACTGTGCATCTTCAGAGGCCAGGAATAGAATGGCGGGAGCAATATCATCTACTTCACCTATCCTATTAAAAGCGGCTAAAGTTGCTATTCTTTGGATCATTTCTTCTGATTTTCCCTGTAAAAATAATTCAGTATTCATGGGACCTGGTAAAACGCTGTTTACTGTTATCCCTTTAGAGCCTATCTCTTTAGCAAATACCCTGGTCATTTGTTCAACGGCGGCTTTAGTTGCCGAGTATACGGCGTAACCAGGCATCATCAAACGGGAAGTAGAGCTCGAGATATTGATAATTCTTCCGTTGCTGTTTAATTTTTCGGCCGCCTGCTGCATCATTAAAAAAACACTTTTTACATTAATTGCAAATTGCCGGTCGAAATCTGTTTCAGAGAAATCTTTTAATGATTTGGTTAGCATAATGCCGGCATTGTTTACTACAATATCAACACTTCCGAAATGTGCAATGGCCTGTGTGTAGAGCTCTTCTACTTCCTTAACATTACTCACATCTGCTTTTATGGCAACTGCATTGCCTCCGTTGTTAAGGATATGTGCTGCCGTTTTGCTAGCTTCTGTTTGATTAGCTGTATAATTTACCACCACCTTTGCGCCTTTTAAGGCTAATTGTATGGCTATGTGTTTTCCAAGGCCGCGGGAAGAGCCGGTTACGATTGCTACTTTATTTTCGAGGTTTTTCATGTTCTGATTTATTTAGAACAAGGTAGCGCTTGCGGATTGAATTTCTTTGGTGAGAGTTTCAGGATTTAATATGGGAGTACCATCTTTTTAAATTCCGACGGAATTAAGCCTGTCTTGTTTTTAAAGTATTTGGTGAAATTAGAAGGATCGTAAGTGAGTTTCCTGGCAACTGCAGATACGCTTAGATCCGGATTAGCCAATAACTCTTTGGCCTTTTCTATGGTTTTCTCGTGGCAGAGCTCGCATGGAGATTTACCCGTAGTTTCTTTGATGGTATTACTTAAATGAGTAGGGTGGATGAAAAGCTTTGCCGCCATATCTCTGATTTCGAGATAATCTTCTGCTTTGCCTGCTACAATTTCGTTTAAATGATGCTCAAGGATTTCGATGAAAGCTTTGGTAATTTCTGTTGGCCGATTACTTTTGGTGTGCTCCATAACCCTGGGTTTTTGAAGTTGATTTGTGATCTTAAAGATACTAAATTTTAAAAGTAAATTATTTAGAGCTGCTATAGATAAACCGGTTTGGTAAGATGGTTTAACTATAGCAAGCTCTTTGCATAGGCAGAATGCTTATTCTTAGGGCATTTCTATTACAAATTCTTCTTTTGAAGTTCGCACCTTTGGAAGTTTAAGTAACCAGTCGCCCTCTTCTTCGCGGTAACCAATAGGCAATATTACCACGCTTTTTAATCCTAATTTGCCTAAGCCCAGTAATTCGTCCAATTTTGCGCTATCAAAGCCTTCCATTGGGGTGGCATCTACTTTTTGTTCTGCTGCAGCGGCAATAGCCATCCCAAAAGAGATGTAGGCCTGGCGGGCAGTATGGTTCTGGTGCCATTCTACACCCAGAGGCTCGTAGGTACTCCATAGCATATTTTGGTAGTTATCGTAAGTTTCTTCGGGCAAGCCGCGTTGTTCTGAGGTTTGCAGAAACACTTCTTTAATTCTTTCGGGCGTGTAACTGTCCCAGGCAGCCCAAATCAGTAAATGAGAACAATCTGTGATCTGACTTTGGTTGAAGGAAATTTCTTTCACTTTTTCCAGTAACTCCTTGTCTTTAATAACAATCACACGGTAAGGTTGCAAACCCGAAGAGGAGGGAGCTAATCTTGCTGCTTCAAGAATATAATCTAATTTATCTTGTGATACGGCCTTGCCGTTCATTTTTTTAGTGGCATAACGCCATTGTAAGTCTTCTAATAAAGCCATTTTAAAAATATATTTGTAATAGTGCAAAGTTAAAAAGCTTTGTTTATTTTTGTTATGTAGTAACTAAAAGTAACAGTAACCTTTGGGTAACAAAGTAACTTATGACAGACAACAGACACTCTCATGCGGCATGCAATAAACAGATTATGGCAGTGCATGATGCCATGGATGTACTTAATGGCAAATGGAAAATTTCTATTATTGCTGTGCTATGCAATCATGAAAAAAGAAGGTTTTCTGATATCCTTAATGATGTAGAAAAGATTTCTAACAAGATGCTGAGCAAGGAGTTAAAAGAGCTAGAAATGAATAAGCTGATTAAAAGAACAGTTTTAGAAACACAGCCTATTACTGTGCAATACGAACTTACCGAGTATGGCGGCAAATTAAGGGAGGTGATTGACTTGCTTGCCAATTGGGGGATAGCACACCGTAAACAAATTACCGGTAAATAGTTTTTTTTGTTTTAAAATTACCCGGGCTTTTGCTCTTGAGCGGCAATTTGGATTATTTCGTTGATGCGTTTTTGTCGGGTAGTTTCTTGTTTGGCCAACACCAACCGCTGTAACATCACTTTACGGGCAGACTTGCTTAAGCTATCAAAATATTCTTTTGTACCGGGTTTTTGCTCAAATGCCTGTAACAGATCTGCGGGTATAATCAGTTGCTCTACTTCATCCAGTAATGTCCAGGAACCGTTTTTTTTAGCGACCTCTATGGTTTCCAGTCCGGCTTTAGTCATCAACCCGTTTGCTATCAATTGCTCTACTTTGTCTTTATTAATTTTAGACCAGGTGCTTTTGGCTCTTCGCTTGCTAAAAAACTGATGCGAACGCTCTTTATCAATCGCTATCTTCTTGCTGTCTATCCACCCGTAGCATAATGCCACTTCTACCGACTCGCTCCAGGTGATCGATGGTTTGCCTGATTTCTTATTGTAAAAAACTACCCAAACCGAATCTTTTGAAGCATGGTTTTTTATTAACCAGTTTTTCCATTCGTTGACATCTTTGGGATAAAAAATTTCGGTTTCCTGCATGACGGTTAGCGTTACTGATTTATTTACAAACCTCTTAGTATCTTTTCCATTTTCCTGCCCTTTGCCAGCTCGTCTACCAGTTTGTCTAAATATCTAACTTGCCTGGTTAAAGAATTTTCGATCTCTTCGATCCTGTAACCGCAAATGGTTCCTGTAATCATCGGTGCATGAGGGTTTAACGAAGCTTTTTGAAAGAATGTTTCGAAAGTGTCTTTTTGGTTGATCAGCTCCTGGATTTGTTGATCATCAAAACCTGTTAGCCAGGTAATCACCTGGTGCAATTCTTCCCTGGTTCGGCCCTTGCTTTCTACTTTCGATACATACATAGGGTACACCGAGGCAAAGGTTAGGTTTGCAATGCGATGGTTATGTTTTTCTGTAGGTTCCATGTCTTTGTTTTTAGGTTGAAGTTAATTATAAAACTTGGCTTAGTATCATAAACGGGGTGTGTTTTGGTGCGACTAGAGATATAAACTTATTATTGGGTTATTCATCCGGAATGATCTGGCATTGTTAGCTTCGGATTTATGTCTGTTAGCATAATTTGTTTTCTTTGGAATTTTCAATCGTTTAGTGAATTAATTCCTTGCTCCTTCAATTTTTCAAGGTGTTCTTTCATTGTCTTTACCTGTTCGGCTGGATGACCTTGCCAATTAGTCACTTCTCCAACAACTCTAAACGGTTGAGTTGAACGGAAAGATTGAGTTGGATTTCCGGGGAATTTCTTGTCGGTCAAGTCCGGGTCGTTCTCAATTTCTCCTGTTGGTTCTACCAAATAAATTCTTTCTGGGTCGTCACCTAATGCAAGTTCCGCTCCCCAAATTGCAGCGTCCAAAGTCCCTGTCAAGAAAATGTATTTTGCGTTTTTTTGTTGCCCGTAGTTCGAGTTGTAGCCAACTTCAATTAAGTCGCCAACATCCAGGTCTGCCTTAGTTCCGTGAAAGTAGGTTTGGGCGAAAGGTGTTGCCCTTTTTCCTTTTGATTTTTGCTCGTTGTTATGTTGCTCCATTGTCACTCTCTATATTCCTGTTTTAAGTAGTCTGTCTTTTACAATGCCTGCTAACGGTTCGGGAAATGACCAAAGGGCAGGTATTTTAGAACAAAGTTTAATCGAAGAACGAATATTGCACTTTGTACAAATGCACAATCGAAGCCGTTCAGCCCCGCTTTTGGTAATGCTTTGTTATGCGATTGTACCATATTCGCTAGATTTAAACATAAGAATGTTCAGGAATTATTTCCTGAACTCATATTTAGTTTATTGGTATGCATAAATCTACATTCATTTTTCCTTCTGGATGATCTTTGAAATTTGTGTGATAAATTTCGTAGGGAAATACTCTCCTAAATTGATAACCCTTTTCGTTCATCCACATAAATAATCCATTCCAAGCTTCCTCAAATTCTTCCAAACCGATAAAGAAATTTCCGATAATGTACTTTCCTGCCGGAAGTATTTCGAGGAATATTTCGCCCTCATTTTTAATTGGTTCATCAAGTAACATACAAGCATTAATTCTTACTTTATCTGGAGGAGTTACTTTAAAACTATCATGATAGACAGAAATCATTTTTAAATTTTCTTTTGGAAATAGATTTTTAGATTTTGCCCAATTAATAACTTTTTCAAAAGCTTTTTCAACATCTTGAACTCCAATGCTAGTTACAGATGCAAGATGCATTTGTGGCATTTGCTTAATTTCGATTTTACCGTTTTGCATAATTTTTTGTATTTGTTTAACATTACAAATGTATTGCTCAAATACGATGTCGCTTTGTTTATTATTGCTATTGATTTGTGATATCTTGCTAAAATTTGCAGGCGAAATTTTTCTAAAGTTTGTTGGCGTAATACCAAAGTATTTTTTAAATGTTTTGCTAAAGGATGAATGACTTTTAAATCCTATTTCGAAATATATTTCGCCTAATAACCTGAATTTATCTTTTGATAATAAAATTATCGATTTCTCCATTCTCTTTCTTAGGATATAATCTTGTAAGGTTTCACCAATAATAGACTTAAAAATTCTATGAAAATGAAAAGGAGAATAGTAGCCTTCTTTTGCCAGAGTTTCTAATTTCAATTCTTCCTGTAAATTATTTTCGATATAATCTAAGACTTTTCTAATTCTTGAAATATGCTCTATATTTTCCAATACAAATTTTTGACAAAAGTAAATTAAATGTATAATTCATTTTTGTTCATTTTTGCTAAATATTAATTTGTCTTTTACCGCTTGTTATAGTATATCGCTTTAACGGTTTGGTGTGTGCTTCCCTTATTTTGGTACCAATCAAAAATAGAATTTATTGATATAATTTATATTCTATTGGTGTTTTATTTTTGAGTGCCCTATGTGGCCTGTTGTGGTTATAATCATGCATCCATTCATAACTTATCTCTT
>JAZQRF010000236.1:0-22485 GCA_045629485.1 Pelobium sp. | reverse complement strand
AATTAATTTACTTTATCTATTTATAAGAATCCACTACCTCGCTAATAGCTGCAAAAATCTCATTGATTTCTCCAATACCATTAACGCCTGTAAATTTATTTTGCTCTTTATAGTAATTCGCAACCGGGGCTGTTTTATTATTGTATTCTTCTACTCTTTTTTTAATGATTTCAGGGTTCTGATCATCCGGCCTGCCCGAATCTTTCCCTCTTAACAGCAAACGCTTTTCCAGCTCTTCCTTGTCTACTTCTAAAGCAATCATACCCGAAATAGCTTCGTTTTTAGATGCCAGTAAGTCATCAAGTGCCGCAGCCTGTGCTACCGTACGCGGGAAACCATCGAAAATAAATCCGTTCGCATCTTTATTGGCATCCAGTTTATTACTGATCATTCCAATCACCACCTCATCGGGTACCAAAACACCCTGATCCATCAGTTTCTTTGCTTCTAAGCCGAGCTCCGTTCCATTAGAGATTTCATTTCTAAGAATATCTCCTGTAGAAAGATGGATCAAAGAATATTTTTCGATTAGGTTTTGGGATTGTGTGCCTTTTCCTGCTCCCGGAGGACCAAAGAGTACTAAATTTAGCATAGTGTGTATGGTTAAAATTTAAAAAGCCTTTTCGCCTTACGGCAAAAAGGCTTTACCTTAATGGGTGGACCTGAAGGGAGTCGAACCCCTAACCTCCTGATCCGTAGTCAGGTGCTCTATCCAATTAAGCTACAGATCCAATTTATTGTTTAGAAATTCCCTACCTACTCCTGATTTTAAATAAACCTCTCGTTTTCGGGCTTCCTCTCTCAATACATATATTCTTCTGTATAAACCACTATCCAAGGCTTATACGCTTTTGTTGATCTATTGTATCCGTTATTATGTTCTATTAGCCTTCTATTAAGATCTGAGGTAAAACCTACATATCTTCTCTTTGCTGATAAGCAATATAAAACGGATACGATCCACATTTCATTAATGTCTCTTCAGGTGCTCTATCCAATTAAGCCCTGCCTGCCGGCAGGCAGGTCCAGATCCATTTCCCCTTATTTGGGTTTGCAAAAATAGACAATAACCGCGTTATTGCAAATTTTATTTGAAATATAAAGTTTAACGGGGATTTCCAGATGATAACTATGCTCAGGTACGCCGGGGCAATGATAACGCAGGGTCCCTGCGGAGACCCTGCTTAGAACAGAGTAAGAAAGGGTTAACGGCGGTTTCCAGATGATACTATGCTCAGGTACGCCGGGGCAACGATAACGCAGGCTCCCTGCGGAGACCCTGCTTAGAACAAATATCGAAGGTCTGTGTAATAACAGATATTATCTTAGATCAACTCCGTTTTTACTAAGTTAAACTATACGCAGGGTTCCTTCGCTTAGATACGCCGGGGCAACGATACGCAGGGTCCCTGCGGAGGCCCTGCTTAGAAATGAAAAAAAATGGGCGGTTATGAGGCCGAAAAGCCTTTAAACGGAAGACAAATCCAAGTATTCAATAACCCAATACTAAGGGTTCCTGCGAAGCCCCTGCTTAGAACAAAAAGGGCTGTGCTTTTAGTACTGAACCTCCGTTTACCTTTCAATTCCGCATCAGAACTTTGCGGCAATCATATACTAAGCCTTCGCACTAACTTTTAAAGCAAAGGGCGTAGCGGAGAGTTTTTGGTTACTTTTTTCGGAAAAAAGTAACTAGACATGGCCGGTCATGAGGCCGGAAAGCCCTTGAGCGAAGACAAATACAAGTATCAATAAACCTCAGGATCCCTGCAGAGACCCTGCTTAGAATAAAATTCAAATCGCATTCTGAACGAAGTGAATAATCTCACAAGCAGGTAATAGGTTGCCTTTTCTGGTGAGATGTTTCGTTGCACTCAACATGACGCGGTGGTTAGGATATAGAGATATTTAAGGATGAGAAGGTAAGCGCAGGGACTGCACAGCTCCTTTATTACAATTCTACCGCCTCGGGTTTCGCAATGACGAAGGGTTGGAAAGAGCGGTGCAGGTGAATCCAGTTGGTAAATCCACGAGCTTGATGAACTTGTTCGTTTCGATCCAATTCTGCATCAGCACTTTGCGGCCATAGCTTACCAGCCTTTTCACTAACTTTGAACGCAAAGAGCGCCTGCCGGCCGGGCAGGTGGGCAGCTGAGGCTTTTCAACATTCTTAAGAACCCTTAAAAACAATTGGATACTATTCGAAAAAAGGAACTAGCGTGGCCAGATATTCGTTTTACCCACGATGAGGTCACTATTAACTATTTATGATCTTACAGCCTCTATCAACACAGAAGTCATGGTTAAAGATCCGCCAACCGCTTCATCATTAATAAAACTAATTTTTTCACCTTTTTGCTTTAGGCCAATAGTATACAATAAAGGCAAATAATGCTCCGGTGTTGGAATGGCGTACTTTCCTTCTGTTCCGAAGTTTTGGAAATTAATTAAGGCCTCATGTTCATCATTCAGGATGTGATTTTTAAACCTTTCATTCATAGAGAGCGCCCAATCAAAACCATAGCCAGGGTTGTTCAATTTATCCCAGGCAACCATTCTTAAATTATGAACCATATTGCCGCTACTAATAATCAAAACTCCTTTGTTTCTTAACAGTTGGAGTTGCTGAGCCAATTCATAATGATAAATTGCTGGCTTTGTATAATCTAAACTGATTTGCAAAACGGGAACATCAGCAGCTGGGTAAAGATGCTTAACCACACTCCAGGTTCCATGATCTAATCCCCAAAGTGAATCCAACTCTATGGGAGTATAATGCTTTAAAGCTTCTTTAATAAATTCTGCCAATTCCGGATCGCCCGGGGCGGGGTATTGCACCTCAAATAAAGCCTGTGGAAAACCTCCAAAATCATGAATGGTTTTAGGTTGCTCCATTGCTGTTACCGCGGTTCCACGTGTTTCCCAATGGGCAGAAACCACCACTATGGCTTTAGGTTTTGGTAATTCGGCTCCTAATTTCCTCCAATTTTTCACAAAATCATTCTCTTCAATGGCATTCATTGGACTGCCATGCCCCATAAACAATACCGGCATGGTAACAGAAGGTGCCAAATCCTGCTGCCATTTGAATAAGCTTTTTAAAGATTCCATATTATTTCCTTCTTTTTAATAAGCAGCGGTAAAGCGCTCTCTTTGGTGTTGTGGATTTTCTGCTTCATCCAGGATCACCACGGCTACGTCTTCTACTGATAATTGAGATTGATGCTGGTCATCAAACACCGGACTGTCTTTACCTAAACGATATTTCCCGGTTCTGCCCGTAGTAATGCCGGGGTGCATTTCTAAAGCAGGACTAAAAAATGTCCAGTCTAATTCTTTTTCTTCTTTCAGGATATTTAAATAATCTCTGGCCGCTGTAGCCCCCGGTTTAATCTCTGCAGGAAAACCTTGGGTATCTACCGCTTGTACTCCTGGAGCAACAAATAAGCTCCCTGCTCCTCCAATAACAATGAGCCGCTTCCCTGCCTGTTTCGCTGCATCTTGTATGGCTTTGGATCCGGCAATGAAATCATGATAAATGTTAGGATTGGTCCACCCCGGATTATAGGCGCTAATCACTACATCGGCATCAGCAATCAAACCTGCTGTTTCATCCACATTAAAAACATCTCCCTTTACTTTATTCAGATTTGCGTTGTTCGTTTGCAGCGCATCAACATTCCTGGCCAGGGCAACTACCTGGTGTCCGCGATTTAACGCTTCATTTACTAAGTTTTTTCCTACGAAGCCAGTGGCTCCTATAATCGCTATTTTCATTCCCTTAGCTTTTAGTGTAATTAATATTATTACAGTTTTATTTAAAAAAATCAATCAAATTGTTCACAGAAACTAAACAAACTCGTTTCGGAGAGCTTAGCTAACATGGCCTGTTCTGCTTCTGCGTATAGCGTACTTAAATGCGTGTTCATTGCCTTTCCCACCGGGCATTGAAGATTGGGTACATTTTTAGCCAAAGAAAGAACGGGCTCCTGGTAAACAGATTTGAAAATTGCAGCAAGATTGATATCCTTTGCATCCTTAACTAAAAAACATCCCCCATTTTTACCCTCTTTACTATCTACATAACCTGCTTTGCGCAATTGCATAATCTCTTTTCTAACCAGCACCGGATTGATATTGATACTCCCGGCAATGTATTCTGAAGATAAGACCTCTTCTTTACTTTTATAAAGCAGGGTGAGGATATGTAGAGATATGGCAAATCTTCCGTTATTCATTTCTGTAATTGTTTTTATTACAGTTCAAAGGTAGATATTTTTATGTTAATTGACTGATCCGGGGTATGAAAGGGAATGATTTGACCTGAAGATGATATTCCTTAAACTCCAATATCCTCGTTCCAGAGTAAGGGCTTTTCTTTGATGAATTTTTGCATGAGCTGGTAACAGCCTTCGTGATCCGCTACCTCTACCCCTACGCCCCGGGACCTTAGCAGCTCTTCTTCGCCCATAAAAGTTTTATTCTCTGCAATTACCACTTTAGGAATGCCATACAGAAGAATAGTTCCCGAACACATAGAACACGGTGACAATGTGGTATAGAGCACACATTCGACATAAACTTTTGCGGGCAATCTTCCGGCATTCTCTAAGGCATCCATCTCTCCATGCAGTACCACGCTTCCGTTTTGTACTCTTCGGTTATGGCCACGACCTATTATTTTACCCTGGTGTACCAAAACAGATCCTATCGGGATGCCACCCTCTTCATACCCTCGTTGCGCTTCTTCAAAAGCTGCTTCTAAAAACTCATCCATGCCGAATAATACTGTCTTGCCGTAAAACTAACTATTTGAAATATTAAATTGTTTAGCCAGTAGCTCATAAGAACGGAATCGATCTTCTTTAGAGTCGGTATAGGTAGAGATAATAATTTCATCTGTATCAAAATCCCTGCATATCTTTTCCAGCTTTTCTTTCATCTGCTCGGGTGTGCCTATGGCCATCCTGTTTCGGTTATATTCTATCCTTCCGCTTTCGAGAGCGTCGTAGTCGTTGTCTTTGATATCCTGGTAAGAAAACCTTTCATTAAATTTTCCCTGTTCGAAACTTAACAACCTGTAGTCCATTAACGCCTGGGCCTGATGTACTTTTTCTTCATCATCAGAACAAAAACCAAAAATACCAACACTGGTTTGCGGACTTTTTAATTCAAATGAAGGCACAAATTTTTCTTTATAGGCTTTAATAGCCGCAGCACCACCATTAGGATTAATGAATTGAGCAAAAGAGAGGGCCATACCGAAATAAGCGGCTATTAAAGCACTTTCTCCGCTGGACGTTAATATCCATAAATCTGGTGAAGATGCGATGATTGGAATGGCGTTGATGCGCATTTCGCTAATGCCATCCAGCGGCTCATCTGCCAAAAAGGATTTGAGATCTCTTAACTGCTGGATGTAATCCTGCGGATCAAAATTATTTGATGGGTTTAACAACCTTGCCGTAAGCCTGTCGCCTCCGGGAGCCCTGCCCATCCCTAAATCTATCCTGTTTGGATACAATGCTTCTAATACTCTAAAGTTCTCTGCCACTCTTAAGGTACTGTGATTGGGCATCATCATGCCGCCCGAGCCCAGACGAATATTCTTAGTTTCGGCACCTAAACGGGCAATCATGACTTCGGGGGAACCTGTGGCCAGCGTTTGCGAGTTATGGTGTTCGCTCAGCCAATAACGGGAATAACCTAATTCGTCTGTTAGTTTTGCCAGCGCTATACTCTCCTGTAAAGATTCATTGGCATTACTTCCTTTTCTGATTGGGGTTTGATCCAGTACGCTGAGCTTGATATCCATTTTCTTCTGATTTTTATCAAAGCTAACAGCAATCAATAGAGATCGTTTAAGCAAGCTTGCATTCTGACCCTGGAATGACGTGGTAGAGAGGTTGAGCCTGACTTCGACTTGAGATCATGCCTGGATGAATAATATCGTTATATAGAAATGAAGGCACACTCTTTGCAAGTTATTAGTTTCATTAGTACGAAAATATTATGAAAAATCAACCAAAGAACAACCAGGCAGAGAAAGAGATTCAGGGAAAACCTACGTCAGACCGGGCTTTTACAGAAGTAAAAGAAAAGAAAGGACACCTTGTGCCAAATGCCGGCAGCAATTCTCATGCAAACCGGGAGAAGAAGTAAATAAAAAAAGCCGCTTCCCCAGAAGAAAACGGCTTTAATCTTAATTCTTGATACTTATATCTTGAATCTACAAAAATTATTTTTTAGCGTATTTGAAGCTTTTACCTAAAAATCTTGCATTGCTGCCTAATTCTTCTTCTATACGTAGTAACTGGTTGTATTTAGCGATCCTGTCTGAACGGGAAGCAGAACCAGTTTTAATTTGACCACAGTTTAAAGCTACTGCTAAATCAGCAATTGTTACATCTTCTGTTTCGCCAGAACGGTGAGACATTACTGATGTATAACCACTGTTTTGAGCTAAACTAACTGCATTAATAGTTTCTGTTAAAGAACCAATTTGGTTAACTTTTACCAGGATAGAGTTAGCTGTATCTGCATCAATACCTTGTTGCAAACGTGTTACGTTGGTTACAAATAAATCGTCGCCTACTAACTGTACAGTATCACCAATTTTCTCAGTTAATAATTTCCAGCCATCCCAATCATTTTCGTCCATACCATCTTCAATAGAGATAATAGGGTATTTTTGAGTTAATTCTGCTAAATAAGAAGCTTGCTCTTCGCTTGTACGGATTGCACCTTTTTCACCTTCGAATTTAGTGTAATCGTATTTTCCGTCTTTGTAAAACTCAGAAGAAGCACAATCTAAAGCTAAGCAAATTTGCTCGCCTGCTTTGTAGCCTGCTTTCTCAATAGCTTTTAGAATAGTTTCAGCAGCATCTTCTGTTCCATCGAAAGCCGGAGCAAAACCACCTTCGTCTCCTACTGCTGTAGAAAGACCTCTGTCGTGTAAAATTTTCTTTAAGCTATGGAATACTTCTGTTCCCCAACGTAGTGCCTCAGAGAAAGAAGATGCGCCAACCGGCATGATCATAAATTCCTGGAAAGCGATAGGAGCATCTGAGTGAGAACCACCATTAATGATGTTCATCATTGGAATAGGTAAAGTGTTAGCATTAACACCACCAATATAACGGTATAAAGGCTGACGGCTTTCCTGTGCTGCTGCTTTTGCAACTGCCAAAGAAACACCTAAAATTGCGTTAGCACCTAAGTTTCCTTTATTTTCTGTACCGTCTAACTCAATCATTAACTTGTCGATTGCATTTTGTTCAAATACATCAACGCCTCTTAATTCGTCAGCAATTTTATCATTAACATTCGCAACGGCCTTTAAAACACCCTTACCTAAATATACAGCTTTATCGTTATCGCGTAATTCAACCGCTTCGTGTTGACCAGTAGAAGCTCCGGAAGGAACTGCTGCCCTACCTATGATACCATTTTCAGTTACAACATCTACTTCAATAGTAGGGTTACCTCTAGAATCGAGGATTTGTCTTGCATGAACATCAAGAATTAAACTCATAATATTTATTTATTGATTTTGTTACCGCATTTTACGCATTGTGTAAAAAGCACACTAAGCTACGGATTTTAATTAAACTTTCAAATATACAGTTTTTGAACGAAAGCTTTGAGTACAGACTGTTAAGGAATTAATATTTAAAAAAGATCTCAGTGATGCGTTTTTTTTGACAGGGTGATTGTCTTTTTAAACTAGCGAACTCTAGACGGGTAATAAGCTTAACTAAAAAAAACAATCATCAAACCCGAAACATCATCTTAAACACTCGTTAGACGAGTTTTAGTTGAATGGATGTATTATTGAATTTTTGCGCTTTCACGCAGATCTTCCATAAAGGCAGTTAATTCTTGTGTAAAATCATCTAAAGTCGTTGCAGATTGCTTCAGGTAGGCGATCATGGCCTTTAAATCTTCGGGCGAATTGGCAAAGCCTTCCAATAGATTTATAATTCCAGAAATATTACCAATAGGATGCCTTACTTTATGAGAGATCATAAATATCATTTCCTCCAGCCCCACAATATATTCCTTCAATGCCGCTTCAGTTTTTGTTAATTCTGTATTGATTAATAACAACTCAGCTGCTCTTTTTTCTTTTTCCCGGTTCTGATAATTTAATTCATGATTAGCAATAACCAATTCAGCTGCCCTGTTTTCTTTCTCTTTGTTCTGAAAAATTAATTCGTCATTAGCAATAAGAAGCTCTGCCGCTCTCTTCTTTTTTTCGTGTTTCTGATGTTTTAATTCTTTATTAGCCAAAACAAGTTCGGTTGCCCGGTTCTCTTTCTCTCTGTTTTGGAAAATAAGCTCGTTATTCGCAATAAGTAGCTCGGCCGCTCTTTTATTACGCTCTGTTTCCTGAAAAGCGATCTCTTTATGAGCAAGTAATAATGCATCTGATTTTTCCTTAATGCTCATACTGCAATGCTTATTTAAATGTAGAAGGATCAATTATCAAAGCTAAATATAAATATTAATTTGTATGTAATTTTATAGGTCTTTTTAGTTTTGTTTCCCTGCTACTCCTAATATTGGGTGAAACTATTAAAGCATTTTCCTTTAAAACTAATTAAATGCTCCATTTTTTGTTTTAAACCAATCTTAATTTTAATTTTGGCGGATACCCAAACTATTAATAGTTTAAAAAAATTATAAATGAGCAAAGAAATATCTGATATTGGTGTGATAGGGATTGCCGTTATGGGCGAAAACCTTATTCTTAACATGGAAAGCAAAGGTTTTCATGTAACTGCCTATAACCGTACTGTAGATAAAGTTGAACGTTTTATAGATGGCAGAGCTAAGGGCAAAAACATTTACGGAGCAAAATCTATTGAAGATTTAATAGGCTCTTTAAAAACTCCTCGTAAAATCATGTTAATGGTTAAAGCAGGAAAACCTGTTGATGATTTTATAGAACTATTAATTCCTCATTTAGATAAAGGTGATATCATAATAGACGGAGGAAACTCACATTTTCCTGATACCGAACGTCGTGTTAAATATGTAGAAAGCAAAGGTTTATATTTTATTGGTTCTGGTGTTTCTGGTGGTGAAGAAGGTGCTTTATTAGGCCCGTCTATTATGCCGGGAGGTTCTAAAGCTGCATGGCCTGCTGTAAAACCTATCTTCCAGGGAATTGCTGCAAAAGTTGATGATGGTTCTCCTTGTTGCGACTGGGTTGGCGATGGTGGCGCTGGTCATTTCGTTAAAATGGTACACAACGGTATCGAATATGGTGATATGCAGCTGATCAATGAAGTATACCACATCATGAAAGATGTCTTAGGCATGTCTACTGATGAGATGCATGAAGTATTTAAAGAGTGGAATGAAGGCGAATTAGACAGCTATTTAGTAGAAATCACAAGAGACATTTTAGCTTATAAAGAAGAAGACGGTACTCCAATCATCGATAAAATCTTAGATACTGCCGGCCAAAAAGGTACTGGAAAATGGACAGGTACAGTTGCTTTAGAACTTGGTATTCCATTGACTTTAATTACTGAATCTGTTTTCGCGAGATGTTTATCTGCATTAAAAGACGAAAGAGTGAAAGCTTCTAAAGTATTAACTGAGGGACCTAAAATCAACTTCACTGGTGACAAGCAAGAATTCATCAATTACTTAAGAGATGCATTATACGCTGCCAAAGTAATTTCTTACGCTCAGGGATACCAGATGATGAGATCTGCAGCAAAAGAATACGGTTGGGAATTAAGCTACGGAAATATCGCACTAATGTGGAGAGGAGGATGCATTATACGTTCCCGTTTCTTAGGCAATATTAAAGAAGCTTTCGATAAAAATCCTGAGCTGACCAACTTATTGTTAGATTCTTATTTTGCTGAAAAAATTCAGGCTTGCCAAAATGGTTTAAGACAATCTGTGGTAATCGCAACATTAAACGGAATTCCTGTTCCTTGCTTAAGCGCAGGAATGAACTACTACGATGGTTACAGATGCGAGCGTCTACCAGCAAACTTGTTGCAAGCACAACGCGATTATTTTGGAGCGCATACTTACGAAAGAATTGACAGACCAAGAGGTGAGTTTTTCCACACCAACTGGACAGGTAGAGGTGGCGACACTGCTTCTACGACTTATGACGTTTAAGTCTATTAATTCCAGATATCAAAGCCTTTTCAACTAAGTTGAAAAGGCTTTATTGCTTAAATGAAGTTTACCTGTCTTTTTTGTAAGCAAACTGAGGCTGCAAAATTCGACATCAAAAACATTATCTCTTCTTATATCTTGTTGAGTTTTTATCTCCAAATTTCTCAATCAAACCAATCTTAACCGCTGTTTTTAAATCCCTACTCGCTGTTGCAGAAGATAAACTCTTAAAATAATTCAGATAATCTTTTCTGTTAAACTCGCTATTTAAGTTTTCTATAAATAATTGGATCCTATCCTGATCAGCTAATCTGGCAATCGGGTTTTGGAGCAATTCATCTAATGATAAATCAATTACATTTAACATGTACTCTATAAATTTTGTTGACGCTCCTTCTCTATCAGAAGCAGACAATGCATTATAATAAGCCGCTTGATTTTCAGCAATCAAAGTTTCGAATGGTAAAAATTCAAAAACAGCAAAATCTTCCATTAAAATTAAGGTCTGCCACAACCTTCCCATTCTTCCATTTCCATCCATAAAAGGATGTATAAATTCCATTTCATAATGAAATACACAGCTTTTAATCAAGCTCAACTCGTTTTTATCTTTTAAATAATCAAACAAGTCTTTCATTAAGTAAGAAACATTTTCTGCAGGCGGCGCAACATGAGCAACTTTTGATCCCTTTACAATCCCAACGCTTTTATTCCTATACTTTCCGGGATGTTGAATTAAATTAGACATCAACACCTGATGTGCCTTTAAAAAATCCTTTTGAGAATTGTATTTAAAGGAATTTAAGGACTGGTAAACCTCTAAAGCATTTACCACCTCTAAAATATCTTTTTGCGGACCAACGACTCTTTTGTTTTCTATTATAGCCGTAATTTGCTCTTCAGAAAGTGTATTTCCTTCTATATTTAAAGAAGAATGAATGGTTTTAATTTGATTTAGCTTTCTTAAAGTGGGATTGGTTTTAACTAAGTACTTTGCATTTACTTCTCCTATTTTTTCAGAAATTGAAGAAATCTTTTTTAGGATTAAAGTAGTGATTTGATATGGCGGTTTCATGAACTATACATACAAATGATACTATCAAATGATACTATCAAAAATATAAAAGTATACCGTATTTTACAATTCCATAAACCAATTTCTTATTATTCGCTATTTTTATCAATATGCTTTAACTTTGATTCCACAAAATGGCAGAAAATCCTCAATTAAAATTAGCGAATGAATTTGTGCAGTTTACTGATAGAAATATCTTTCTAACAGGTAAAGCCGGCACAGGAAAAACAACGTTTCTACATAATTTAAAAGCTAACTGCCCTAAAAGAATGGTAATTGTTGCACCTACCGGTGTTGCAGCAATTAATGCCGGAGGAACAACCATTCACTCTTTCTTTCAATTGCCATTTTCGCCACATATCCCTGCTCCTGAAGGAGCTGATAAGAAATCTTCTTTTCAGCATAAAATGGGAAAAGAAAAAATCAATTTGATAAAAAGCCTGGATCTTTTGGTTATTGATGAAATCAGTATGGTAAGGGCCGATACTTTAGACGGAATTGATGAGGTTTTAAAAAGATACAGGAATCGGTCTAAGCCTTTTGGCGGAGTTCAGCTTTTGATGATTGGTGATTTACACCAATTAGCTCCTGTTGTAAAAGACCATGATTGGGAAATTTTAAAAGATCATTATCCTAACCTCTATTTCTTTAACAGCAAAGCCCTTAGAGAAACACACCCTGTAAGTATAGAGTTAAAGCACATTTACAGGCAATCCGACACGTTTTTTATCGACATTTTAAATAGCGTTAGAGAAAATAAAATAGATAAAGAAGTTTTAGAAAAACTCAATCAACGTTACATACCAGATTTTAACCCTGCAGAAGAAGAAGGATACATCACTTTAACTTCTCATAACCTCTCTGCACAAAAGATTAACGAAGAAAAACTGGAGAAAATTAAAAATCCGGTTTCTAAATTTAAAGGAAATGTAAGCGGCGACTTTCCCGAGTTTTCTTATCCAAATACTTTAGATCTTTCTTTAAAAGTAGATGCCCAGGTGATGTTTGTTAAAAATGATACTTCCAGGGATAAGCTTTATTACAACGGGAAGATTGGTAAAATCACAAAAATAAAAGACGATGTGATTTATGTGAAATGTCCCGGAGACCCAAATGAAATATATGTCAGGCCAACCGTTTGGGAAAACTTAAAATTTGAGCTGAATCCCGCTACCAAAGAAATTGAAGAAAAAATAGTTGGAACTTTTACCCAATATCCATTAAAAGCAGCATGGGCAATTACCATTCATAAAAGCCAGGGTTTAACATTCGAGAAAGCAATTATTGATGCGAATGCAGCATTTGCTCACGGACAAGTTTATGTGGCTTTAAGCCGATGCAAAAGCTTCGAAGGAATGGTTTTACATTCGCCTATCTCTTATAATAGTATAAAAACTGATGGAACTGTTTCCAGCTACACTAAAGAAGCAGAAAAAAACACACCGGGAGACGAACATTTAAAACTCTCTAAAGTTGGTTTCCAGCAATCTTTGCTATTTGATCTTTTTGATTTCAAAAATTTAAAAAGCAGTCTTTTTCATTGTAAAAAATTAGCAGAAGACTTCAACAATGTCATCAGCATTGGCTTTTTAGATACCATAAATAATATCCGCGAAAGTGCTGAAAAAGACATTTATGCAGTAGCAGATTCTTTTAAAAAGCATTTATCCCAACAACTGCAAACAGAAAACTTACCCGAAGAGAATACAGAGCTGCAGGAGCGTGTAAAAAAAGCTTGTGTATATTTCTTAGATAAATTTGAGAAAATTATTCATGCAGGCTTAGACAAAGTGAATTTTGATGCTGATAACAAAGCAGTAAAGAAAAATATAGAAGAAGCCCTCCTCAATCTCAAAAAAGAGGTCTATGTAAAATCTTCCTCTTTAAAGTTCTGCTGTAATGGTTTCCAAACTTTAGGACTTTTAAAAGTAAAAGCCAATGCAGAAATTGATTTTGTAAACACCATCAAAACAGCTCCTGTTATCAAGAAAGAAGTCGTTTCTGCTGCCATTAAGCATCCGGAACTTTATCAAACTATAAAAGCCTGGAGAGATAGTTTAGCCACTGATAACAATGTACCGGTTTATATTGTGCTTCCTCAAAAAGTTTTAACAGAGCTTGCCAATAAACTCCCTGCTAATTTCTCTGAGCTGGAAGCGATTAAAGGGATCGGAAAAACAAAGGTTAAGCAATATGGTAATGATCTTTTATTGATGATAACAGAATATTGCGAGAAGAACAACATCTCCCAAACTCCTTTACAGCTCCTGGTAAAAATTAACAAACCCGAAAAGAAAGATACAAAAAGGGTAAGTCTTGAGCTCTTTAATGCCGGAAAAACAGTTTCAGAAATTGCAGAAGAAAGAGGCCTGGCTTTATCTACTATAGAATCTCATATCACTGGTTTTATAGAAACCGGGGAGGCAGATATTTTCTCTTTTGTTGATAAAAATAAAGTATCCAAAATTCAAGATTATCTTCAGGAATATAAACCAATGTCTATTACGGAAACGAAACAAGAACTTGGCGACGAAATCTCTTATGGAGAAATAAGGGCCGTGATGAAGTATTTAATGGTGAATTCGGAAAGTTAATATCCACATCAACCATTTAATACCAAAAAAGCCAGAAGATAACTTCTGGCTTTTTTAAAGATTTATTTTTTCATCATTTCAACAAAATCGTCGAAAAGATATCTTGAATCATGCGGACCTGGAGAAGACTCCGGGTGGTACTGCACAGAGAATGCATTTTTCCCTTTTACTCTAATTCCCTCGATAGAATCGTCATTAAGATTAAGGTGAGTAATTTCTACCTTATCAGAGCTTCTTACTTCATCAGGAATAACACCAAAACCGTGGTTCTGAGAAGTTACTTCACAATGGTCTTTAATGATGTTTTTAACCGGGTGGTTAATTCCGCGGTGTCCGTTAAACATTTTCATGGTACCAATACCGTTTGCCTGTGCAAGCAACTGATGCCCTAAGCAAATCCCAAAAAGCGGCTTTTCGGTTTTTAAAATTTCTTTAACCGTATCAATAGCATATGGCATTGCAGCCGGATCGCCGGGGCCATTGCTGATAAAATATCCGCTTGGTGCCCATTTTTCCATTTCTTCGAAAGTTGTTTTTGCCGGATAAACTTTGGCGTACACTCCTCTTTCAGAGAAATTTCTTAAAATATTTTTCTTCACGCCTAAATCCAGCACCGCTACCTTCACCTCAGCATTTTCATCACCAATAAAGTATGGTTCTTTGGTACTTACCTGGGAAGATAATTCCAAACCATCCATAGAAGGCACTTGTGCCAATTTGGCTTTTAGCTCTTCAACATCTAAAATTTCTGAAGATATAATGGCATTCATCGCCCCTTTATCTCTGATATACCTTACCAGTTCGCGGGTATCAACATCAGAAATACCTACAACATTCTCATCCTGAAAATAATCCTGGATAGATTTTTCTGCTTCTTTCCGGCTGTAGCCAATATTAAAATTTTTACAAACCAGGCCTGCAATCTTAATACTTCCTGATTCTATTTCATCAGCATGAATTCCATAATTCCCGATATGAGCATTAGTAGTTACCATAATCTGCCCAAAATAAGAAGGATCAGTAAATATTTCCTGATAACCCGTCATTCCGGTATTGAAACAGATTTCGCCCGTAGTAGTTCCAATTTTTCCGGCGGCTTTACCGTGAAAAACAGTCCCGTCTGCTAGCAGTAATATGGCTGGTAATTTTGTGTAGTGTGCGTTCATTTCTGATTAATAAACTTGAAAATGAAAATTATATTGCTGATGATTGTTTATAAAAACAGTGTAGAAAGGAATAAATTCCCTGATGTTTATACGTGAAATAAGAGTTTTCTTATTTTTCATCTCGGGGTGCAAATTTATGATTTTAATCTGAATTTTTTATATCAGGTAATGCTATTTCTTCAATAAAATGACAAAACTTTTTTAAAGTCCTTTAATTGAAGTCCGGCTACTGCTAACATTTTTTATAATTTACACCTCAAATACGTATCAATATAAATATTAGCTATAACTTTGGCGCAACTAGCTGACAATTAAATTAAAGATCATGTCTGTACACAAAGAGGTCAAAAGAGTTACCACACATATTCTGCAAGCAATGAAAAGCAAGGGAGAGAAGATAGCGATGCTGACTTCCTACGATTTTTCTATGGCCAGGGTTGTTGACGAAGGAGGAATAGATGTTATCCTGGTGGGTGATTCGGCTTCTATGGTGATGGCAGGACATGAAACCACTTTACCAATAACATTAGACCAAATGATTTACCATGCTGCATCTGTAATAAGGGGCACAAAAAGAGCATTGGTAGTGGTAGATTTACCTTTTGGATCTTACCAGGGAAACTCTAAAGAAGCTTTGAATTCTGCCATCAGGATCATGAAAGAATCTGGCGCACATGCCGTAAAACTGGAGGGTGGTTCAGAAATAGTAGAATCTGTACAGCGTATTGTAGCTGCCGGAATACCTGTGATGGGGCATTTGGGTCTAACTCCCCAATCTATCTATAAATTCGGAACCTATACCGTAAGAGCTAAAGAAGAGGCAGAAGCGCAGAAGCTAAAGGAAGATATTCTGGCTTTACAACAAGCTGGTTGTTTTTCTGTAGTGCTGGAAAAGATTCCTGCCGTGTTGGCTAAAGAAGTTACAGAAAGCGTTGTTATTCCTACTATCGGTATTGGTGCAGGCCATTATTGTGATGGACAGGTACTAGTAATAAACGATATGATTGGATTAACAAAAGGCTTTACACCAAGGTTTCTACGTCAATACCTGGATCTTTTTACAGAAATTAACGGCGCCGTAAAATCTTATGTTGCAGATGTTAAAAGCGGAAGTTTTCCCAGTGATAATGAGCAGTACTAATAATTAGTTGGTTAGTCAAAACAGCCCATAAAGTGTCAATGTTCATCAATCAGTTTCTTTACTCTTAATATCACAATGGAAGAAGATTTTTATAAAATAACAGAAAAGGATATTCTTTACGAAGACAATCATTTAATTGCAGTTTATAAAAAGGGTGGCTGGATTGTACAAGTTGATGATACCGGGGATTTATCTTTAGATGATATGGTTAAAAACTATATCGCTGCAAAATACAACAAACCCAATGGCGCTTTTCTGGGTGTAGTTCACCGCCTAGACAGGCCTGTGAGCGGTGTCATTTTATTTGCAAAAACTTCCAAAGCTTTAGACAGGATCAACAAAATGTTTAAAGAACGGGAAATGCACAAAACCTACTGGGCTGTGGTTAGGCAAAGACCCAGTAAAATGGAAGGAACTTTGGTGCATTGGCTGGTTAAAAATCCTAAAAAGAACATCACTACTGCTTATGACCATGAAGTTCCCGGCAGTCAAAGAGCAGAATTACATTTTAAAGTCCTGGGTTTCCTGGATGGTTATTACCTGATAGAAGTAGACCCGATAACCGGTCGTCCGCACCAAATTAGAGTACAGCTGGCTTCTTTAGGCAGCCCTATCGTGGGTGATAATAAATATGGATATCCTCGCGGAAGCAGAAAAAAAACCATCTGCCTGCATGCCAGGAAACTCCAGTTTATTCATCCTGTTAAAAAAGAACCAGTAAATATTTTCGCACCCCTCCCTAAAGATGGTTTTTGGGATAAGTTTGAAAATATGACCGGTTAATTCTCTACTAAGGCTGCAAATTACGTTCTTTAGAGAGCTTATCTAAGAAATGTTCTGCTTTGTATTGATAAAGCACCACATCGTCTTCTTCATCAAAGTTTACCTGAAATTTGTCGTAATGCTTTAGCCATTCGTTGGCAATGTTTTCGGAGAAACGTTCTAAAAGCATAGATTTGATTTCCTCGCGGGGTAACTCAATTTGGTAGTCCATAAAAGTCATTGAACCCTCTTTCTCGTCGGCCCTGAGTTTTAAAATGGTAATGTACCTGCCAACTGGAAAGATCATCGTCATTCCTTCCTTCGCCAGCTTCATTTTTTCTTTTAGATCGAGATTAAAATCTTCGCCCAGAAGTTTACGATTGTAATCTATCTTCGCGATATCTGCGGTGCGTCCCCATGGTAATTTATCGCCTAAATCATCTACTAAAAAATTAAATTTATTGGAAAGCGGCGGTTGTGGAATAAAATAAAAATCCTTTTTCATAACAATACTATATGGTTTAACAATTGCTACAGAGGATGATATCTTATATTTTCAAGCGTTCCTCCCCTGTTCTTAGCTCAATTAATTTCTCTACAATATTATCCAGCACAAGGTCCTTTTCACTTATCAGCCTATCGCCCAAAGCAATAAGCTTTTTGATGTTTTTGGGACTTGCAGCATCCAGATCTTCATCTATACTTTGAAGATTTTTTGGCTCAAGACGTATATACTGATCAGGAATTCCGAGGAAACTAAAAATTTGCATCATGTAAAAATGGCTGGTTTCGCTGGCACCGCTCATGATCATATCCAGAAGGGCGGGCACCACGAATAAAGCCTTGGTTTGTCTTAATTCGTCGCTATCGTAAGATTTTTTAGAATTTCCTGTACCTAAAGATAAGATATATACATCATTAGTTACAACTTCCGAGGGATCTTTTTTTATCTCTACAAAAGCGCTTAAAGTTGGGTTAGTTGCAAACATCCCTCCATCCAGCAAAGGATAACGGACACCGGCCAGAGAATAGATTTCGGCAACAGAAAAATAAGTAGGGGCCGCAGAAGTGGCCCGGCAAACATCACGAACATAAAAATCCCTAATGTCGCCACGAATGATAGCACCTCGTTGTCTAAAGAAATGAGCTTTTCTTAATTCTATATTATATGCAGTGATTACACAGGGTTTTATTAATTCGCTGAGCTTAATATCTTCAAAATAATCTTTTAAAATCTTCTCCCAGTTAGAATCATTATATTTTTCGGTTACCCAGCCAAACTTAGCCAACAGTTTTTTAAGGCCTTTAGCCTCAAAAATTTCAGACCCATGTTTTACATATAGGCCGAGCGCCTCTTTTGCAGTGAAGCGGGGTTTCGCAGGGTCTTCTTTGGACGGACATAGCAGTAAGCTGACAAGAATACCCCCAGTACTGGTACCTGCAAACAAATCAAAATACTCGGTTATAGATGCAGATGAATTGCCGGTCTTTTGTTTGATTCTTTCTTCTAAACTTACCAGGATAAGACCCGGAATTATGCCTTTTATACCACCACCATCAATTGATAATACTACTTTCATTCTGCTTTTTATGACCGAGAAATAACTGATTCGGTTTTAAATGTAATTAAAGCTGAATGTAAAACAAATATTTACTAAGGATTTTTAAAAACCTGGGTGGCCATCAGGCCATATTTGAATGGAACTAAACCAATACCTATTTTACCCAATGCGGGGTTCATTATATTTTTCCTGTGGCCCGGTGAGTTCATCAAAGATTTATGAATTTCTATAACTGAGGCATTGTATGCTACGTTTTCTGCCGCCTTCATGTATTGCACCCCTGCCTTGGTCATCCTGTCGAAAGGACTCTCTCCATCCGGGTTTTTATGAGCAAAGAAATCTCTTTTCACCATATCCGCTGAATGCGCTCTTGCAACATTCTGAAGAGTATTATCCATGATATATAAACTGAGTCCGGCCCTTTTTCTTTCCTTGTTCACCAAATCAAGCAACTGATACTCTAAAGATTTAAGATTTTCTGTCGATTTTGTATAGGAGGGCTTTGGCTTTGAAATGCTACAACCTGCATGCAGAATAAATACGCAGAAAAAGGTTATGAATACATAAGAAAAGGAAACTGGGCATCCTGTTTTATTAGCTGTTATCTTCATTAATTTTATTTGATTTGGTTAAAACGGATAAACAGGAGCCTTTATTTTAATCTATTCCTGACTTGACCGCAATATTGCAGTTTTGCTAAAAAAAAGAGCCGGTCATAAACAACCAGCTCTTTATACCAAATACTAATTACTTTTTACTATTTTCCTTACAACATTCCTCCACAAACAGAAAGTACCTGGCCGTTTACATAAGCACTCATATCTGAAGCTAAGAACACACAAACATTGGCTACATCTTCAGGTTCTCCTGCTCTTTTTAATGGAATTCCTGCTTCCCAACCAGCTACCACTTTAGGGTCTAATACATCCGTCATTTCTGTACGGATAAAACCCGGCGCAACTACATTCGTTCTTATATTTCTTGATCCTAATTCTTTGGCGACAGATTTGGAAAACCCGATGATTCCAGCTTTAGAGGCGGCATAATTTGCCTGACCAGCGTTTCCCTGTACACCAACTACAGAACTCATATTGATAAAAACCCCTTTACGGTTTTTCATCATGATTTTAGACGCCGCTTTAGTGGTATTGAAGATAGATTTCAGGTTCACCTGTATCACATCATCCCAGTTCTCTTCAGACATACGCATCAAAAGGCCGTCTTTAGTGATCCCTGCATTGTTCACCACTATGTCGATGGTACCAAATTCAGCCACAATATCATTGATTAATTTTTCTGCATCATCAAATTTTGAGGCATCAGAACGATAGCCTTTTATTTTAGCGCCAAAAGACTGCAATTCTTTTTCTAAGGCTTCCCCTTTTTCTACAGAAGACAAATAGGTGAAAGCTACGTTAGCTCCTTGCTCTGCAAACTTCTCTGCTATTTTCTTTCCTATACCTTTAGATGCACCAGTTATTAATGCAGTCTTTCCTTCTAATAATTTCATCTTAATTTCTTTTTAAAGCTGTGAAAATATCAAATTTTTATGATTTGATGATGATCAAATTCTTACAAATAAAAAAACGCCCGTTAAACGGGCGTTTTATATATTAAAATATGTTTATCTTAATAAGGGAAAAAGATTAGTATCTTCTTTTGCGTTCGCCAGTTTTTCTCTCGCCACCCGCAGATCCGCCATCTTCTCTTTTCTTACCAGAGAAATCTCTAAACCCACCACTGCGTTCACGATCTCCACCGCCACTTCTTCTTTCTCCGCCGCCATAACCGCCACCGCCGCTTCTTCTTTCTCCGCCACCGTAGCCACCGCCACCACTTCTTCTCTCGCCACCGCCACGATTTCCGCCAAATCCGCCGCCACGGTTTCCGCCTCTTCTTTCGCCACTGCTTGTGCTCTCTCCAGAAAGTTCGATTCTTACATCTCTTCCGTGGAAATCTACACTTTTAAATCCTTGAGTAACTTTTTCTACTACTTCGTTTTCTACTTCAAAGAAAGAGAAAACACCTTTCATATCAATTTTACCAACAGATTTTCCGGTAATTCCGGCATTATTACAGATATAACCCAAAAGGTCGCCTCTTGTAAAATCATCTACAGAACCAAGATTGATAAATAATCTTGTAAATCCGCTCTGACCTGAAGATCTTCCTGAATCTCTGTCTCTGCCTCTGTCATCACCTGCCGCAGCATTTAAATCAGGAGCATTTTTGTAATAATCCAGGAACCTGTTGAATTCTAAAGAAACAAAACGTTTGATCACGTCTTCTTTGCTCAGATCAGCAAACTCATCCATAATTCTTGGTAAATACTGCTCAATCTGAGTTTCATTTACTTCAACATTATGAACCTTATGTACCAAACCAAATAATTGTTTCTCTACTACATCAAACCCTGTTGGGATCTCTGCTTTAGTAAACTGTTTTCCAATTACTTTTTCGATCTGACGGATTTTATACAGTTCTTTAGAGTTGATGATAGCTATAGAAATACCAGTTTTACCTGCTCTTCCTGTTCTACCACTTCTATGCGTATAATTTTCTATTTCATCTGGTAAAGAGAAGTTAATTACGTGAGTCACATCGCTAACATCAATACCACGGGCAGCCACATCAGTTGCAATTAATAACTGCAGGCTTCTATCGCGATAACGCTTCATTACCTTATCTCTTTGTTGCTGAGATAAATCTCCGTGTAAAGAATCGGCATTGTAACCGTCTTTTACCAAAGCTTCAGCTATTTCCTGAGTTTCGATTTTTGTTCTGCAAAAAACAATACCGAAAATTTCTGGAGTGTAATCAACAATACGTTTAAACGCTGCATATTTATCACGAGCTTTTACAATGTAATACTCATGCTCAATATTTACGTTACCGGTATTTTTGGTACCCATGGTTAATTCATGAGGGTTAGTCATGTATTTTTTTGCAATTTCTCTTACCTCGCGAGGCATAGTTGCAGAAAATAACCAGGTTTTTTTCTCTTCTGGGGTTGTAGAAAGGATATCGTTAATATCTTCCTGGAATCCCATGTTAAGCATCTCATCCGCTTCATCTAAAACTACATATTTCACTTGGGAGAAATCAATAGCTTTTCTGTTAAGGATGTCTTTCATACGACCGGGTGTAGCCACCACGATCTGTACTCCTCTTTTAATGTCTCTAAGCTGGTTTACAATATTGGCACCGCCATATACTGCTACAACACTTGCCTTAGGAAGGTTTTTAGCATAATTTTTAATGTCATTGCTAATCTGCAAACAAAGTTCGCGTGTTGGGCAAAGAATTAAAGCTTGAGGGAAGTTCTTATTATAATCTATTAATTCTAATAATGGAAGACCAAATGCTGCGGTCTTTCCGGTTCCTGTCTGGGCTAATCCGACAAAATCGTTGCTGCCTGATAACAAAACCGGAATGGCGCTTTCCTGGATTGGAGTAGGACTGGTAAAGCCTAACTCAGTTATCGCATTAACAATATCATGTCGTATCCCCAATTCATTGAATGGGTTCATGATAATTTATAAAATTTGGCAACATTGCCAAATATGCTGCAAAGGTATGGTTATTTATATAAAAAAGCAAATGTTATTTAGTTTCCTTTCAATCCACTTAATTTAATCTTTAATCAGCTCTGATAAATTTCGCAGTCGCTACCGCTCTCTCTCCGATCAAATTCACAAAATATATTCCAGGGCTTAAACTTTTTTCGAAGCTTATGACGTTGTCACCTTTATTAAGAACAACTTTTTTTCCTGATAATCTGCTGCCTCCCAAATCATACAAATAGATACTAGCTTTAGCGGTATTCGGCGATGAAATATCTAGTTGTACAGAAGAACTTGTAGCAGCAACAAGTATTTTTGCTGTTTCTAACTTGGAATCTATGCTTATTGTTTTTGATGTTGATTTTCCATCATGGTCATACTGCAGCAGTTTATAATAGTTAGTTCCTGCGAAAGGGTTTTCATCCGTAAAATAATAGCTTTTTTCGCTATGCGAATCTACGGTTCCATTTATAGTT
>JAZQRF010000235.1:0-3381 GCA_045629485.1 Pelobium sp. | reverse complement strand
GAAAAGAAATCCTGCTCTTTCGAAAGAATTTATTTTTCGAGAGGTAGTGATGCTGATATCTATAAAGAGAGAAAGAAACTAGGACAATTACTGTGTCCGAGGATATTAGAAAATGTAAACCACGATCTGGAAAATACTGTTTTTTCCTACATTCCAAATACTGCAGAAGTTGCTTTTTATGGGATGGTAGAGGGTTTGCATATCTATAATAAAAAACAGCAAAGAGATGCTTTAATTAATAGCCGAGATAATCTTACGGATGAGGAGTTGGACAGGATTCTAAATTCTACACCAAGGGTAGAAAAGCTAGCGATTAAAGATGTGAAGATGCGGACATTTATTACCCAGGATGCAGAGCGGAGTGATATGGTAGCTCATGTTTACGATACCACCTATGGGCTCATCAGACGTGATGTAGATACGTTAGTGGCTCTTGATGATTCTATTGTACGTGGAACCACACTTAAACAAAGCATTCTTAGAATATTTGACAGGTTAGGACCTGTAAAGATTGTCATCGTTTCATCTGCCCCGCAAATCCGTTATCCGGATTGTTATGGGATTGACATGAGTCGAATGGGAGAGTTTGTGGCTTTTGAGGCTGCTATTAAGTTGCTCAGGGAAACCGGAAGAGATCAGGTAATTAAAGATGTGTACGCTAAGTGTAAAGCCCAGGAGCATGCGCCTAAAGAAGAGGTGATCAACCATGTGAAAGAAATCTACGCTCCGTTTACACCTCAGGAAATTTCTGATAAAATCGCACAGATCATCACTCCGGCAGAGATTTCAGCCAAAGTAGAGGTAATTTATCAAACATTAGAGCATTTGCATGAAGCTTGTCCTAACCATTTGGGAGATTGGTATTTTTCAGGAAATTATCCAACACCAGGTGGGAATAAAGTAGTAAACAGAGCTTTTATGAATTGGGTGGAAGGTAAAAATTCCAGAGCCTATTTATAGAAAATTTTTATTATTCAATAATGAAAGTCGGTAAGCTATTAAACTTACCGACTTTTTTATTGAATAGCTTTATGAATGAATTTTGAAAATCCGAAAGTGTTATCACTCCCAATAAAACTAGCGGCAATCTTGTAATAAAGAGGCACCAGCAAATAGATGTTATAGGCATTCAGAAAATACTTTATCAGATTAAAGTTTCTGTGAAAATCAGATTGTAGATCAGTTTTAAAGCAAATATAATAATGATGACACCTGCAATATTATTGAGCTTTTGTATAGATTTTTCTTTGATTTTGTAACGTAACTTATGTGCGAAATAGGCCTTCAAAACATCCATCCCAAAAAGAGTAATAAGGATAGAGCCGAAAAAAGGAATGATTTGCTGTGAGTTAAGTTCACCTTTTAAAGAATAAATTCCGCTTGTTACACTAATCCAATATAGTAAGATGAAGGGATTGAAAATGCACATAAAGAACCCTTTTAGGAAATAACCGGCATTTTTTTTGGAGGAAGGAACACATTCGTAATTGATTTTTACCTTTTTAAAAAGATAATAAGACCCAATCCCCAAAAGTACAGCACTTCCTACAATCCCAATGGGTAAGCGGTACTTAGCTTCAAAAGTTAGGAGAGAGGTTCCAAATAAGGTAATTATTACGTAAACAGCATCAGATACGAGCACACCTGTGGCTAAAGCAACTCCCGATTGGAAACCTTTTTCTATACTTATTTTGATAAGTGCAAAGAAAACTGGTCCGGTAAGAAATGATAATACTATACCTAAACCAATTCCAGAAACAATGAGTTCTAGCATCTATTAAAAATTATTTCCCTTAGCCGCATTAACGCGAATATGCAATTTTAGCTTGCAAAAACATAGTTAAATTTAAATTCTCTTGAAATTGAAAATATATCATAAGAAATAAATATAATTAGATTATGTTCGCAGGATTCTGTTTTTTACAAACTTCAACTACAGAAACGGAATAAAACAACTGCTTATTATCAGATCAATTTTCTGGTCTTATAATTATTACATAAAAAGGAATATGCATTTAAGCTTCGATGATATTTTTATGAATCTGGCTTCAGACCTGGCTAAGCGCTCTCACTGTGTTAAAAATCATGTTGGAGCTGTTCTTACTAAAGACACCAGAATAATTTCTATCGGATATAACGGTCCCCCGGCCGGTACCCATAATTGTGATGAAGAATGGCCGGAAGAGGGTTGCCCCAGAGATTCTAAGAATAGTTGTTCTCTGGCCTTACATGCAGAAGAAAATGCCATATTATATGCTGTAAAGAACGGAACACAAATAACAGGTGCAACCTTATATACCACATTGTCTCCCTGTATAGCTTGTGCAAGATTGATTTTGTCGTCTGGTATTAAACATGTGTATTTTCGTGATTCTTATGCTGAATATAAAGGATTAAACTCTGATGAGGGTGTGGATTTTTTAAATAAGTTTGGGGTAGCCTGTGAAAAATTAAGAAAAGATTGAGAAGAAAAGTGTAATCTTTCCTGGCAAGAAAATATACCAAATTCACACTACGTTAATAATCTGTGAATTCCCCTAATGTTAAGGGAAATCATTCTGTATAATTCTTTAAAAAATAATAATAGAAACTCACGCCATTTTTAAATTCTTCGGCTTTTATTCTTTCGTTTACTCCGTGTAAACCCTCAATATCTGTAAAAGGAATAAACCGAAAAACCTGCGTGGTTAGATCTGTAAAATACCTGCTGTCTGATGCGCCTACCATTAAATACGGGGCAACAATGATATCTTTCTTAAAGCCTGAAATTGTTTTTTGCAAATGTTTAAAAGTAGAATGGTTTACATCTGCAATTTGCTTTGGCTGTGCGCTATTAGGTCTTGCAATGATTTCTATTTTATCATTGTCAATCACCTTTCTTACATGATTTATCACCTCCTCCTTACTGGTTTCAGGAGGTGTCCTAAAGTTTACAGTGGCTGTAGCTTCTCCGGGGATGAGATTTTCTTTCACTCCCGAGTTAAAAATAGTGAAGGCAGTTGTTGTTCTTATCGTGGCATTTCCCGCAGGAGACTTACTGTAAGTTTTTTCTATTAAGGGCTTAAAAAGCCATCGGTTAGCCATTGCCATTTTATTTATAAAAGGCATCTCTGGTCCAACATAGTCCATAAAGTGATGGATGACGGTACCTAAGTTTGCCGGAAAAGGTTTTTCTCGTAATTTCACAATAGCTTCTGCAATTTGGTCTATTGCAGTTGTATGTTCGGGCATAGAAGAATGCCCGCCTGGAATATTAATTTTTAGATCCAAAGTCAAATAACCTTTTTCGGCTATTCCTATCACCGCTGCAGTTTTATTTAAACCAGGCACTTTATTTTCTGTGATAATGCCACCTTCGTCCAGCACCATAGCGGGTTTAAT
>JAZQRF010000234.1:0-17407 GCA_045629485.1 Pelobium sp. | reverse complement strand
TGGTTTATTTGAGCAAGGGGTGGTTTACACGGGGACCCCTGCCGGCCGAATCTGGGCCAAAGCCTGGGCTGGCGGGCTTCGACTCTCCCGATAAATCGGGACAGGCTGCTCAGGGTGACGGCTTGGGGGAGAGGGCAGTGTGGGTAAACGGCCGTACTCTTAACAAGCCTTGCATATCCATCCTCAATTTACTTTATGTACTGGTGATTATTTGCAGCAGTGCCGGCAAAGCCAGGTCACAACAACAGGAATTAAAAATTGGCGATACTGTTCCACAGGCAGTATGGGACATGCCATTAAAAGCGGTACAGCATCCTAAAGGGAAAGCAAGCTTTACACTAAACGATTATAAAGACAAACTGGTGATATTGGACTTTTGGGCTACCTGGTGTGGGTCCTGCATTAGCTCGCTGGCCAAACTGAAAGATTTGCAGGAAGAGTTCTCAGCAGATCTGGCCGTTGTACCCATTACCTACCAGGATGCGAAAACAGCAGCAGATTTTTTAAAGAGCAAAGACAACTGGCTGTTATCGGTAGTGGGCGAAAGCAGGTTGAAAAGCTGGTTCCCCTACCAGGCACTGCCGCACCAGGTCTGGATAAAAGATGGGAAGGTGCTGGCTACGCCAAATACAGCATATGCCAACGCACATAATATTAGCGAGATTTTGCTGGATAAAGAAGTGACCATGGTAATGAAAGCCTACACGCCCTTAGATAAAAAAAGACCTTTATTTATCAAACAAAATGGTGGAGATGGCGAAAACCTGCAGTTTTATTCTGCCCTGTCCGGCAGAATTAATGTAAACACCAGCGGAGGCGGAGGTGGTACACCCAATAGCGACAATAAACTCCTCTTTATAAATATGAATATGGAGGGGCTGTTGTTGCAGGCTTTTGGTAAAAGCCTGGATTATGACTACCGGCGTATCGTATGGGAAACGGGGGATTCGTTAAAATGCCAGCTTACCGGCCGTGGCATCCCTAAGCCTGTTGGAAATTATGAAAAAGACCGGGAATGGAACAATTGGCTGCATGCGAATTCATATTGCTATAATCTTTATGCAGCCTACCCTATATCCAGGGCGGCGGCATTGGAAGTGATGAAAACAGAAATGAACCGCTTTGCAGCAGCCAGATACGGTGTGCTGGCAAATATCGAAAAGCGAGCCGTAACCTGCCTGGTATTGCGTAGCAACGGAAAACCTAAGAAGCTGAATAGCAATGGAGGGGCGCAACAGTTGAAACTGGACGATAAGGAGATTTACAGCGCTGTAAATGTCCCATTTGAAAATGCCGTGTACAACATGCTGGCGAAGGTAAAACCAGAACTGTTATTGATTGATTCCACGGCTATACGGTCACGTATTGATATGGTTCTTCCGAAAACCATTAATGGTAATCTAAAAGAGGCTAATCATGCCTTAAAATCTTACGGCCTGGTATTGAAAGAAGAACAACTTCTAATTGATATGCTGGTCATTCGCACCCATAGCACTCCTTAACATAAAACTAAATCCTAAAACGTATGAAACCATATCTCACATTTATATTTATTAACGCTTTGCTGCTATCATCAGCAATGGCCCAATACGTAGTCAAGGGCACTGCCAGCTCATCGGCAGATGGCTTAGCGGTTGCCGGAGCCACAGTAGCCACAAAGATTTCTACAACACAAGGTATAAGCGATGCCAATGGGCATTTTACTATTATTGTAAGTAGTCGTACCGACACTTTAGTGATTAGGGCAATCGGTTATCGCAGCCAGGTTATTCCTTTACAATTGCCTTTAAACCGCGAACTCAATATCCGGATGGAAGCTGAAATTGCCAAACTCAACGAAGTAGTGGTAAGCACCGGTTATTACCAGCTGCCCAAAGAACGGGCAACCGGATCTTTTACACAAATAGACAACACCCTTTTAAACCGGAGTGTGAGTACCGACATCCTCAGCAGGCTGGAAGGGGTTACCAGTGGTTTGCAGTTCGAGCGAAGGGATACCCGGGGCGAGGGTAACCAGGATGCCCGCCTTCGTGTGCGGGGGCTAAGTACCATTTACTCGGATAGTAGTCCGCTCATTGTTTTGAATAACTTTCCTTTTGAAGGAGATATCAACGACATTAACCCCAATGATATAGAAAACATTACCATCCTCAAAGATGCGGCAGCAGCCTCTATCTGGGGAGCAAGGGCAGGCAACGGGGTGATCGTGATCACCACCAAAAGCGGAAGATATAACCAGCAGGCGAAGGTGGGCTTTAACAGCAATTTCAACATTGCGGGGCGGCCTAACCTGCACTACAGTCCAAACTATATCCCTTCCCGTCAGTGGATGGAGGTAGAGGATTATCTTTTTGCCAGGGGTTATTATGGAGAGGAACCGGTAACGGCGCTTCCGCCTTATGTAGAGCTGTTGATCCGGCAGCGGGACAATACCATTACTTCGTCGGATTTCGACAGCCAAAAGGCAGTTTTGGAAAAACAAGATGTAAGGGACGAAGCTTCCGATCTGTTATACCGCAATAGCCTTAACCAGCAGTATGCCCTCAACATTAGAGGAGGTACAGCCAAAAATCACTACTACCTGTCGGGCGGGTATGACCGCAATGCGGAGAATAGCAAAGGTGACAATTTTCAAAGGGTTAGCTTAACGGCAAACAATCAGCTTAAAATTACCGAGCGGCTGGAGATGAGTTCAGGTATCTATTATACCCAAAGCGCTGCAGCACAAAACGGTTTAACCTTATCAGCTATTAAACCCACCAGTTTGGGGCTGATCCCTTATACACGGCTGGCCGATGAGGCAGGAAATCCACTGCCGGTGTTGCGTGACCGCCGTCTAAGCTACGAAAAGCAGGCAGCTGCCAATGGCCTGCTCGACTGGCATTACCGTCCGCTGGATGAGCAGCGACTGGCAGATAATACCCAAAAATCCAACCGGATTAGGCTGGATGGAGGCCTGAAATACCTGTTAGGAAAAGGTTTTGCTGCCGATATGAAATACCAGTACCAGCAGCAGGGTAGCCAGCGCCACCAGCTGTATGACAAAGACAGCTATTTTACCCGTGATCTGGTGAACCGTTACACGCAGGCAGATGGCAGCAGGATCATTCCGCATGGAAGCATTTTGCAGGAAGGCGACGCAAAAGAAGAAACACACTATGGACGTTTACAGCTAAACTATCAGGGCAGCATCAGCGAAAACCACCAGTTGGTGGCACTGGCCGGGGTGGAAGTAAGGCAGGAGCAATATACGAACGGACCGGGATATAGGGTATACAATTATGATGATGAGGTGTTGACTCACAGTACTTTGTTCGACTATACCCGCTTTTATCCAACACGGCCTCAGGGCAGCGCAAGGATACCGTTCAATCCTTATTCCTTTAACCATATCACCGACCGTAACCTGTCGTACTTTGCCAATGCTTCCTATACCTTTAAAGAACGCTATATGTTGTCGGCCAGCAGCAGATGGGATGCATCCAACATTTTTGGTGTAAAAACCAACCAGAAAGGGGTGCCGTTATGGTCGGCCGGGGCAGCCTGGGAAGCCAGCAAAGAGCATTGGTGGAAGAGTGAAATTCTGCCTTACCTGCGCCTGCGCAGTACCTTTGGCTATAATGGCAACGTAAACAGGCAGGTAAGCGTTTACCCAACTTTCCAAACCAATACCAATAGTATTACAGGACTGCCTTTTGGTATTCTTACCAACCCGGGCAATCCAAGTTTGCGCTGGGAAAAGGTGGGGGTGTTGAACCTGGCTGTAGATGTGGCCACCAAAGATCAAAGGCTGAGTGGCAGCATAGAATATTTTTATAAGAATGCCAGCGATTTGATAGGGGAAATTTTTATGGACCCCACAACTGGCTTAACCAATATCCGCAACCGCATCAACTATGCGGGTATGAAAACAAGGGGATGGGATATTGACCTCGCCAGCCGGAATATCGAAGGAAAATTCAACTGGCAAACCAGCTGGCTGATCAGCCATGTCAGGAATGAAGTAAGCAATTACGCAGTAGACGATACCCAGCCTGTAAGCGGGAGCTACCTTTCGCCCATACCCATTCCAGAGGCAGGCACCTCTATGGATGCCGTTTATGCTTTGCCATGGGGTGGTTTGTCCCCGGTAAACGGGCAACAGCAAATTATGCTTAACGGAGAAACCAGCCAGGATTATACCACTTACCTGAACACCTTAACCAGAGAGGGCTTGTTGGTGGCAGGAGTAAGCGTACCCACCTGGTATGGCGGTCTGCGGAATACATTTAATTACAAAAACCTGTCACTAAGCACCAATATCACCTGGAAGGCAGGCTATGTATTCAGGAGAACTTCTATCAATTATAACCAGCTGTATACTATGGCTGTCCCGCATAGCGATTACCTGGGCAGGTGGCAAAATCCCGGGGACGAGGCAAATACCACTATCCCTGCCCGCCCTGCTGATGTGAATAATAACCGGGAGACCGTTTATGCTTACTCCGAAACGCTGGTCGAAAAAGGCGATCATATACGTTTGCAGGATATCCAGTTGAGCTATACCCTGGATAAAGGCAAGTTCAGGCAGCTGCCTTTTAGCAATATCCGCCTGTCGCTTTACGCAAACAACATTGGCATTATCTGGCAGGCTAACAAACAAGGTTTAGACCCTGATTACGCGAACGCAATGTATCCGGCAGCAAGAAGTTTGGCGGTGGGCTTGAATGCTAGTTTTTAGATAAGTAGGAAGGAACAAGTATTTAGTGTCAAGTAGTAAGTATCAAGACTGTAGAAACATTAAGATGATACGCTATCCACAATAACTAAATCGACCCTTCGAGAGCCTCAGGGTGATATATAACGAACAGTTAAACATTAACAAAAACAAAAAATAACCATGCAACCAGTATCACGCAGTCAAGCCCTGGCATTACCTGTCGTTCAGCTTAATTCCGCATCAGAACAATTCGGTACGCAGATGCCTGGCCTTTATTCTGCCTTTCAAAGAATTGGGCGTAGCGGCGGCTTTTTTGTTTACTTTTTGAGCTGCAGCAAAAAGTAAATTGCCTGGCCGGCAATGAGGCCGGAAAGCTACGAGCGCAAACACAAAATCACTAAAAAAAACATAATCATGAAACATAAAAACAAACTCTTAACCCTCTTCCTGCCCTTACTCCTCGCATCTTGTGCAGAAGACTTCCTCGATATGAAACGAGACAAAAAACAGGTTATTCCAACAACCATTGCACAGCAACAGGCATTATTGGACAATACCAACGAGATGAACCTAACCGGTTCGCTGGTGCTGAATGTGATTGGTGGAGAAGAATACACCGTTACCCAGAGTGTCTGGGAACTTTTGCCCGCCACCGAGGACCGCAACGCCTACATTTGGGCGGCTGATGTCTTTGAAGGAGGGGAAAGCGAAGACTGGAACAATGCCTATAAGCGGGTGCTTTACGCTAATACAGCGCTCGACGGCATTAGCAAATTTCAACCTTCAGCAATAGAGCGGGTTGCATGGGAGAACGTAAAGGGCAGTGCGCTTTTTATCCGTTCCCTTTCTTTTTATCAGTTGCTGCAATCTTTTTGCAAACCCTATGATGCAAATAATTCTAAAATTGATCCAGGTATTCCCTTACGCCTGGAAGCAGATATTACCCTGCCAGTGAGCAGGGCATCAGTAGAGGAGGGTTACCTCCAGGTAATCAGCGATCTGAAGGTTGCTGCCCAGTTGTTACCGCAGACAGCAGTACATAAGGTGAGACCGTCCAGGGCAGCAGCTTATGCGTTGCTGGCGAAAACACTATTGCATACCGGGGATTACACTTCCGCAAAGAAATATGCTGATTCCTGTATCCTTATCAGCGGTGGATTGCTTGATTATAATACCCTGGATCCGTCTCTAAGGTATGTATTCTCAGGGATGCGTTACGGAGAGGGTAACCCAGAGGTATTGTACCACCAAACCATGATCGGTCATACAGTCGTAAATGCTACTCGTTTTATTCTTTATAAGGATTTGTATGATTTGTATGAAAGTGGCGATATCCGTAAATCTGCCTTCTTTTTCTTAACTGCGGGTAACTATAGCTTCAAAGGTTCCTATTCCGGGGCCTATGCATTTTTTAGCGGCCTGGCTCTGGACGAGATTTACTTGTTAAGGGCCGAGTGCCATGCCCGGCTGGGCCAGCTGGATGCAGGACTTGAAGACCTGAATGCTTTGCGGCGGAAACGGTATCGGCCATCAGGATTTACCCTTTATACTACTGCCGACCAGCAGGTGCTGTTGAAAAAAATTGTGGAGGAAAGGCGTAAGCAGTTATTATGTAGGGGTGTAAGATGGGAAGACCTGCGGAGATTGAATAGGGAGACAATACATGCTGTAGTGTTGGAAAGAAATCTGAACGGGCAAAGTTATAGGCTCGAGCCGGGATCGCGACGCTACGTATGGCCTATACCTGATAATGTGATTAAAGCGAGTGGGATAGAACAAAATTCCAGGTAAAATAGCGGCAACCTTGAAAGAGGTTGCCGCTATCACTACATCGGCCTGAAAGTCCGGTTGCTTGCATCAATGGTAGTGTCATCTTCAACCTGCTGAACAGTGTTGCCCACCGGATTGTAGCTCTCGTCGTACGAAAGCTCAACCGCACACCTGATTTGTTCGGGCTCGCTTTCACACTCTCCGCCCAGGGTAGGGTTGGAAGTAGCTGCTCCAACAACATCCTGCTGCTGGTTGGCGCCATTAGAGGAGATCAGGTGCCATTGGGTGACGATAGCACTTTTAGTCGCTGCTTTGAACGATAGGGTTCCAATTGCGATTGCTATTGCGAAAAGCAAAAAGAAGTTGTTTTTAATTGTTTGCATAACTTGTTTTTGTGGAGAAAGCCGCCGCTCATTTTTTGGGGATAATGGGCCTCCGGTATTCATCCTGGTCAATAAAAATGAATTAATATTTGCCTTTTGGCCGGCCCGCCCTTCACGGCAACCCTATCGGTATTGCCGTGTCGTTTGTTGATGTAAAAAGAATGCTAGTCCTGCCAGGAATGTGAGCCCCAGGTTGAACCAGAAATGCTGCACCCAACTGAGTCCCGGGATGGGTGAAGAGCAGCTACAGGGGATATGACCTAAAATTCTGCTCAGCATCAGCAGGATATAGAAAGTATAGCAAAGCAGCAGACCAAAGGAGAGATAAAGACCCGCATTGCGGGTACGGGCAAACAGGAGTAAGGTTGCTGCACCCAGTTCTGCCGCCGGTACAAGGATAATGAGTATCGTGTTGATGCTTTGTGGCAGAGGCTGTGTGTACATCGTATTTGCAAAGAGTTCAAAGTTTTCGAAACGATGAATTGCTACGATGATCCAGAGGGCGATAAAGCCGAGAATTATGCCTGCTTCCAGTATGTGTGAAACTGATAAAGCCGGGTCGTTTTTCTTTGCGGTATCATAAGCGTAAATTTTGTCCATAACGATCGTTGTTTTCCTAAAGTTAATTTCGGAAGATGCGGATCAATCAGGCTTCACCTTTGTGAGGAATTGATCTCACATTTGTGAGAAACTGACTTCACATTTGTGAGTTTTAAAGCTTGCTGCGGATGCGGCTAAGGCTGCCCGGACTAAGGTTGAGGAAAGATGCGATGTCTTTTACCGGGAAGTGGGCTGCGGGAAACATCTTTACGAACAGCGCATACCTCTTTGCACCAGGGTAGCTGAGTAGCTTGCGGTGGTAACGGGCTAATTTGAGGGCTTCCAGTAAGAGCGCCACCAAGAGCGGGCGGGTTGCAGGGTAATGGTACAGGAGATACTGCAGTTGTTGATAGCTGATACTGACCAGGCAACAGTCTTCCAGGAGGGAAATATAGCTTCCCGAACGTTTGCCTCCAAGGAACTCTTCTTCAAGGGTAATTAAACTTCCCGGGCCATAGAAAGCGTCGATATGCGGCAGCCCGTCTTCGTCCATAAAATAGTGTTTGGCCCTGCCGCTATAGATATACCAGGCCTGGATTACCGGCTGCCCCGGCCTTAGCAGCACTTCACCGGCATGGTAATGGGCTTTGCCACTCTGTCGCAACAGGTAGCGCAATATACCGAAAGGAATTTCGCTGTTTTCGGTGACGGTTTTATTGCGGGTAAAGAGCATCATCCCGTGTAAAATGCGTCAAAAAACGTTTGGTAGAAAGAGAATTTTGATGAACGGGTGTTTTACGTCCACGAACGCCGGTTCTGCGTTGACGAAAACTTTTGCAAACCTGTTATGGCTGTATAGGTTAGGGGCAAAAAACAGGCGTTCTGCTTAGACACCTGTCCACAGCAGAACGCCATAAAAAAAGATAAAATGGAAAAAACAACATTTTACCCTCGCCTCATGCTGCGACTGCCGGCATGGAGTATAGAAGATGCAGGGCAGCAGATTCACCACCTGTTAAAAAATCGTGATTTTCTGGATGCAGTGAAACTGGCGAGTGATGCGGCCTACCAGAAAATGGGGAAAGCAGCTTTTAACCCTGTATTGATGAGTACTAGCCTGAAAGACTCTCTTTTACGCTATCACCAACGAATGTGCCGCAGGGCGACGCCTTTTGGGCTTTTTGCTTCTGTGGGTCTCGTAGAATGGCAGCAGGCAGAAAATGAAATAGTGGTGACTAAAAGCAAAAAACTCATGGTGTATGAAGATCAAAATGAGTACCCCGGGCAGGCAGAAATTTACCAGCTTAACCCGCTGATGTACCAGGCAGGCAGTAAATACCGAATTCACGATCATGGTGAAGCAGGCGGGGCCTACTTTCTTACCGAGGTGTCTTTGGATAGTATTCCGGATGAAATTGCTGCCAGGCGTGATGCCCTGAGCAGGAAAGAGCTGCTGTATATTTTGAAAAAGGAGGGCCTGAAAAGGAAAGACGCCGAAGTTTACCTGCACCGCCTGCTTACCGAACAGATTCTTATTGAAAAACCCCGTCAGCAGGCCGGTCAGGCCCGCAGGGTCAACGATTCCGATGAAAAGCTTGGCAGTGAAGGGTATACCTGTTCTTTCCATTGCACTACAGGTGGTGTGCCTGAAAAGGTTCAGCAGGAGCTAAAAGAAGGATTGAGCATTTTAAATGCGCTTTTTGGAAGGGCTAAGCAGCATGGTATGGAAGAGTTTAAGAACCGGTTCAGAATGCTGTACGACCGGCGTTGTGTGTCTTTACTGGAAGCACTGGATGCTGAGGTAGGGATCGCCTATGCTTCCTGCCTGCCCGAAAAGCAGGAAGTTGCCTGGTCGGCAGCCCATACGTTGTTGCTTCAGAAATGGACTGCCGCATCGGCCAATGGAACGGATATTGTTTTTGACGGGACCGAAAAACTGTTGAAGGAAAACACAGAACATGTTAATTACCCTCCCGGTATGATGGCTATGTTTACCCGTAACGGTGGTTTGTTAAACCTAAAGGGGGCAGGGGGCTGCACAGCGGTTGCCCTTCCTGGCAGGTTTACCCTGTTTAGCGAAGAATTTACCCGCTTTTGCAGGGATATATGTTTGCAGGAAAAGCAGCTGAACCCCGATGTGATCTTTGCGGATATCAGTTTTGCCGGTTCCCCGGGGCAGCTTTTGTTAAACCGCCACCGCGTATTACGGGATATGCAGGTATCTTTATACGGGGCACTTGCAGAAAAAGACGAAAACCAGCTTCCGTTGCATGATCTTTACCTGGTATTACATCATAACGAGCTGATGATGTTTTCCAAAACGCTGGGCAAACGCATTGTACCCCGCATCAGTTCGGCCTACAATTATCACCATAGCAAGTCTTACCTGGTGCATTTCCTCGGAGACCTCCAGTACGAAGGCTTAAGTTCAGGGTTTACCAGCAGGCTGGAAGAGTTTTTCCCCGGGCAGTATCATTATCCCCGCCTGCGCTACCGCGACGTTATACTGGCACCGGCATCCTGGCGACTGGATGCCGGCTTCACCAGGAAGCTTTCATCAGTCTCCGAGGAGGAAGCAAGCTCGCTTTTTTTAGCGGAATGGAGGAAAAGAGGGATGCCGGATCAGCTTTGTTATGGGCAATATGACCAGCGAATGTTTGTCTGTCCCGGGGATAACCAAAGTGTACAGCTGATGCTGCGTTATTTACGTAATCGGGAGGGAGCGTGTATGCTGACCGAAAACCTTGATGAAGGTTCGCCTGCAACGGTAAAGGATGGGCAGGGCAAACCCTTTGCTGCAGAGTATATAGCTTTTTTGCATAACAATAGCGCCAGTTACCAGGCTGCACCCGTAGAATTATTATACCAGTACAGCTGGAAGCGTGATTTTTTTCCTTTACAGGAGTGGCATTATCTGAAGTTTTATATGGCCCCGGAAGCTATGGATGAATTCCTGGTGGAAAAAGTAATGCCTTTCGTAGAGGGGCAGCAGGCACAGGATCACCTTTTTTTATGGCATTTCCTGCGTTTTAGAGACAGCAGTCACCACCTGAGGTTACGTATGAAAAGTTCTTCCGGTAATGACGGCGCATTATTAACGGCTATAAAGACCTGGCTGGCCACGCTGGAAAGCGAACCCGGAATTTTTAATGTAAGTATAGATACCTACGAGCGGGAGATTGAGCGCTATGCTGAGGTGGGCCTGGAGGTGGCAGAGGTGTTGTTTATGCGTAGCAGCGAGTGGGCATTGGCACAAATTGCACAGGTAGAAATACAGCAGGAAAGGATGCTGCAGGCTATACATTTATTACAGCGCCTGATGGAGTTGCGTTTGACACCCGAAGACATCCGTATCGTTTGCAGGAAAAGCTACGAAACTTATTTTGAAAATATTTCCGGCACTCACGAACGTCGAGGATTTGACCAGGCTTTCCGGGAAATGAAAAACAATTTACTCGAAAACGATGGCAAACGGGCCGTTCTTCCTGCGGCAGAGGAGGAAAGCTTCCGGCAGCTTGCAGCAGAGCTTCAGCCGGAAGTGTACAGCAATTTTGTGGCTGATTTTTTTCACCTTCATGTAAACCGGCTAACGGGCGAACATCCCAGGGCTAAAGAGGCCCTGTGTTATTATAGCCTGGAAAAACTACTCATCAGCAGGGCGGCAGTAGCTTCACTACGGTCATGATTTTTGGTAGGCCAGGTTAGCATACCGCCCAAACCCCGGTGAGCCATAGGCTTACCGGGGTTATAATATATTTAATGTTTACTTTCCGCGTTGCGCCCTGATGGTAAACTCATAGAGTTTCATCACCAGTGCCTGCCGGTAGGCATCGCCGACAGGTATTTCCTGCTTGTCTTCCATCAGCACCCGGTGCCCGGTGAAATAGGATATCTTTTGCAGGTTGATGAGGTAGGATTTATGGACCTGCATAAACCGGTTGGACGCCAGCTGATAATTCAGTTTTCTAAGGCTAATATTGTAAAGGATATGTTTGCCATTGCTCAGGAAAATCCTTGCATAATTCTCCATCATTTCCACATAAATAATATCATCAAGAAATATCCGCTGGTAGCCGGACCTGGCTTCGGAAAAAAAAACAAACCTCCTGCTTTCTTCACTCATCGCGGGATGATAAGGCGATAAGCTTTTCCTCACCTTATGGTAGGTTTTGAAAAAATCAGCATAAGCCACCGGCTTAAGCAGGTAATCCCATGCATTTTTTCTAAAAGCCTCCATGGCATATTCCTCAAATGCAGTTACAAATACGATCGCAGTATCCGGTCCGGCCATTCCGGCCAGGTCCAGGCCGCTCAATAGGGGCATTTGAATATCAAGGAAGGCAATTACGGGTCTGGCAGGGCGGCTGATAAAGGGAAGAATATCCTGAGCGACCGTACTGCTGAAGGCCAGATTTAATCCAGGTGTGCTGGTGATATAATCTTCCAGGATACCAATGGCGTCTTTGTCATCATCAACAATGTAGCAATCAATCATATCAATCTGTATTTAGTAAAACATATAATTTAAAAGTGTAGCGCTGTCTGTAAACATGGGTATAGCTGGTAAAATCACTCCCATAGCTGCGTTCCAGGCGCTGCCTGATGTTCTCTAATCCTATCCCGCCTTTATTTTTATTCCTGTCGGATGCAAAGTAGTTGCTTATCCTGATGCGCAGCTTATTATTATTTAATTTGATGAGCAGCTTTGACGGGCGGGTGTGATCATCCAGAATGGCATGTTTGAAAATGTTTTCCACCAGGGTAGAAAGGATGAAAGCAGGGAAGGGCGTTTCCCGGGCCAGCAAATAGGTATTGGCAGGAACTGTAAAAATGAGGTGCAATGGTGTTAATACGTACTGTAACTGGATATATTTGCTGATATAATCCAGTTCTTCTGCTAAAATAGTTTCCTGCTGCTTACTGTCTCTAACCAGGTGATAAGATAGGAGCTGAGTTACGGCCATAATTGTAGCGCCTGCAACGGGGGCCTGATGTCTGGTTTGCGCATAAATCTTATTGAGCGCATTGAGTAAAAAGTGCGGCTGTATCTGTGCTTTCAGGAAAGCCAGCTCGCTTTGCAGCAGGGCCACCTTCAGGTTTTCTTTTTGCAGTTCGTTTTCCAGTTGCTGCTTCTCCATGGCATGTATGTTTTTCAGCTGCTGTGCAGAAAACAGGCCCAGCCAGAAAGTAGTAGCCATGCCAGCCATATAGCCGAAACGATAGAGGATAGCCGCAATAGACTTTAGCGAATAAAACACGCTGAGGTCTGGATTGGAATTCCCGTCTAAAAGAATACGGATGAGGCAGCAAAACAGGTAAAATACCAGCAGTTCCAGCAGCAGTCCGCTAACAAGGGGTACAACCCTAACGCCCGAGGAGTTAATATTTTTTAAAAACAAGCCATAGCTGTGCCAGTAAAACAGCGTAAGATAAAGCATGTAATGCAGCAGGTAGCTCGTAAACGAATCTTTCAAACCAAGGATTTCTGCCAGCCCAATTTCAAACGGAATGAAAAGTAGCCAGAAAGAAACCTGTAAAAAGATTGATTTTTTAGAAAGACCCGGAATTTCGTCATTCCAGAAAGCCATTTCGTCAACAATTTTAGTGGTTTCGTCAAATAAACCGATTTAAAAACCGACAGCGCCTTATTATTGACTTAAAAATAAATAAATATGGAAAAGAAACAAACATTAAAGCTTCATTTTAAGAAAAGAAGAAGAACGAGAAATGAATCCCAGGGATTTTTGCCTCCAACCAGGCTAACCGACGGTACCGTGACCATCACCACTACCGTTACCACCAGAAGATGATGGAAAGGGCAGTGCTATTAAGGTGCTGCCCTTTTTGTTTAACCTAAATCCATAATCAATGAGATTTTTTACCCAACTATTTGAAATCCTGCTCCGCATAGAGGAGCTGGTTGCCTGCCTGGTGAGTTTGGAGAATAAAGGTCAGCGGAACGATAAAAAGATGCAGCGCATGGAAAATTACCAGCACAATTACCTGGATAAGCAGGAGGTGATGCAGCTGCTCAAGATCAGCGACCGACAGCTCTATAACCTGCGGAAAAAACACCAGCTTCCCTGCAGGCTCATCAGCGGCAAGCTGTATTTCAAACTCTCAGATATCGAAAAACTTTCCAGGAAATGAACGTTGTTGCAAATCGGCAGGGCCGGAAATTCTTCCACACTGCTTCGGGGATCCTTCGGGAATTACCCCTGTTTTCCCGAAGCGGTCCCGAAGCAGTCTCGAACAAAAGTAGGGCGAATGTGGCAAAGTTCGGCAAAACCCGGCAAAGTGCGGAAGCGAATTTCCGAATCCTTGTTTGCTGTAAATCAGTCGTCTACATTTGGTTCAGACAAAAGACAGGTAGCGCTACGGAGAAGCTTTTGCGAATGGTTTAACCCTTTACATTTTAAAATTATGGGAAAATACACACAGGGCATATTGGGTGCCTTCTCAGGAAAAATTGGTACAGTGGTGGGCGCCTCCTGGCGTGGCATCAAGTACATGCGGAGCCTGGCCGCCAAACGCGGCAATGCCAATGCAACCGACAAGCAGCTGGAGCAGCAGGCAAGATTTGCACTGATCACCGGTTTTTTGAACCCGGTAAAACCCCTGCTGGAAATTGGTTTCAAGAACTACGCGGTGGGCAAAACAGGCTACAACAGCGCCCATTCTTACAACCTGAAAAATGCGTTGACAGGGATGACGCCTAACCTGGAGATCGATTATAGCATGGTGCTGGTGAGCAGGGGCGATTTGCCGCAGACTAAAGATGTAGCAGCAACCTCTACTACTGCCGGGCAGCTGGATTTTGTATGGACAGACAATACCGGCAAGGGCAAAGCTAAAGCCACCGACAAGCTGATGGTAGTGTTGTTCTGCCCGGAACTGGCAGAGGCGACCTACAGCATCGGCGATGCATTACGCAGCGATGCCGGGCTGGCCTATGAAGTGGATGCCGATTTTAGCGGAGAGACTGTAGAGGTGTACACCGCCTGGTTGTCCGAGGATGGTAAGGAAGTTTCCAACAGCAAGTATGTTGGCAGCATCACCATTGTTTAAGCAATGAGCACAACAGGGGAAATGCTCCCCTGTTGTATTATTTAAGCGAAAGAATAAGAACATGGGAATTTTCACTTACACAATGGCTATCAGTAATTTCAAACAGAAATTAAAGCCTCTGCTCAGCAACTGCACCGGTTACAAGCAGATCATCAGGAAAGATGTGAATGAGTACCTGGCAGAAAATCGGAATCATTTCTGGGCGCACTACCAACAGCTGATTATAGGATTTACCGAATTGAAAAATTTTGAAAAGAAGATCATAAAAAATGACAGTCCTTTTGAGCTGTATATCCTGCGGGCATGTTGCCCCAACGATATTGACACCGAAGACCTGCGCAGGCAAGTGCTGAATGTCTTTTTAGATAGTCTTGAAGAAGCCATTGAAATAAACTGGCCATACAGCTTATTCCGGAAGCGGGTATAGTAGATTTAATCAACAACGGATAACGAATAACTAAAAACCACCAACTACTAACGAATAAAAAAAGGAGGAACACATGTCTTACAAAGCATTAAATTATACAAAAACAATGAAGCTGTTCAGGCAAAAGGCAAAATCGCTGACCAGCGCATTACCCAAAGGTACAAAACTGGCTGCGGGCCGGATGCTGCACACATTTCTGGAAGAAGAAAAGGAAATCTTACGCAAATGGTACAGCGGCATGCTGTTAAAGGTGCTGGATGAAGAAGATTTCAGCCTATTGCTGGCATCTAAAAAGAAGGCTCTTCACTTCCTCAAATTAGCCAAAACAGGTCTCGACAAGAAAGCGATAAGGATATTAAGAGAAGAAGTGTTTTTACTGCTGAGAACCATTTTAACCGATAGCGCAGGCGCAGGTCTCCATACGGAGGTGAAATATAAAGTACGCCTCTACCGCCTGCCGGAACAGGAAGTTTATGCTCAGGAATGGGACAGCTGGGAACAGGATAAAAACCAGCAGTTACTGAATTAGGAGCTGTAGGCCACAGCCTTTCACCGTTATTTAAATGAAAAAATTAAAAACATAAAAGATGATGTATATATCTGAAACTTACAGGCAGCACTTTAGAAGCCGCTTGCCTGCTATAAAAATACACCCGGTGGTGCTGTTGCTCTTACCAATAGTATGGCTATCGCTGAGTTTCCCCTATTGGATTTACAGCTTCGATCACACGGCAGCACTACCCGACCCGGGGATCTGGGCATTGGTGTTACTTGCCTTAGCGGTCTTCTTAATACTGCTGCTATTGTGCTGGTATCTTTTTAACAAAAGCTGGGAGCGGTTGAAGCTGCCCGGGATAGACTTCATGGTATTACACTTTAAACAACTGGAATTATGGCAGCAGTTTTTATTGTACTGGGCCTCGTTTGCTTTGGTATTGTTGGCTGCTGTAGGGTGTTTGGCGGCGGTGCTGTAGGGTGAGATGTGAGAATTGAGATGTGAGAATTGAGAATTGAGATTTGACAGGGATGCAGAGCCTTCCAGCAGGACCGGCCTCAGTAACTTGAGCCTGTCCCGCCTACGAGGGACGAAAAGGACGAGCATGGGCAAATTTGTAGGTAAAAGGATAAGATTGGCTTAGAAAGCAAGGTAAATTGTGATTTATTATTCTTACGCTCCCGGCTTTCCGGCCTCTTGTGCGGCCAACACAAGTCCCTTTTGCTGCAGCTCAAAAGGAACCAAACCCGAGCGAAGCGAACACATGAAAGCCTTTGAAAATAATAAGCACTTTGAATAAAGCCGCCGCTACGCCCTTTGCTTTGAAAGCTAGTGCAAAGGCTAAGCCTGTAATTGCCGCAAAGTTCTGATGCGGAATGAAAGGAAAACGGAGATTAATTGCTTAGGCTTGATCACCGCACTTAAATCTTTTAATCTTTCAGGCTGCTACTCTACGCAAATCCACGCAGCAGGACCGGCCTCAGCATATAGCCGTATAGAAAAATAGAGTTAAGCTTGAGGAAGCAGGCTGCCGAAGTGCAGCGAAGCGGAACGGCTCCAGCCTGCGCAAGCGCAAATCTATTTTTTAGGCTAGATGGTACAGCCTTGACTTTTTCGTTAGTTTTTGGTCAAGCAAAAAGTAACTTGAGCCTGTCCCGCTCAAGAGGGACGAAAAGGACGAGCATGGGCAATTGGTAGTCAAATCATTTAGTGAATTTGGCCGCTTTCGCTCAAGTTTGGTTACTTTCTGATCTAAGCAGAAAGTTACTTGACCTGGCCGGTCAAGAGGCCGGAGAGGCTGTGGGTAAAGGCTAAAAAGGTAAAGTGTGTAATTAAGGTATTCCTAATAACATAAAGACCCTTCGACTCCGCTCAGGGTGACGGTTGGGAGGAACAGGGTGCGGTTTGGGCAAATTTGTAGTCAAATCATTTAGTGAATTTGGGCTTCCGGGATATTTAAGGAAGAGGTTTAAGCACAGGGAGATAAAAGAACAAAGACTTTGAGTTCTGGCTATTAAGCAGTAACTATTCACACAGGGATCCCTCCTAACGTCGGGATGACAAAAAGGGTGGAGCTAGTGAACATCAACGCTCATGAGGCCTAGCCGGTTAAGAGACCGGAGAGGCTGTGGGTTAAAGCCAGCGATACGATCGTAAAATAGGCATTAAGCAGTAACTATTAACACAGGGATCCCTCCTAACGTCGGGATGACAAATTCTTAGGAAAACGCTCGGTCGGCTTATATGATGAGCTGTTTCACTTTGTTCAGCATGACGTCGAGGCAGAGCGGGCCTAAGCACTTAATTTCCGTTCATTGTTGATTCCGCCTTGGCGGTTGCGGCTTGTAGAAATAAAGTCATCGCAGAAGCTTTGTAGCAAGCGGCGTAGCGGTGGCTCGTTAGTCCTTTCCAGCTAAAGGGAAAGGACTTGACCTGGCCGGTCAAGAGGCCGGAGAGGCTGTGGGTAAAGGCTAAAAAGGTAAAGTGTGTAATTAAGGTATTCCTAATAACATAAAGACCCTTCG
>JAZQRF010000233.1:0-11326 GCA_045629485.1 Pelobium sp. | reverse complement strand
AGGCGGCAGAATTGGAGATTTTTACGGTTGGAAAAATTTAGGAGTTTACCAATATGATGCTTCAAACGCTTACACACCAGATGGTCAGCGTTTAACTCCAGAGGATGTTGTTGTTTCCGGAACTGGTAGAGGCACAGCTACGGCGGGCAGATATACTTTAAACGGGCAGGATTATACAGGCCAAATCGTTAAAAAGAGAAATAGCGACGGAACTATACTATTAGGAGGAGATACCGAATGGTTAGATCTTGATAATGATGGTATCATCAATGATAATGACAGGCACATTATTGGCAACGCACAGGCAGATTTTTACCTGGGTCTGGTAAACTCATTTACTTACAAGCAATTCTCCTTGTCATTTATCATTAACTCCACCGTTGGCGGAAATGTTTATAACCAGTTTAAACAAAACTTAACCAATTTTGCTAACAATGGAAACCCATCATTACCCGAAGCTATTTATGGCGCCTGGACCAAGCAAGGTGACATAGCCACTTATCCATATTATCCTGATAAAAATGTGAGAAATAGCCAAAGAGGTGGTGGAAATAGCTTATTCCTGGAAGATGGATCTTTTGTTCGGCTATCAAACGCAAGGTTTACCTACAGGTTAGATCCAAAAGTTGCGAGTAAAGTATTTGCAAGAAATCTTTCGGTTTATGTATATGGTGTAAACCTTTTAACATACACAAATTATACTGGTTATGATCCTGAGTTTTCACCATCTTCTGGTTTAACTCCCGGAGATGATACAGGTAAATATCCAAAAAGAAGAGAATTGGGTTTTGGTTTAACTATGGGATTTTAACAATATGAAAAAGATATTTAGTATAGCAATTTTAAGCTTAATGATGACTTTTATAAGTTGTAATAAAGCAATAGACGAGCAGCCAATTTCTGAAGGTACCTTGAAAGATTTTTTTAAGAGTAAACTGGATGCTGATGCTGCAATAGCAGGTATGTATGGCGAATTTCAACATACTATGATTGGGGAAGCGCAATTTCAAAACCGCATAACCTGGTGGGGAGAAGCGAGATCTGATAATTGGGAAACCCGTACAGCATATGCAACCAACGCAACCAATGAAATCCATTTTAATGGATTAACAGAAAATAATACTTATGCAGACTGGAGCCAATTATACAGTACTATAGGAAGAGCAAATTTGTTGCTTAAAAATCTTCCGCTGATCAAGAATTATACGCCTGTGGGAACGATAGGTGCATTATCCTTAGCTCAGGAAGACAGCTATACTGCGCAAGCTTTAGCTATGAGAGCGCTCTGCTATTTCTGGATCGTAAGGATTTGGGGAGATGCTCCTTTAAGATTAGAACCATATGAAAACGTATCAGAACAAGCAGAGAAACCAAGAGATCCACAATCAGTAATCCTCGAGCAATGTTTAGCAGATTTGCAAAGAGCGTATGATTTAACGGTAAAAAATGCAACTCCAACAGTATGGTATTTAGGCGAAGGAGCTATTTCTTCTATTGCTGCAGATATTAATATGTGGAAAAAGGATTATCCAAATGCCATTGTTTGGTTCAAAAGATTATTCGCAGCAAAAGCGCCTACAGGTAAAGTTTACAATACAGCAGGAACAATAACAACGGGCTCTGGAGGTGCTATAGCAGATTTACAGCCCGGAACTACCTGGAATGCACAATTTACAAGTCCTGCGGGAAGTGTAGAAAGCATATTTAATATCCATTGGAACTATGTAGCTAATGGTTGTGCCTGTATGTCGGGTGTATCCAGAACAACCAATGAAAATACCATTAGGATGGGAACAGAGCTATGGACTACATGGCCAACAGTTTCAACTCAGCAGTACGGCTCTAACACAGCGACAACCGATTTGAGAGTTAAACAAACGTATAACATCTCCTCTGCTACCAACCAGCCCATCAGAGACAGAAGTTTTTGGAAATTCTACCCGGGTACTTATGTTGCACCAACGGCTACAGCAGGATATAATTTTACGCTGCTACAGTATGCAAGTAACCTTCCTGCCGCTGTAGAAACAGATGTTTTTATCCCTATATATAGATTAAGTGGCATGTATTTATTATATGCTGGAGCATTAAACAAGATAGGAGATAGAACAAATGCAGTTAGGTATTTGAATTTGATAAAACAAAGGGCCAATGTGCCAACAGTAAATGAAGCCAGCTTTGATGAAAGTACATTAGAAATGGCGATTTTGAGGGAAAGACAATTTGAGCTGATAGGTGAGGGTGTAAGATGGTTCGACCTGGTACGTACAGATCGGGTAAAAGAAGTGATGGATCCAATTTTAATTGCCCGACAAACAGCGGTGGGTAATACTCCTGTAGGTTGGGGAGACGATAAGAGAAGGTATTTCTGGCCACTGGCTACAAGGGTACTTTATTCAAATGGTCAATTAGTTCAAAACGATCCGTACAAAAATTAATAAAACAGCAAATGGGATACCGTTAAATCCATTATATGGATTTAATGTCTTCTGTCGCTATTTATAATTAAAGAAATAATGATGAAAAAAATATATTTATACCTACTGGGAATAGTAGCCGCAACAGGTACTATGTCATCCTGTTCTATGTTTGGGTTGGATGTTCAAAAAGATTATGACTATGAATTATCAACTCTGGATCCACATATCAATATGTCTGCACAAGAGTATTTACTTAGCAGGGGTAAAAATCCGGTAATAGCAAATGATACCGTTTTTAAATGGATGCAATTAGGTTTGGAATATGCAGGTATCAATCTCGATGAATATGAAAAACCCGGCCGAACTTTTATTTTCTTAAATAATAATGCCATTAGGGTTAGAAATGCCAATACAGGAGTAATTACTGCTGGTATGTGGTTTGATCTGGCAGTAATGCTTAAAAATCAGGATGGCTCTTTGCAACTTGCTAATGGTGCCCCGGTAACTCGTCCTGCCAATAAATGGAGCGATTATTCTGTCGAAACAGTAAGAAATTACTTCCTTTACCTGATTGCTTTAGGCGACTATGGTTTTGAAAATGCAAAACTAGAAAACACCACATTCGAAACCTTACTGGGCCCCGGGAAAGTAGCAGGAAACGAAACCAGACTAGGATATTTAGTGCCATCTCCGGTACCTGTTCCGGGTAATACAAGGATATTGGTTTACGATTATTTAACCGGAACAGGAACTGGTTTTGATCCTGAAGGAAAAATCAACCTGAGAATGTTGAATAGCGATTATTCTCCTCTGCAGGTAAATAATGCCAGCACATTAGCAACATCAGGAATCATCGCAACAAATGGGAAAATTCATGTTGCCGGTACCACCGTTTACCCAAGCAGATACTAATTTTCCTAACCATGGGCATGATCCGAAACCGGATCATGCCCATGGTTAGATTCTATATGAATAAGTTACTATTAATAATGCTGCAAATATTGTATTTGCAAGAAGAAGTGATCAGGAATTTTCCTATAAGAAACCCTCTGATTTGGTTGTGATTTATTAGTCTATCTACACTAAATTATAAACTCATGAAAAATAAATTGATATTATTTCTTCTTCTTATTGCCTTTCAGAATGTTTATTCTCAATTGCCCGGGGTTAATTCGCTGGATCCTGCCAGGCTTTTAAAAAATAAACAGGCTTATTTGAGAAAAGAAAGTGCTGTATTCGATCAGGTGAATCAATTAATTAAAGTTGCTGACGGTTACCTCCGCGACACCGCAGTTGCCGTTACAGATAAAGATTTTACTCCGCCAAGCGGATCGAAACATGATTACATGAGTATGGGGCCATACTGGTGGCCAGATTCTTCTAAAGCTGATGGCTTACCTTACATCCGCAAAGACGGACTCAGAAATCCTGAGATAAGAAAAATTACCGACCGTAGCAATCTGGGACAGTTGGAAATGAAATGCAAAACTTTAGCTCTTGCTTATTTTTTTACAGGAAAAAAGGAATATGCAGAGAAAGCTGTAGCGTTTCTGCAAGTCTGGTTTCTAAATCCCAATACAAAAATGAATCCTAATTTGGATTATGCCCAAGCTATTCCAGGCCTTAACGATGGTAGAGGAATTGGAATTATAGAATCCAGGTTATTAGCTGACCTTGCCGATTGGATTACGCTGCTCCAGGATTCGCCGTCATTATCTTCACAGGATTTAAATCAACTAAAGGATTGGTACAAAGATTTTCTTTACTGGATGCTAAATAGCAAAAATGGGACAGAAGAACAGCTGGCTCAAAATAACCACGGTACGTATTATGATTATCAGGTAGCAGCTTTTGCCCTTTTTATTGATGATAAAGAACAAGCTAAAAATATTTTAATAGCAACAAAGCAGCGTATACCAGTGCAGTTAAAAGAAAATGGAGAACAGCCTTTAGAGTTAGCAAGAACCAATGCGTACGGTTATAGTACCATGAATTTGGATGGCTGGTTTAAGATTGCGATGCTGGGAGATAAAGTTGGTTTAGATTTTTGGAACTATGCTGTAGACGGTAAAAGTCTAAAAACAGCGCTTGATTATTTAATACCCTATGCACTGGGTGAAAAGGAGTTTACTTACAGTCAAATCAGTAAATATAATAAAAATGATATATATCCATTGCTGCTCGTCGCTGCGGATAAATTCAAAAATCAATCCTATAAAGAAAAAGCGAAGTTGGCTAAATCTGGAAGCTATAATTTCTTTAATGATTTGATTTATAAATAATGCAAGAATTTTTAGAAGTGGAATATTAGGCTGATTAAATAGCTGTAAATCAATAATATTTCTGCTTTTAATTTTATTTTATTTGAGAGAGCATATTAAACTCATCAAGTAAAATATGTAACCTTTTAACCAGATAAACCAATCTTACTCTCCTAAAAGTAAGACCATAATTATTGCCTATGAAAAAGATTTTTATATCGAAGGGGAATCCTATTGCCATTATTTTTAGAACGAAGCTTTTAGCTTTATGCCTTGCTTTTATTCAATGTAAGAGTGATATTAAGGATTTGCCTCCTAAACAAGATTTTTCACAACAAACAAGTTCTACCATTCAAAAATTTGTTGACGAGGTTTTAGAATCTTATCCCATACCGGGCCTTGCATTGGCAATTGTTAATGAAGATTCGGTTTACTATGCTGCCGCAGGTATTAAGAATAATAAAAATGAATTGCTTGCTATAAATACTCCTATACATGCCGGGGCTATATCCGAAATTTTACTGGCTAATGCAGTTTTAAAATTAGCTAATAGCAGAGCAATTAACCTTGATGATAGAGTCGTTGACCATTTGCCTTATTTTACAATGGGTGGAGATAATTATAAGAAAATAACTATCCGGAATTTACTCACGCATACATCAGGCATAGACCATTATAATATGATGTGGGATATGCCAAATTTTGATCCAAATGCTCCAGAAATTACTACACGAAGTATAGCTACACAACATCCTAAGTGGAGCGAGCCCGGAACTCATGTTTTAAGATCGCCTTATAGTTATGATATTTTGGCCGATTTGGTGAGCAAAGTCACAAAAAAACCTTTTGAAGACTATGTAAGAGATGAGATCTTTTTACCCTTAGGAATGAACGCTACCAGATTTTATAAAGTTAAAAATACAGCAATGCCTTTCGGTATTACAGATTGGTTAAAGTATTCTTATAAACAAAATAATGTCTATCCATATAATAGAGAGAATGGAGGAAGCGGCGGATTACATACCTCTGTAAAAGATATGGCTACATGGATGTATGAAGTCATCAATCAGGATTATAATCTTCAATCCTTAAAAACAGAAAACGAGTTTTTTCAATCACAATTTAAAACAGGAGATCAATCTTCCGTAGGGTACGGATGGGATATTAACAAAGACGGAAAAGATAATATTTATTCAAAAGGCAGTCAGTACGGAGGTTTTAGCCACCAAATAATAGTAATTCCATCAAAAAGAATCGGCGTTGTAGCTCTGAGTAATATTTCAGGAGATTTTAATCCATCCAGCATCGCAAGAGATATTGCTTCCTGGCTAAATAATAATAAGCCTTTGGAGGTAAAAGTTCCAATCAGTATGGCGATGACAAAAGAGCTATCCAGAACAGGAAGAATAGAAGACTCTTTTAAGATTTATCATCAATTAAAAGAATCTCAACTTAACAAATATGATTTTAGTGTCCGAACCTTGGAACAGTTTGGCAATAATCTTTTACATCGGGTTAACGATAAAAAAAATGCAATAAAGGCATTTGAATTTTGCGTAGATGAGTACCCAAATTCTTCTACTGCGTATCTGCACCTTGCAGAAGCCCATGTTCTCAATAAAGATGTAATTAACTCAAAGAAAGCTATACAGAAAGCAAAAGCACTTCCGGATGATACAGGTGTAAGAGAAAGCTTTTTAGCCTTTTTAAATGAGAAAATAGAAATTATCGAAGAAAAGCAACGCTTATAAAATGGAACCCTCAACCATCACCATTATAAACTTATTAAAATGAAACTAATGAAAAATACATCAAAATTAATGGCACTTTTCCTATTAGTGCCAGTTTTATTTTCTTCGTGTAAAAAAAATACAGCCGAAGAAGATATAGTAGAAGTTAATAGAGACAAAGCAATTATAGATGACGATGTTGCAAATACCTCGGCCATTTACTCCAGTCGTTCGGCTAGTTTTACAAGGGCAGACGGAACCTATACTCTTGCACAGGCAGAATCAGATATGGGAGATATCAATGGAACCTGGAAAAATGCAGATATTTTTAGCAACCAGTTGAGAATTCGTATTCCTGCAAATTCATTGTCTAATGGTAATATCACCAGAATTGATGTATCTGATGGAACAGAATATGAGTTAACCTATAAAGTGAGATTTGGACCAAATTTCTATTGGAGCAGAGGAGGAAAGCTGGGATTTGGTTTTCATATAGGTAACGGCTTTACGGGCTGTAACAAAGCAGATGACGGAACTGGAGGTACAGCCCGTTTAATGTGGTATAATGCAAATGGTACAGATACAAATAGCAGTAATGATGCTCCTTATTTTAGACCATATGTTTATTATAAAGATATGCCAAGTACCTGTGGTAACAACTTCGGAAAACAAAGTAAAACCTTGGCTAAAAACACATGGTATACGGTTAAAGTAAGAGTTAAAAGTAATTCCGGCAGCAGCACAAACGGAACTATTCTTTACCAGATTGATGGCGTAACCTTGTTAAGTCAATCCATAAGATGGACTACAAATGATACTTACCGCAAAATTAAGGAAATCACTTTCCATACCTTCAGAGGAGGAAGTGATACCTACTGGCAGGCAAGTACCGATGGCTTAATTTATTATGATGACCTGAGTTATACCAGGATATCAAGTTAATCTTTTAAGGGGGCAAAATAAGGTTGAGGGGCCCCCATTTTATAAACTATTCAAGAAATATTTTATGATGTTTTAAGAAAGTTGTTTTTGAATATTAAACTCCTATTTTTACTATACAACTTATAAACCGGTTTGTAAAGAAATCAAAGTATCAGTGCTTAAAATCCATCAATGAGGTAGGCTTGCTTATTTCTTAATAATATGATTTTATCAGTAATGAATTTTAATGTTACCAATTCTAAAATACTTAAAAGTCTGCTATTTGGACTGCTGATCGTTTTATATTGCTCTTGCCCTCAGTTTTTATTCGCCCAGGAAGTGGTAAAAATTCAGGATTCCAGGGCACAGCATATTCTGTCATACGGAGAGCTGATGGCATTTGAAGATAAATCTGGTGTTTTAACAATTGATGAGGTGAGTAAATCAGAATTTGACACCAACTTCAAGAAAAATAAAATATTTACGCCTAAAACATTAAATAATAAATCATATTACTGGTACAAAATCAAAATTGCTTTTACACCCGAGTCTAAGCAGCATTGGATATTAGAATTCTTCGATCAAACCATAGACAAGATAGAACTGTATGAACCCCAGGAACAGAATAGGTTCAAAAAACATGTGTTTGGTGATCAGTTAAATTTTACGGAAAGAGAATATTCCCATAAAAATTTTATCCATAGCCTGGATAATATTCAGCAAGGCGAGAAAATCTTCTATTTAAGAGTTAAATCTTCACAGCCGGTAAGCGTAATTGTGGTGCTCAGGAACATGAAACGTTTCGTACAGTATGCTACAGAAGAGTACATGTTCTTTGGTTTATTCTACGGAATGATTGTCGTTTTTGGATTTTACAATTTACTCATGTATTTCGCCATAAAACAAAAGCAGTATTTGTATTATGTTTTATACAATTTAAGTATAGGCTTTTATGAGATGTGTATTGATGGGATTGCTTTTCAGTACCTATGGCCAAATCAACCTCATTTAAACGAGTTTATGTATGGCACTGCGCTCTTTTGCAGCAGTGTGTTTGGCTTGTTTTTTACTTCTAACTTTTTATACCTTAAAAGCAAGGCTCCGTTGCTCAACAAGCTCATTCTGGGAATTATTGTTTTGAGGACCCTGTTTTTTATTGCCTGTTTGTATAATACCAACCTGTTTATCTATAAAATAATAGAAATTGTTCCTTTAACAGCTGCTTTAGGTTCAGGTATTTATATATGGAAAAACGGTTACCGACCGGCAAGGTTCTTTGTAATTGGCTATAGTGCGCTTCTGCTTGGTTTTACCCTTAAAATTTTAGTGCTATTTAATGTCTCGTGGCTCCCTTACGGACCAATTACGCATTACAGCTTGAGTTTTTGCTTTGTGGTAGAAATGATTCTGGTATCTTTTGCTATAGGAGATAATGTGAGGTATTTAAGGAAGAAAAAAGATAAAGTTCAAAAACGGATGATCAATCAGCTGAAAGTTAACGAGAAACTTAAAGATACCCTTAATAAAGAATTAACCTCTTTGGTTGATGAAAGGACCGAAGAAGTAGTAGAAAAAGCCAGGATCATCGAAAATCAAAATAAAGAATTATCAGAAGTTAACGAAATCTTAAAAATCCAGGCAGAACAAATTTCCCAAATGAATGCCTTGTTAGAAAAAGATAACCAGGAGCTTACGGTAAACATCGAGAAAGTATCAAGGGCAAGGGTGATGTCTAAGGAAGTGGATTTTGAAGAATTCTCTAAAATCTATCCCGACAGGGAAGCCTGTTTTAAATATTTATCTGAGCTGAAATGGGAGAAAGGTTATAGCTGTAAACGCTGTAGCAATACTACTTACCTCTCAGGCCAACTACCCTTCAGTCGCAGGTGTACCAAATGCCGGTATGAGGAGTCTGTTATTGCCTTTACCATATTCCACAATAGCAGGATCCCCATTAACAAGGCGTTCTATATGCTTTTTCTGGTGTATACTTCAAAAGGGAAAATATCATCACATAAACTTTCAGAAATTATATCCATAAGACAAAGCACTTGTTGGGCCTATGGCAGTAAAATGAAAAAGGTAATGGAAGACCGGAAGAGAGAATTGCGTAATTCCGGCGAGAAATGGTGGCCTAAGCTTGTTTTGGGTCACGAGGAACAGGAGAAAAAAGAAAAGGCAGAAGTTTAAATTGCTGCAATCTTATGGCCGATGCTTTTTGCAACACACTGCTTCTATTTTTAACCAGCAACCTGTTTCTATCGCTGATCTCACCTTCAAAGGCGGCCTTAAGTAAACGGCTATATTCCTGTTCTATTTTAAGATTATCTCCAGGTAAGGGATAAGGCATGCAGCATTTATTAAATAATTCTACAGAAAAAATCCAGCTATTTCCATTAGTAAGTCCAGGTTTTTATATTAATATGTGGACTTTTATCGGAGATACAGCAACGGCAGATTGGAAAGTGATCGCTGCTAAAGGGATTAAACTAAAAAAAGGCGAGAATAAAATTCGAATTAAAGCAGATAAGGGTGGTTTTAGGTTTAAAAGTATTCTTTTTATAAGATAGTTAAGATAAGTCTGATAAATGGGGCAGTTAAAATCCATTAGCTAGTCTTATTTTATTAAATTAGATCAACTGTTGTGATTTGCTTTCATTCTTTGAATTCCTGATATTTAGAACAACTAAATCACGAATCATTGCGAATACCCAGTGTTTGAATTGAAAGCAAATCACAATAAGGATTATTCCGTTGTGAAAACATTTAAGGCGGGGATAAAACCTCGTCTTCCTTTTTACCTGAAAATTCGATATAAGATAAGCGGCTGCTTTAGCCCTATAGTTTTACTATTTACCTAAAGATTTCAGGTTACCTTCTCACTTTCAGAGTATTAATATAAAGTAGTTTAAAGTTTTATCTTAAAGAATATAAGATGGCAAAAATAGAAGGAAATGTACTCATGCAGGGAATGAGCGGCACCATTGGCAAACAGCTTGTATTTAAAAATTATATTTACGGTACTGTCGTTTCAAGGGTGCCGGATATGAGTAATATTATTCCAACAGCAAAACAAAAAGAAGAAAAGAGCAGGTTTAAAAGAGCTGTAGAATATGCAAAGCGGGTGCTGGCCAATGCAGAAATGAGAGCCGATGTGGAAAGCCGAACCCCAGTTGGAAAAAAAGTATATCACCAGGCAATCTCTGAATTTATACAGTCAGATAAAGAAAAAGATCTGACACTCAATACAGGGAAATAAGATAGCTATAAGCTAATCTAATCATAGAACATCTCTAACACATCTCTAAACGTAAGATGAACGTAGGATGGAACATAGATGACACATCTTTAAGTCATGGATTATTTCTACCTTAACCCACCGAAGGACGTTTTTGGTAATGCCGGATAAATTCTGGCTTCAGCCGGAAGTTTGATGTATTCGTTATAAGAAGAGATAATATAAGATCTTAACTCGTTTTCACTCATGCTGCTTACCTGCGAATAGGTGGGCCTGTAGTAAGACATAAAATCTTCCAATAGTTGTCCCCTTATTTTAGTCAGCTCCGTAACCAGTTGGGCATTAAATTTTCGGTCTATTGCTTTTTCATTCAGTTCAGATTCCATTAATCTTTGGAATGCTCTTTTTTGTTGTGATTGCTTACTGAAGGCGTTGTATAAGCTCAGGTTACCGTCTTTAGATAATATACTTGTTGAAGCAGCAGAATAAGCAGATGAGTAGGCGGACCTAATATCCTCAGTTTTGCCTTTTGCACTCACAATTACTTGATCTAAAACTATAAGGCTGGGCCTTAACAGTACCATTTTGGGGCTTAGATCTTCTACAATTAAGGTGTCGCTCTGGTAGCCCGGGCAGGAAAATATCACAAGATCGCCAATTTCGGCATTAACTACAAAATCTCCTTTTTGCCCGCTATGGTCGGCTTCTCTTTGTGTAAGGTTATTTACAAAAACGAGGTTTAGTTTACTTCTCTTA
>JAZQRF010000232.1:0-1561 GCA_045629485.1 Pelobium sp. | reverse complement strand
CTTAATTAGAAAACTTACACAAATGATCATTACCACAACACCTAGTATAGAAGGAAAAAAAGTAGTTAAATATTTAGGATTGGTAACCGGTGAAGCCATTATCGGAGCTAATTTTATTAAAGATATTTTTGCAAGCATTAGGGACATTGTTGGAGGCAGGGCTGGCTCTTATGAGGAAGGCTTACGCGAAGCAAAAAATATTGCTTTGGCCGAGATGCAGGATTATGCAAAAAGATTAGGAGCCAATGCGGTAATAGGTATCGACCTTGATTTTGAAACTATTGGCAGCAATGGTAGCATGCTTATGGTGTCGGCAAGCGGTACTGCCGTTATTGTAGAGGAATAAAAAGAGGTTTATCTTAAGTATTTTACCACAGAGCTCTCCAAGAAGGTATAGAGGCCTCGAAGTTTTCACAAAGAATGGTGTTATGTGTGAAACTTCGAGGCCTTTGTGGTTAAATTTAATCGCTTATAAAGATAAGATCTCCACAATTTTCAATAAACTTTCATTTAATTTAACATTATGTTTAATCGCATGGTCCAGAGGGGTAAAAACAATCTGTCCGTGAATTAAACCTGCCATTTCAGCCCTTCTGCCTTCTATTAAGCCCTCTACTGCTGCTACTCCTAACCTGCTTGCTAAAACCCTGTCCATACAAGTTGGTTTTCCACCCCGCTGAATATGCCCCAGTACCGAAACCCTCACATCATAATGAGGGAATTTTTGTTTAATCACATCTCCGATAACAAAAGCTCCTCCGCCTGCGGTTTCATCACCCTCTGCAACCATAATGATTTTAGACGATTTATCCTTACGGCCCACTTCCAGTCTGTGAATTAAAGCTTCCGTATCGGTTTTACTTTCCGGGATCAGGATAGACTCGGCTCCCACTGCTATTCCGCTTCTAAGGGCAATTAATCCGCAGTCTCTCCCCATAATTTCCACAATAAAAACACGGTCATGAGATTCGGCCGTATCTCTTATCTTATCTACTGCATCAACCGCGGTATTGATCGCAGTATCGTACCCAATAGTAAAATCTGTGCCGTATAAATCGTTATCAATGGTTCCCGGAAGGCCCATAATAGGGATATCATATTCTTCTCCAAATACCTTCGCTCCGGTAAAAGTTCCGTCTCCACCAATAACTACTAATGCATCAATCCCTTCATTTTGCAAATGCTGGAAAGCGTGTTTACGTCCTTCCGGAGTTTTAAAAGCTAAACTTCTAGCAGTTTTTAAAATAGTACCACCTCTCTGGATAATGTTTGCAACAGATTTACGGTCCATCTCCTGGAACTCTGCATTCATCAAACCTTCATATCCCCTTCTGATACCTACAACTTTTATATCATAATAATAAGCAGAACGTACAACGGCTCTGATTGCTGCGTTCATTCCTGGTGCATCTCCTCCAGATGTAAGAACACCTATTTTATTTATTTTCTTTGCCATGTTTATTTTATCAAATCTTTAGCTGATGAGCTAAAGGTTAAGATTCTTTTAATTCTATTTTGTGACGAAGATAAGCTTATCAATAATAATTTAAAATTTTCATTT
>JAZQRF010000231.1:0-8294 GCA_045629485.1 Pelobium sp. | reverse complement strand
GCTGGAGCTGATCGAGCGCATTGAAGTGGTGCACGGCCCCGCTTCAGCGCTGTATGGCAGCGATGCCATTGGCGGCGTGATCCAGGTGTTCACCAAACAGGGCAAGGGCGCGCAGAAGGCTTTTGCACCGAACGCCTCCGTGACCTGGGGCAGTGCTGGCTATAAGGCTGGTGATGCTGGCTTTGTCGGCGCACAAAACGGCTGGAACTACAGCTTGCACGCTGCACGCGTGATTGACCCCGGTTTTTCCGTGACCAATGCCAAGCTCAGCGCGTACCGCCCAGACAGCGACAAGTTTCAACAGTCTTCAGTGACGGCTGCTTTGGGCTATGCCTTCAATGCCAACTGGCGTTTGGATGCCAACTTGATGCGCTCCGAAGGAGAGTCAGAATATGACCTCGATACCGTCTACATGCCGTCCGGCAGCGCCGCAGTGGATGCTTCATACAACGCCATCGTGGCAGACACGGCACAGCTGAAACTGTCTGGCGTAATCTCACCCCTCTGGAATTCAATCCGAAGGTGAGCTTCCGGAAGTTGACCCAGATGATGATGAGTACCACGGTGACAGCGGATGAGGTAAAGGTAAGTATCCGGCCTTTCAAATGGAAGAATACCATACATGCTCCTGCTCAGGCGCAATGTGTTAAAATAGGCTTTTGCTGTGTTTTTGCTGATTTTAATAGGAGCAGCTATACGGCTTTGCGGGCAAATGATCTGGAGATTGTAAGGGGCAAAGATTTTCCTGGCGGCAGGTTTAAAATAGCTATTCCCAAAGAAGAGGAACTGGCTGTACTGTTAATGATGAATATATATTTTGAAAGTGATCTGGGAAGCAGAGTTTATCGTATAGAAAATAAGAAATTTCAGGCAGGGGTAATTTTAGATGCTGTTCATATTAAAAATGGAGAGGTGGTAGAGTTTGTAGCGGAAGACTTGCCGAAAATAGAAGAGGAACCTCCGAAAGCACCTGATGCATTTTGGACGCTGGGATGGGAGGAAGAGGAGGAAGACGGGTGATCTTGTGAAACTGGCTTTTACCCTTTAGGCTCTCGGTCATCTTGGCATTGAGACGAAGAAAAAGAAAAGGAGAGTTATTGCAAAGGCTTGAACTCAAAGCGAGAAAAATGAAATTGCAGAGGCTTCAATCTTTGTGCTCACACTTGGTTTAGATGAGTTGTATACATGGACAGTAAAAGACTCTAAGCATCAGATAATACAGCCTTTGCAAAAAATGGCAGGTACCGTTGTTCTCGAAATTTTCTACATTTAACTAGGCTTTATGCCGGGCAACAGTAAAGTGCTTTCTGTCCGCCATCTTCACAAAGCCTAAACAGATAACAAAGGAAACACCCGAGATAAAAAACGAGTATCAAAAATTAAAAGAAGAGCTTAAATCAAAGGAATGGCATGATGGAAATAAATACAATAAAGCTAAAGATCAATTTATAAAAGAAGAAGAACGAAAGGCAGTTAATTGGTATATTAACAAAATGTAATGTGCAGAAAAATAAATTAGTATACTGCTAATAAGAGTTTCGTGAGAATGGAGCGACGGCTGAGATTTGTTTAAGACGGACTAGCAGATAAAATTGACTTAAATTGGAAGAGTTAAAAACTAGCTTAAGTGTTCCACAGGATTACGAAAATTACAAATTAAAAATCGGCTTTACGTACCTGCAATGGCAATGAAATGATAGCGTAAAACAATGAAATATATTGATCTTAATAATTAATAATGATGAAAAAAATAACCCTTCTTCTATTGATACTTTCTGTTAGTCTTTATGGAAATGGTCAGATTTTGAAAAAGCAAATCCCTAATAATCTAATTGTACTAACTTTTGATGATGCAACAGTAAGCCATTATACAAATGTTGCTCCATTGTTAAAGCAATTTGGATTTGGTGCCACCTTTTTTGTATGCGAATTCCCCTCTAATTTTAGAGATAGTTTATACATGAACTGGCAACAAATTAAAAAATTGGATAGAATGGGATTTGAAGTAGCTAATCATACCAGATCTCATGCAGCACCTAGTAAATTATCCAAATCACAGTTTATAGAAGAGCTGGATTACATTGAAAACAAATTTGACTCATTAGGTATTAAAAAGTCGTTAAACTTTGCATATCCCGGTTATGATTTCAATCTCTCTGTACTGGAAACTTTGAAGGAGAAAGGATATAAGTTTGGTCGTTCAGGTGGAAGCAGAGCTTATGATCCACTAACAGACAACCCCCTTCTTGTGCCTAGCTGGGCTACGAATGCTACCAACAAAGAACTCATTATGTCGACCTTTAATGAAGCTCAAAATGGAAAGATAGTAGTTCTAACTATTCATGGCGTACCTGATATTGAGCATCCATGGGTAAATACTCCACCAGAATTGTTTAAAGAATACCTTCAATATTTATCAGATAATAAATTTAAGGTAATTTCACTCAAAGATTTGAATAGTTATATTAATGTTAATGAAGCTATGAAAATAGCTGTTGATATGAATAAAGTTCAAAGTAATTAAATGATGAAACGGGTATTTTATTTTGTACACCGGTAGGAAGTGTTGTGACTTAATTTACGATAAGATGCTTATATTCAATTGTTGTCATATGTTAATTATATTTTGGTGAGCATTAAAATTTGCTATGTTATTTTTGTCAACTTTTTTAATCTCAAAAATAATTAACATATTGATATATAGTAAATTGTTATTTTTTTTTGAAAACTTTTGTGTTTTTCTGTCTTTTTAAGTTGAAATATTTGGTAGATTTGATGACTATAAAATGGAATCAAATATGGAAATCATAAACGAATCAATAAAGAAAGCCACCTATACTTCTGAGGAAGCTTATCAAGCCTCATTAATATATTTTAAGGGTGACGATTTAGCAGCCAGAGTTTGGGTAAATAAATATGCTTTGAAAGATTCGTATGGGAATCTTTTTGAAAAAAGCCCGGAGGATATGCATGCCAGAATTGCTTCGGAGATTTCCAGGATAGAACAACGCTATCCGAATCCGCTTTCGGAGGAGGAGATTCTAGACTTACTACGCGATTTTAAATACATTATTCCGCAGGGAAGCCCAATGACGGGGATAGGTAATCCATACCAAATCGCATCTCTTTCCAATTGCTTTGTAATTGGTAACGAAGGCGGTGGCGATTCTTATGGTGGAATCATGAAGATAGACCAGGAGCAGGTTCAGCTCATGAAAAGGCGTGGAGGGGTTGGCCACGATTTATCGCACATTCGCCCCAAAGGTTCGCCTGTTAAAAATTCTGCTTTAACGTCTACCGGCATTGTCCCTTTTATGGAGCGTTTCTCTAATTCTACCCGCGAGGTAGCACAAGACGGAAGAAGAGGCGCTCTAATGCTTTCTGTTTCGATAAAACATCCTGATGCCGAAGATTTCATAGATGCCAAAATGGAACAGGGTAAAGTTACTGGTGCAAATGTTTCTGTTCGTATAGATGATGCATTTATGCAGGCTGTAGAGTCTGGCCTTCCTTACCAGCAACAATATCCAATAGAAGGTAAGGCGGTTTATAAAAAAGAAATTGACCCACAATCTTTATGGAAAAAAATAGTGCATAATGCATGGCGTTCTGCCGAGCCCGGTATCTTATTTTGGGATACCATCATTCGTGATTCGGTGCCGGATTGTTATGCAGATTTGGGTTACAAAACCGTTTCTACCAACCCATGCGGAGAAATACCCCTGTGTCCATACGATTCTTGCCGTTTATTGGCCATTAACCTGTTCTCGTATGTTGAAAATCCTTTTACTCAAGAAGCGAAGTTTAACTGGGCGCTTTTCAAAAAACATATTCATGCTGCACAGCGTATCATGGATGATATTATTGACCTGGAATTAGAAAAAATAGATGCTATCCTGGAAAAAATTGATGCTGATCCGGAAGATGAGGAAATCAAAAGAACAGAAAAAAATCTTTGGAAAAACATCAAAACCAAAGCTTACGAGGGCAGAAGAACAGGAATAGGCATTACCGCCGAGGGCGATATGCTTGCTGCCATGGGATTGCGTTACGGAAGTGATGAAGGATCGGCATTTGCTGTTGAAATTCATAAAACCATTGCTATCGAAGCTTACAGGGCTTCGGTGCATACGGCTAAAGAGCGTGGTGCATTTACTATTTTTGATGCTGACCGCGAAAAAAATAACCCTTTTATTCTGCGTTTAAAAGAAGCCGATGCAAAGCTTTATTACGAAATGCTGGAGCATGGAAGAAGAAATATCGCCTTATTAACCATTGCTCCTACAGGCACCACAAGTTTAATGTCGCAAACCAGCTCGGGAATCGAGCCGGTGTTTATGCCAGTTTATAAAAGAAGAAGAAAAGTAAATCCGGGTGATAAGGATGTGCGTGTAGATTTTGTTGATGAAATTGGAGATTCGTGGGAAGAATACGTAGTGTTCCACCACCGGTTTAAACAGTGGATGGAAATAAACGGTTATGATGTTACAAAAAACTATTCGCAGGAAGAAATTGATAGCCTGGTAGAAAAATCACCCTACTATAAATCTACCTCTAATGATGTAGATTACCTTAAGAAGGTAAAAATGCAGGGCGATATTCAGAAATGGGTAGATCATTCTATAAGTGTTACGATTAATATGCCGGCCGATGTTACAGAAGAAGTGGTTGGAGAATTATATCTTCAGGCATGGAAATCAGGATGTAAAGGGGTAACCGTTTACCGTGATGGTTCACGATCAGGGGTATTAATTTCTAACACAGAAACCAAGCAAGAAGAAGAGACTATATCAACTGTATTCCCGGTAACCAGGCCAACCACTTTAGAGGCCGATGTGGTGAGATTCCAAAACAGCAAAGATAAATGGATAGCGTTTATTGGCTTAATTGATGGAAAGCCATATGAAATTTTCACTGGTTTTGCTGATGATGAGGACGGAATACTTATTCCAAGATGGGTGAATGAGGGTTTGATTATTAAGAATCGCGATGCTGACGGCAATTCCCGATACGATTTTCAGTATAAAAATAAACGCGGTCATAAAACTACGATAGAAGGTTTATCTTATAAATTTAATCCGGAGTATTGGAACTACGCTAAACTAATTTCCAGTACGCTAAGACACGGAATGGCCATCGAAAAGGTGGTTGATTTGATCAATAGTCTGCAATTGGATGAAGCGATTAATACCTGGAAAAATGGGGTGGCAAGAGCATTAAAACGTTATATCCCTGATGGGGTAGAAGTGAAAAAACATAAATGTTCTAATTGTAATTCTACCAATCTTTATTACCAGGAAGGATGCTTAAGCTGTAAAGACTGTGGCTCTTCTAAATGTGGATAAGCTTGAAAATTTAGAGGACCACTAACCACAGAGTACACAAAGAATCCACCAAGTTTGCAAAGCCTTAATGGTTTGCTTCGTGAAAAACCTTTGTGTCCTTTGTGGTTAATTAAAGTTCGTGTTTAGTTTCAAAAACCTATTTTTACGCTATTATAAATAGGTGATGTTAAAATGTCTTTTACTCTTTTTCTTGATACAAGGCTTTGCTGCGGTTGGACAAACTACTGTAGAGCCTTATCGATTGAATTGTACAGGAATACCCAAAGGTTTATCTATAAAATATAAAACCTCTTTTACAGATTCTCTTTCTGCTATAGCGGAAGTTGATGAAATAATCAACAAACTTCACTTTTCGGGTTATTTCTATGCGGAGATTCGACAGGCCAATTGGCAGAAAAATGTATTAACTGTTGAATTTTTTGTTGGAGAACGATTTAAATCTTCTTATGTGAAAAATGGGAATATCCAGCCTTATATTCTTTCTGATATTAAGTTCAGGGAAAAGTTTTTCCAAAACCAGAGTTTCAGCATCAACGATATCAATCTACTAAAAGAGCAGTTACTCATTTGGTATGAGGATAATGGTTATCCCTTTGCCCAGGTTTGGTTAGACAGTATTTCTATTAAAAATAATGCTATATCTTCTTTTATTCACAGCAATCCTGGTAAACAAATTACCATTGATACGATAAGGTTAGTAGGGTCTGCCAAGATGAGCGAGAGCTTTATTAATGCGTATCTAGGGCTTAAAACTGAAGATAACTATAATGAATATAAAGTAAGTTTAATTGGTAAAAGACTTGATGAACTAGCTTTTGTGAAGCAGGTGAAGAAACCAGAAATTGTTTTTAGCGGAGAGAAAGCAAAGATTAATATCTTCCTGGATAAAGAAAATGCAAATCAATTTGATGGCCTTATTGGTTTTTTGCCCAATCCCGGCACCGGTAAATTACAATTAACCGGTGATTTTAAATTGAAACTTCAAAATGCTCTAAAGCAAGCCGAAACGATTGATTTTAATTATCGGGGATTGCCCGGGCAATCTCAGGAATTAAACCTTCAGTTTGATTATCCTTATATTTTAAACACTCAAATAGGAATAGAAACGGATTTTTCTTTCTTTAAAAGAGATACCAGTTTTTTAAATGTAAATGCCAGGTTGGCCTTTGTTTATAATTATAGCGCTGATAAATCTTTGGGATTTTTTGCAGAAAGATTTACCGGTAATACCATTTCCAATAATACAACTGCAGGACAGCAAAACAACATTGGTGATATTTCTACACAATTCTATGGCTTGCAGGGGAATATACAGCGCTTGGATAATAGTATCATTCCACTTAGCGGATTTAAAATAAACGCCTCCTTTGGTGTTGGAAGCAGGAGGTTACGCGACACACTGGCTCAAGATAATGAAAGCAAAAGCAATCAGTTTAAAGTTTTTACAGACCTAAATTATTACCTGAAACTATCGTCCAAATCAGTTTTATATTTGCACAATCTTTCTTCTTTTTTAACAGGAAAGAGTCTGTATGAAAACGAGGTTTTTAGAATAGGAGGTTTTAAAACCTTTCGTGGATTTGATGAACAATCTATTTTAGCAAAGTCTTTTTCTATCCAAACCTTAGAATATAGATATTTCGTTGAAGAGCGTTCGTATTTAAATCTTTTTTACGATCAGGCAGTGGTTGATCAATTACTTGGAAATATCAGCGATGTGAGCTATCCTTTTGGTTTTGGCGCCGGCTTTACCTTCCAAACAAAGGCAGGTTTACTTTCTTTAAGCTATGCCATGGGGAAACAAAAAAATATTCCTTTAGATTTGCAGAAAGGTAAGATCCATTTTGGGATTACCAGTTATTTTTAAATATGAGGTTAAAGTTGCTGTTTTTGTATTTGCTGGTATTGTGCACAATTGTTAAGGTTGTGGCACAAACTGATTCAGTTTCAGTAAAACAAGATTCAGCAGCCGTACAATATAAACCACGGAAAATCTATGTTATAGATACTGTAGCAGAAGCAAAAGCCAGACATCTGCGGGATTCTTTAACGTGGGCTTATGTAAAACCAGACCCTTTAAGGCCAAACCAGTTTGTAGAGCAAATGCTCGAGAAGTATATAACAAAAGATATTACTTCTTTGATAAAACAGGCTGGAGCGGTAAAGAAAAAATCAGATTATGGGATGGGTAAACCTGTTCCAAGACAGCCATCCTGGGTGCTGATGGTGATGCTGGTGCTGGTGCTTGCATTTAGTGCGGTCAGAATTGTTTTCAAAAAGCAAATGGATACCATATTTCAGGCATTTTATGATAACAGAATTCTGGGTCAGATAAATAAAGAAGATAATATATTTAGTTCATGGTATTTCTTGTTTTCTTATATTATTTTTTCATTCTTGATAGGACTGTTTCTCTATGTCCTGTTTCAAAAGCTGTCTTTAACATTTAGAGTTTCCGGTTTTAGCTTGTTTCTTACAATAACATTTTTCTTTGCGTTTTTTCTTGGATTTAAGATCTTAATGTTGAGATTTATTGCGTACATGTTCGAGCTATACAGGATGATATCTGATTATATTAATGTGATTTATTTATCCTTTTTTAATCTCTCTTTATTTTTTATACCGCTTACGCTAAGTTTAATTTTAACATATTTTCAGGAAAATAATTGGATTTTGTTAGCAGGATTGGTCATAACCGCCATAGTTTTTGTTTTACAGTTTACCAGAATACTGGTCCAAATTCTGGCAAATTACAGGCTTTCAAAGTTTTATTTAATTCTCTATCTTTGTGCTCTTGAAATATGCCCGATTATTGTAATCATCAAAGCGCTTAACATATAGTAAAATTTTATGCACTCTCAATTGCAAGACAGAAAAAGCAAAGTGAAAAGTATACTGGTTACATTACCAGAGCCAGAAAATAAAAAGTCTCCTTATTTTGATTTAGCA
>JAZQRF010000230.1:0-37162 GCA_045629485.1 Pelobium sp. | reverse complement strand
TTACGGAATTATCCCTAAAGGCAGCTTATGGGTACTCTATCTGTTAACAGCAGTTTACCTGATAGCTTTAATGGGTTTAGGGTTATTGATTTCCACATTTTCCGACTCTCAATTACAAGCAATGTTCATCTCCCTTTTCTTTATAATGATATTTGTGCTGATGAGCGGTGCTTTTACCCCCGTCGAAAGTATGCCGGATTGGGCAATTTTTATTTCAGACGTCACCCCTGTAACTCATTTCCTCAAGGTTGTCCGATTAATTGTCTTAAAAGGAAGCGGTTTTCAGGAAGTAAAAATAGAAATGCTCTATCTTATTGGTTTTGCTATCGTACTGAACTGTCTGGCTATTTTGAATTACAAGAAGACAACTTAAACAACCAGAGGGCGTTGGAGTACAATTTAAACTTTAAATCAATAAGAAATGAAAATAGCATTTCAATCGAAAAAATGCGTGAGTCTGATGGCTAGATGTCTTTTTGTAATCTATTAAAATCTACAATTCACCCTTTAATTTCATTTCATGAAAGCTTTCCAGCTTACTCAGTAGCCTAATTAAGTCCATTTTCTCCTGGTAAGTAAGAGGTTCGGTTACATTATTCGTAGCTGTTTTTATATTCTGCATACTATCATTTAATAATTTCGTCCCCTTTTCAGTAATGTGAATCATACGGTTTCTTTTATCAGTTTCCACCGGAGATTGTTCTACCAAGCCATGGCTGATTAGCCTGTTTATAATTTGTATTCCGGCAGATTTTTCGTGAACATTTAATTTGATAAGAGCAGTTTTTGTCATGCTGCCGAAAGAAACAAGGCTAATCAGATAGATGAAATCATCCGGTGTGGAGAATGAAGTATTCGTTATTGCTGCTTTTGCCTGTAGTTTCGCATACCTGTAAAGACGAACCAAAGCAGTGTTTATTACGCTATCTGCGGAACGACCTTTAGCCTTGCCAATCCAGTCGGGTTCCAAAACTGAAGGATTACCCTCTCTTTTTATATATTCATTTAACCAATGTCCGAATAAATGTACGTCCTGTTTATGATCATCAGATTCTAATTCATAAACCTTAACCAGCTTTACCAGTTCAGTAATTAAATCGTAATACATTATATTTTATTTTTCTCAAATATAGCTGAAAATGGTATTAAATTATACTATTTGTGTATAATTAATAATATGTATTGTACATAAAAATACTTTTATGGCATGCCATTTGATTCATGTAGTACAAAAATATACTAATCATGAAACAACAATTAAACTCCCTTAAAACGAAAGCTATAGCAATAACGGTTGTAGCTTCTATGTTATTTACCGCGTGTATTAAAGACAAGGAAATTGTTCCAGTAGAAAAAACAATTGCTGATGTAGTTATAGAGAGCAGTGATTTCTCTCTGCTTAAAACAGCGCTTGTTCAGGCCAATCTAACCTCTGTTTTAGCAGGTAACGGACCTTTTACTGTATTTGCTCCAAATAATGAAGCATTTATTGCTGCGGGTTTAGAGACCGAAGCAAAAATTAAAGCCGTACCTGTAGAAACATTAAAACAGATTCTTTTATACCACGTACTAGGCCAGCAAGTACCTTCATCATCCATTGCAATGGCTGCTAATACTTCTGTGAAAACTGCTTCGGAAGTAAATGTTTTTGTTACCAAAAATTCTTCCGGGGTTTTTGTAAACGGTGCTAAAGTTATCCAGGCAGATGTTATGGCTAGTAACGGGATAATACATGTAATTAATAAAGTTTTGATGCCGCCTACAGGAAATATAGTACAGGCAGCTCAGGCTAATCCAAATTTAAGCTTTTTAGTGGCTGCAGTTTTAAGAGCAAGCGAAGGAACTACTAAAGTTGCGGAAGTTCTTTCCGGAGCAGGTCCGCTAACAGTTTTTGCACCAACAAATCAGGCTTTTATTAATGCTGGATTTGCAAATATAGCAGCAATTCAGGCTGCAAACCCAGCAACTCTTACAAGTATCTTAACTTATCATGTTGTTCCAGGACGTGTTTTTTCAAGCGATCTAACAGAAGGAGCTAAACCTGCAACTGTAAACGGGGCTACATTAAGTATAACGCTTACGGGAGGTGCAAAAGTAAAAGGTAATACAAATGCTACGGCTGCTGTAATTGCTCCCGCAGACATGGTAACTACTAATGGGGTAGTTCACGTAGTAAATCAGGTACTATTACCTTAGCAAAATTTTTTTAATATTACCTAAACCAAAATAACTGTTTGAGAACTCAAACGGTTATTTTGGTTTGTCATTTGCGGTGTGCAACTATTACTTTTATATAAATTATTTTTAAAATTGAATATTAGATACTATTTAACCTTACTAGGTTTTTTGACTTTTTTAAGTAGCTATGCCCAAACAGGTTTAATTACCGGAACTGTGCAAAATATTAACACCAGCGAATTATTGCCAGGAGCAACTATTTTTGTTAATGATAGCATTGCCGGTACCATTACAGATACTGCCGGAAGGTTTAGAATATCAGTCCCGGTAGGCACTTATAAATTGATAGCCAGTAGCGTTGGTTACCTTCCCCAGATCAAATACAATATTGTTGTAGGGAGCGGGGGGCCGCAAGTTGTTAATTTTGAATTGCAATCCGAATCTTATTCCTTAAAAGAAGTGGTTGTAAATTTTAACCAGGGCAAGTCTGCTATAACCACAGATTTGGTTACCCCCTTATCTGTTCAGCAGCTTACTACAGAAGAGATTAAAAGTAGTCCCGGTGGAAATTTTGATGTTTCTAAAGTTGTACAAACCCTTCCGGGTGTGGGCATAAGTAATGGTGTAGGAGAGAGAAATGATATTATTATTCGCGGAGGAGCACCTAACGAAAATGTCTATTATTTAGATGGAATTGAAATACCCGTTCTTAATCATTTTCAAACCCAGGGAAGCTCCGGAGGTGCCCAAGGCATACTCAATGTTTCTTTTATAGAGAGTTTAAAATTAACCTCATCAGCATTTGATTCAAGATACGATAACCCTTTGTCGTCTACATTTGTGATCAAGCAACGCGAGGGAAATTCAGAGCGGCTATCTGGCAACTTAAGAACGAGTTTTACCGAAACTGCGCTAACACTTGAAGGGCCGCTATCTAAAAATACAACCTTCCTGGCTTCAGCGAGAAAGTCGTACTTAAGTTTCCTTTTTAAATTGATTGATCTCCCTATCAGACCAAATTTTGAAGATTTTCAATACAAGGTCACTCATAAATTTAATTCTAAAACCAAACTTACAGCTATTGGACTAGGTGCAATTGATCGTTTTAATTTCGCGCCAACTAAAAATTCGACACCTGAAAATACTTATGTGTTACGGTCTACACCTTATATTAACCAATGGAATTATACAGTGGGTTTTAACCTGAATCATAAAATCGAAAATGGTTATATGAATTTTACCTTAAGCCGTAATGTTTTTGATAATAGCTTAGACAAATTCGAAGACGAAAATCAGGATGAAAGTAAAAGAAATTTAAGAGTGAAATCTCAGGAGTGGGAAAACAAATTTCGTTTTGATATCAACAAATTTGTAAACGGATGGCGCTTATCTGCTGGAGCGATGGCACAGTTCGTAGGTTATAAAGCAGATTTGTTTAATAAACTAGCAGGGGAGGTGATGGATGATCAGGGAAATGTAGTGACTCCTGAGAGGGTCATTAATTTCAATAGCAATATAGATTTTTGGAAGTATGGGGCATTTCTGCAGGCTTCAAAAAATCTGTTTGATGAAAAGCTGCTGGTTTCTGGCGGAGTTAGAACAGATATGAATACTTTTTCAGATGAAGGAAATAATCCATTAAAAACCATATCTCCCCGTTTATCTCTGGCCTATCATCTAAATCCCAAATGGGATATTAACGCTTCTGTTGGTACATATTATAAAATACCAGCTTATACTATATTAGGGTATTTGGATAATAATGGCATCGCCGTTAATGAAGGTGTTGATTATATTCAAGCCACTCATTATGTAATAGGCACACAATTTCTTCCGCGTAATGATTTGCGATTTACTTTAGAGGCATTTTATAAGAGGTACAATAACTATCCGGTTTCTATTGCCAGTGGAATTTCTTTAGCAAACCAGGGAGCCGAGTATGCTTCTGTTGGAAGCGAGCCTTTAGTAAGTTCTGGTAAAGGCCAAACCTATGGTTTAGAATTCTTTTTACAACAGAAGTTGGTGAATAATCTTTTTTATGTTGCGAGCTACTCTTATGTTATTAGTGAATTTTCTGGATTGGATGATCAATTAATTTCTTCTTCTTGGGACAACAGGCACTTACTGTCTCTTACATTAGGATACAAATTAAAACGCAATTGGGATCTAGGTTTAAAATACCGCTATGCCGGAGGGTCTCCTTATACACCTTTTGATTTGCAGGCCTCTCAACAGAATTACTTAATATTAGGTACAGGAATTGCAGATTATAGCCTGTTAAATGCCGAGCGATTAAGTGCCTTTAGCCAACTGGATTTCCGTATTGATAAAAGAATTAATTTTAGAAGAACAGCTTTAAATTTTTATGTGGATATTCAAAATATATTGAAAAAAGAGAACGACAACTTTCCTAGATATACTTTTAAACGTACAGAAGATAATTCTGGTTTTTTAACTACAGATGGACAACCCTTGCAGCCAAATGGCTCAAATGCGATACCTTATATTTTAAATACAAAATCAGGGAATTTAATTCCATCATTGGGATTTATCTTTGAATTTTAAAATCATGCAATATGATTATTGATGGATTGAAGATCATTCCATCAATAATCTATTCATTTTTATATTGAGAATAGGAAGTTTTCCAAATTAATGTTTATCGCCTCTTAAACTGGTATCAGATTTCACACTATCCGTTTCTTTATACTCTATAACGGTATCTCTATTATCAAGTGGATGACCTTCCGGATCAGTATTTTCAAAAACTGTATCAAGTTTTTCTTCTTCCTTTTGGTTAGAGTTACAACTGCTCATGATAGCAAGGCTTAAACAAGCAACACTTGAAAGTAACAAGTTTTTAAGTTTCATAATATAACGTTTTAGTTTTTAGCAGAATTCTACCGAAAATTGTGCCATCCTTTTACTCATAATTATTATAGGAAGAAGATTTAATCTTCAGGTATCTTTACTAATATTAAATGTTTTATAATTACTTCAAATATTATTGATGAAAGCTCATCCAATTAAAACCAATTTACAGCATCTTTTTAGTATTCCGGTGATTGTTGCAGCACTTGGCTATTTTGTAGATATCTACGATTTGCTGCTTTTTGGAATTGTAAGATTGCCAAGTTTGGCATCTTTAGGGTTATCAGAAGAAGAAATCTCCAAAACAGGGGCAAGTATCTTAAACTGGCAAATGACAGGTTTATTAGTAGGAGGTGTTTTATGGGGAGTGTTGGGAGATAAAAAAGGAAGATTATCTGTATTATTTGGTTCAATTTTAACCTATTCAATTGCAAATATTGCCTGTGGATTTGTGCAGGATCCTATAACCTATAAAATTTTACGTTTTATTGCTGGTGTCGGACTTGCCGGAGAGCTTGGTGCCGGGATTACCTTGGTTTCTGAGATATTACCAAAAAGATTAAGAGCTATTGGAACTTCATTGGTTGCGGGTGTGGGCCTTTTAGGGGCTGTAATTGCTTATTTTACGGTAGAATATTTTGCCTGGAGGACAGCTTATTTTATTGGCGGCGGTATGGGGATTAGTTTGCTATTATTAAGAATAGGCGTTTTTGAATCGGGAGTTTTTGAAGACATCAAATCAAAAAAGCAGGTAATAAAAGGTGATTTCTTTTCCTTATTTACAAATAAACAACGTCTCATTAAATATTTAAAGTGCATAGGTTTAGGTTTGCCTACATGGTTTGTAATTGGGATTTTGGCTACATTCGGGAATGAATTTGGTGCTGCTCTCCAGCTACCCGAACCTGTTAAACCAGGTTTAGTAATTATGTGGTGTTATGTAGGCTTATCGGTTGGTGATATAGCCAGTGGTTTTATAAGCCACGCTTTGGAATCACGAAAAAAAGCAGTTTTCTATTTAATGTTGCTCACGTCATTGGCCTCAGGAATTTATCTTTTTGGAGGAATAAAAGATATGACTACCTTTTATGGAGTTTGCTTACTACTGGGATTTGGTATTGGTTACTGGGCAATGTTCGTAACCATTGGTGCAGAACAGTTTGGTACCAATCTAAGAGCTACAGCAGCTACCACAGTTCCAAACATGGTTAGAGGCACAGTTGTATTAATGACTACTTTGTATACCCATCTTAAAACATCATTTACAGTTATAGAAGCAGGTGCGTGGGTTGGAATAATCTGTTTTATAATAGGTTTTTATTGCATTTTAACTATACAGGAGACACATAACAGGGATCTGGATTTTTTAGAGGAATAAATGAGTTTTCCTACGGTATGGTTATTGATAATTTTTATCCGAATCCCTCGTTTATATGCAAGCATAGTATTATATTAGAGTAACCAAATAAATCGTAAAATGAAAAAACTCACTTTCTTCATGGTATTTATCTTTATAAGCATAAATACCTTCGCACAAAATGCTGATGCCATAGTAGGTAAATGGATGAATAAGGATAAAGAAGCTCACATCCAAATCTCAAAAAAAGGAAGCCAATATTTCGGAAAACTCGTTTGGCTAAAAAATCCTAAGGATGAGGGGGGTAAAGCAAAAACAGATGTAAATAATCCTAAAACAGAATTGCGTAACAGGCCATTACAAGGCTTAGAGATTCTAAAGAATTTTGTTTATAATGATGGCGTATGGGAAGATGGAACGATTTACGATCCTAAATCTGGAAAGACTTACAGTTGTAAATTAACCCTAAAGGATAATAAATTAAATGTAAGAGGTTATATAGGCGTTTCTCTTTTAGGAAGAACAGACGTTTGGACAAGGGTAAATTAGAAATACCATTATTTATTTTGATGCTCTGTCACTTGATGATAGGGCATTTTTTATTAATAAATAATGAAACTTCGAAGATTATATTTTTAATAAAACAAAGCTGATATTCTTACTAGGGTTTGAGAAGTTTGATTAGCATCATATTTTAATAGGAACAGGTTTAGTAATCATCTGTATTTTAGAACGATTCTAATTAAGTTAACAATCTTGATATAATTGCCTTTGAACACTATCGTTTTGTATTTTTGTAAGATTAAAATATTACATTTCTATTATCATGAAGAAAAGTTCAATCGTAGGGATAGTTATTATTGCAATAGCAATAGGCGTAATTATGAGTACATATGCGGATAGCAGCACTTATGGCTCTTTTTCAGATGCAATTGAAACAGAAAAAGAACTGCATGTAGTGGGAAAATTAAAATTAGATGCCGAGATGGTTTATAACCCTCAGGTAGATGCCAACTATTTCTCCTTTTATGTAAAGGATAATCAGGGTAAAGATTGTAAAGTGATTTTTAGCGGCAGTAAGCCTCAGGATTTCGAACGATCAGAGCAAATAGTATTAACAGGCCAGATGGTAGGGAAGGAATTTCATGCCAATAAAATCCTGATGAAATGCCCTTCGAAATATAATGATGGCCAGGTAGAGGTTACCGAAGCTACAGCAAATAACCCAGTAAAAAGCTAATTTCTTTGATGGATACACAATTCGCAGGTGAACACCTGTTGCCGGGAAAAATCGGTCAGTTCTTTATTATACTTTCTTTTGGTACTGCAGTTTTATCGTTAATCGCTTATTATTTTGCTACTGTAAATAAAAATAAACTAGACCAATCCTGGTCTAAAATTGCCAGATATAGTTTTATTGCAAATATCGCAGCCATTTTAGGAATAGGAGCCTGTCTTTATTATATCATTTATAACCATTATTTCGAATATCATTACGCCTGGTCTCATTCTTCCAGAAATCTACCTGTTTATTATATAATTTCTTGTTTTTGGGAAGGACAGGAAGGAAGTTTTTGGCTTTGGGCCTTTTGGCAGGCGATTTTAGGCCTGATATTGATTTTTCGTTCGAAATCATGGGAAAACAGTGTCATGACCGTTATGGCGCTTTCTCAGGTATTCCTATGTTCTATGCTTTTAGGTGTAGAAATATTTGGAGCAAAAGTGGGGTCCTCTCCGTTTATACTTTTAAGAGATGCAATGGATGCGCCCATCTTTTCAAGAGCAGATTATCTTTCTTTGATTCCTGATGGAAATGGCTTAAATCCACTACTACAAAATTACTGGATGGTCATTCATCCACCAACCTTGTTCCTAGGGTTTGCAGCAATGATTGTTCCGTTTGCATACGGCATCGCAGGGATGTGGGAGAAAAGATATAAAGAATGGGTAGGTCCAGCCTTACCATGGTCTTTGTTTGCCGTAATGATTTTAGGAACAGGGATCATTATGGGATCTTTCTGGGCTTATGAGGCGTTAAACTTTGGTGGCTTTTGGGCGTGGGATCCGGTAGAAAATGCTTCTGTTATTCCATGGTTAACACTAATTGCCGGGGTACACGTATTAATCGCTTACAAGAACTCAGGACACAGCTATTTTACTGCTCTGTTTCTTATCATCATTAGTTTTATTTTAGTTTTATATGCATCCTTTTTAACCCGTAGCGGTATTTTGGGAGAAACATCTGTACATGCTTTTACCTCAATGGGAATGGATATACAGCTGTTGATTTTTATGGGGGCATTTATATTACTGCCTTTAGTTTTAATCATTAAACATTGGAAAAATTTCCCTATCACCAAAAAAGACGAGGATACCTATTCAAGAGAATTTTGGCTTTTTATAGGAGCAATTACTTTAACAGTTTCCTGCATCCAGATTATCTCCACGACTTCAATTCCGGTTTTTAACACCATTTTCGGAACTAATATTGCTCCTCCAACTGATGTTATTCAACATTATAACAAGTGGCAGCTGGCGTTTTTTGTTGCTGTAGCTATCATATCTGCGTTTTCTCAGTTTATGAAATATAAGAGAACAGAGATACGCAAGTTTTATATCAGCATTGTTGTTTCTTTTGTTGTTTCTTTCTTAATTACTGCAGTAGTAGTTTACGTTGCTAATGTATATAATAACTTTATGTATATTTTGTTAACCTGGGCAGCCATGTTCTCTATCTTATGCAACGGAAAAGTATTAGGAGAAGCATTTAAAGGAAAATGGAAATTGGCAGGTTCTGCTGTAGCGCATATAGGTTTTGCATTGCTTTTGGTTGGAGCATTGATTGCGGCAGCCACCAACAAAGTGATATCTATAAATAATACAAGCGTAGGTTTTGGTGATGAATTTGCCAAAAGCAATAACCCAAGAGAGAATATCATTCTTTATAAGAATGATCCTGTTATTATGGATAAGTATTCTGTAACTTATTTAGGCGACTCTACAGAAGGTGTAAATACTTATTATAAAGTTAATTATAAAACTTTTGACGATGAGGGAAATGTTAAAGAAAACTTTAATTTATACCCTAATGCGCAGCAAAATGCCAAAATGCGTCAGATTATAGCATCTCCGGATACCAAGCATTATCTTTTACATGATGTATATACTCATGTAAGCAGCGTTCCTTTAAAAGAAGAAGAGCATGTACATGACGAACATAGCGATCATTCTGAAGATGATCATTACGATAAACCAGTTACCCATGAAATTTCTGTGGGAGATACGGTGAGGTTTAGAGAGGGAATGATTATTGTGAGAGGGATTAATAAGAATGCTAAAATTGAGAATATTCCATTAACCAATAAAGATGTTTCTATTGGCTTGCAATTAGATGTAGTTACTAATGCAGGCAGTACCATTAGAACAGAACCTATATTTTTAATTAAAGGCGATACAAAGGTAGATTTTGGTAAGAAAGTAGATGAGGCAGGTTTGAAACTCAGGTTCACGAACATCTTACCTGAAAAGGATAAGCTGGAACTTACAGTTTACTTAAAGCCTAAAGAAGATAAAAAAGACTGGATTGTGATGAAAGCTGTTGTTTTTCCTTACATTAACCTTTTTTGGGGAGGAACTATCATTATGGTGATCGGTTTTATCCTGTCAATTTTTAGAAGGTCTAAAGAAGTTAAGATATAATGAATGTTGCGATTTTAGGAGCAGGAAATGTTGCCTGGCATATTTCTAAAGCTTTTATTAAAGCAGGGCATCCGGTAAAGCAGATCTGGAGCAGAACACCAGAAAAAGCGGTAGATATCGCCTTAGAAATAGGGGCTAATTCTATTACTGATCTAGGTTCACTGGGTGACAACATAGATTTAGTTGTTTTAGCTGTTAGTGATGATGCAATTGCAAATGTTGCTTCGCAATTAAAATTAGGCGATAAACAGATTCTGGTACATACTTCAGGCACTACCTCTATTGAAGTTCTGCAACCTTATGCTACTCGTTACGGTGTGATCTATCCACTTCAAACATTTTCCAAAGCTGTTGACGTAGATTTTTTAAAAGTGCCGGTTTGTGTAGAAGCAAATAACAATGAAGTAGGAGAGGTGCTGATTTCACTGGCTAAAGATTTGTCTGGAAATGCCCAAATAGTAAATTCAGAGCAACGGATGATGTTGCATATTGCTGCCGTTTTTGCTTCAAACTTCACCAATCATTTTTATACTATTGCACAAAACATTCTGGCAGAGGCGGGTTTAAGTTTTACCATGATCAGGCCATTAATTGAAGCAACAGCCAATAAAGCTCTTAAGGCCTCGTCTTTTGAGTTACAAACCGGTCCTTCAAGAAGAAACGATCAGCTTACCATTCAGAAGCATTTGGATGTCCTAAACAGCAAGCCCGAATTAAAAGCACTTTATGAGATTGTAAGTCAGAACATTGTTAAAATGTATAACCAAAATCCGGCTTAGCCTAAATAAATTACTATTTTTGCCATTAACATGAATATTTATAAAGTAAAAATAAATTTCGAAGAAAAAGGACTTGAACCGAAAGAACTTTCTATTGCAGAAGGCGAATCTGTTTTAGACGTTTGTCTTGATAATGGAATTGAATTACAACATAACTGTGGAGGCGTTTGTGGATGCAGTACCTGCCATATTTATGTAAATAGTGGCGAAGATAATATTGCAGAAATTTCTGATAAGGAAGAAGATTTTATAGACAGGGCAGTAAATCCCAGGATAAATTCCAGGTTAGGTTGCCAGTGCGTAATGATAGACGGCAATATCGAAATTACTATTCCAGATCAATCCCAATTTTTAGGACATTAAACCATACTTATGAATACCGATAAATTTGCTTTACCAATCCATTGGAATGACCATGAAGACATTGCCATGGGTTTATATGAAAAATTTGGAGACGATTTTAACGAGTCTAAAATTTACCGTATAAGATTTACAGACTTACAAAGCTGGGTTTTAGATTTGCCAAACTTTGCTGGTACTAAAGAAGAATGCAACGAAGGTCATTTAGAACAAATCCAGTCTGCATGGGTTTACGAGTGGAGAGATAATCAATAATAAATCTTTGTTAAAAATATTTAAGCTGTAATGAAATTTCATCACAGCTTTTTTTTTGATTTTATTTTACTTTTACAACTCAGACACAGATAACATGCTAGATAAATTAAAAAATATAACCACCTTCTTTTTTGATGTTGATGGAGTCCTTACCAACGGAAGTGTTTTGGTAACTGAGAGCGGAGAGCAGCTCAGACAGTTTAATACTAAGGATGGCTACGCGATTCAGTTAGCCGTAAAAAGAGGATATAGAATTGTAATTATCTCAGGCGGAAAGTCTTTAGGTGTAGATAAAAGATTAAAGGGATTAGGAGTTTCTGATGTTTTTTTAGGTATATCTGATAAAATAAAAATATTTGATACTTATATAAAAGAACATCAATTAAGATTGGAGGAAATGGTATATGTGGGAGATGATGTACCGGATGGTGTAGTAATGAAACTGGTCAATTTAGCAGTTTGTCCGTCTGATGCTGTAGATGAAATAAAAGAGTTGTCTCATTATATATCGCCTAAAAAAGGGGGCGAAGGCGTGGCGAGAGACATTATAGAGAAAGTATTAAAAATTCAAAATAAGTGGTTTGATGCTCATCCGGATGCCCGGGATGGGTCCTTCTCGAAGTAAAAATAACTCAAAAGCTTAATTTTTTATAAAAATTAACTAATTTACAGGTAGATCTGTTAATTTACGAGTTATTGATTTTTTTATGAATAATTTTAATGTGGATCTCACTAATTGCGATAGGGAGTCTATTCATATTCCTGGTAAAATCCAATCACATGGATTTTTAGTGGGAATAAACACAAAAACATTTACCATCTCTTATGTAAGTGAAAATATATCAGAATTTACAGGGTTAACAGCTCAATCCTTTTTAAATCAGCCAATAAATAAGTTCGAAGACGATTTAAAGTTAGAGAGCCTGCTGGTTTCTTTGAAACAATTGCTAAAGTTGGGCCACACACAGGGTTTTGATACGATTAATCCGTTAAAGGTTATTATCGGATCAATAAACTATCATTTGATTATTACCCTTTCGGCCGATACTTATATATTAGAATTTGAACCGCTTCTAATCAAGTATGATATACAAAATGCTATTGGAAGTTCTATTTCAGAAATTTTAGGGGGAAAAAAGTTAAAAGCATTGTTAGAAAGTGCTGCCATGGAGGTGCAAAAGCTTATAGAGTACGACAGGGTAATGATCTATAAATTTGCGGAAGATGGCCACGGTGAGGTGGTTGCTGAGGTGAAAAATCAAGAGCTGGAACCTTTTTTAGGATTGCATTACCCAGCCAGTGATATCCCCAAGCCCGCCAGGGAGCTCTATAAATTAAATTTCACGAGATTAATTGCAGATGTTTACGCTGAGGATGCTAACATTCTTTCTTTGCCCGAATTTGGTTCCCTGGATTTAACTCATAGTCAGTTAAGAGCGGTATCTCCCATCCATATTCAATACCTTAAGAATATGAAGGTGGCTTCAAGTTTTAGTATTTCAATTTTAGCACATGGCCAGTTGTGGGGTTTAATTGCCTGTCATAATTATTCGCCCAAATTTATTGATTATAAAGCCCGGGCCGGAACTAAACTTTTAGGGCAAATATTATCATCAGCTATAGAATATAGGCAAGATGAAGAGGATAGCGAAAAGATATCAGCATTTAAACTAGCTTCTACAGAGATCAATTCGTATTTAAGCAAAGAAATTTCATTAAAAGATGCTTTAACAAAGAATAATTTTACCATTAAAGATGTTACCCATGCCCAAGGGGCAGCAGTTATTTTTGAGGGAGAAATTACTACCGTAGGCAATACTCCATCAAATGAGGAGATCATAGAACTTGTGAATTGGATTGTAGGAAACGTACAGGATCCAGTTTACCATACCAACAAACTGCTAGAGATCTTTCCTTCTGCAAGCCAATATAAAACATCCGCTGCAGGTATTTTAGTAACTATCATCAGTAAAGAATTAAGGGAAATGATTATCTGGTTTAAACCGGAAACTCTTACTAAGGTAAATTGGGCAGGTGATCCCAATAAAATTCCAATTGTTAAAGAGTTCGGCTTACTTGACATTTCCCCCAGAGTCTCTTTTGAAATCTGGTCTCAGGAAGTATCCAATACTTCAGAAGCATGGTCTGCCGGGGAGATCGCATCAGCGATGGATATAAAGGATAAGATTAGTACAGCTATCAATCTAAAATCCAATCAAATACGGTTGTTGAATGAGCAATTAAAAATAGCTTATGAGGAACTGGATTCTTTTAGTTATACGGTGTCTCATGACTTAAGATCGCCTCTTACAGCGATAAAAACTTATACGGAATTTCTTTTAAAATCTAATAATAGTATAGATGAGAGTGCCCGTAAGATTTTAGACCGGATTCTTGCAGGAGCTGATAAGATGAATTTCTTGATTAAAGAAATTTTAAAGCTTTCCCGGGTAGGACGTACAGAATTTGAACGCGAGCATATCAATATGGAAGTGCTGATTGAAGAGATTATTGCCGAACTGAAGACAGTTTATAATATCTCTAATGAGCATCTGGAAATTGGAAAACTGCCACCTATTAAAGGAGATCATACCATGATTGGGCAAGTTTTTGCAAACCTGCTAAATAATGCAGTAAAATATTCCTCACATAACGAAATTGCGAAAGTTAAGATTGAAGGATATTTAGACGGGAACGAAACAATATATAAGATTTCTGATAATGGAGTAGGGATAGACAGCAATTACTACGACAGAGTTTTCGAAGTTTTTAAAAGAATGGATAATGCTGTGGAATTTGAAGGTACTGGTGTAGGCCTTGCCATTGTTAAGCGAATTGTAGAACGACATGAGGGACGAATTTGGTTCGAAAGCGAACTCAAAGTTGGCACAGTTTTTTACGTAGCATTCAAAAATTAATGAACAATGAAGACGCCTGATATATTTTATGTGGAAGATGATGCAGATTTTGCATTCTTCATGGAAAATGCCGTAAAAGAAGTAAATCAGGATCTTAAACTAAGTATCGTACCAAATGGTACCGAAGCTCTTGATAAATTACAAAAACTAGCAGAGGAGGATTATATGCCCGGACTTATTTTACTGGATATGAATCTTCCGGGTTTATCTGGATTAGAGGTACTAAGGGCGATTAAACAAACACCCCGACTGAAATATATTCCAGTATTGTTTTTTACAACTTCTGATAATCCAAAAGACATTAAAGCGAGTTTAGAGTATGGCGCAAATGCTTACTTAACTAAACCAGAAGGGTATGATAAGTTGGTGAATTGTGTGAAGTCTCTTCATGATTTTTGGTTTAAACATGGTGTGATATCCGTTAATTAATGCTACAAAAAATATTAAAAGAAAAAACACAGGAACTTCACGATCAATTAGAAAATCTAATGTTTGTGTCAGAGATCATGAATAAAAGCCTGTCACTTGATCAGTATAAAAGAAACATCGTAATTAATTATGCAGTCCACAAACAGTGGGAATACCAGCTTTTTGAAACTCTTTCTGAAGAAATGCAGCATAAGCTTGATGTAGACTTGAGGAAAAAATTACCTGCCCTGGAAAAAGATATCAAGGAATTAAATATAGAAGAAGGAGAAGTTTTCTATCATTCGGATGCCCAACCGGGAATTTTAAAAAATGATGCTTTTATTTTAGGTGCATTATATGTCTTGGAAGGTGCTACACTGGGAGGACATGTAATTGCAAAGAACCTGTCTGGCAATCCAAACTTTACAGATCAAAATGTTCCGCTAAATTACTATTCTGTTTACGGAGAAAATTTAATGAATAACTGGAAAAGTTTTGTAGAAATTCTAGATGATGTACCTGAAGAAGAATACCATTATGCAATTGAAGGCGCTGTTATGATGTTTGAGAAAATGATTGCTAGAGCACAATTGTATAACTGATAATCCTCTGCTTCAGAGAATTTGAAGTGAATTAGCTGGTTTATTCGGCAACATGTATATTTTTGCAACCATGAAAAAGATATACCTCGCTTCCAAATCTCCACGAAGACAAGAATTGCTGAAGTTGATGAACCTGGATTTTACTCTGTTATTGCAGGATGCAGATGAAATCTATCCCGATACTTTAAAAACAGGAGAAATTGCCGAGTTTATAGCCAATAAGAAATTAGCTGATCTTGAGATTCCTGAAGATGGAATAGTGCTTACCGCAGATACTATAGTGGTAATTGATGAGGAAATTTTAGGTAAGCCTAAAGATGAAAATGAAGCTTTTTTAATGCTGAAGAAGCTTTCGGGAAGAATGCACCAGGTAATCACGGGTGTATGTTTAAAATCTGCAGATAAGCATATCTCTTTTAGCGATATTACAGAAGTTTATTTTAGAAAACTAAGAGACGAAGAAATAAAAGCTTATATCCTACAATACCAACCTTTAGATAAAGCTGGCTCCTACGGTATACAGGAATGGATAGGCATTGCAGGAATCACCAGGATAAATGGTTCTTATACCAATGTTGTGGGGCTGCCTTCAGAGAAAGTTTTTGCGGCATTGCAGGATTTCTAAGTCAGGTACAGCAAGCCTTCTTTTAAAGAGTAAGAGCAGGCTTTTACCTGATCAATCCTTGATGTGAGCAGAACAAACTTTGTTAACACCGAAGCCATTAATATCATATCGGTTCTCAAAGGAATTAAGCCTTTAATTTTTACTCTTTCCTCGTGGGTTGAGTGGATAATTTCGCTTAATAATTTTGAAAAGCCTGGTTGTTCCAAATCAAAAATAACCGGTTCATTAATTTGACCCGATTTAGCTTGAATAATATCTCTAAAAGAGTCAAATGCACCCGCAGTACCTATCAATACTTCTGGATGATGCTCTTTTATAGCTTCTGATAAAGTAGACAGGCTTCGCTCGAAATGGGCATTAAGAAGATTTAAGTCTTTATCACTTAAAGGGTCATTATAAAAGTCGGAAAGTAATCTCGCGGCGCCTAATCTAAAACTGTTTTTCCAGAATATCTGTTCCTGATTACAAATAATAAACTCCACACTTCCTCCACCAATATCCATTAACAGCACCTTTTTATCTGTTAAAATGCCGGAAGCTTTAGCTCCCTGATAAATATAAATAGCCTCCTGCAGGCCATCAATAATATCAATTCTAATTTGAGTGAGCTGATAAACATCGTTTATAAAAGCCGGGCCATTCTTAGCATCTCTTACCGCTGCAGTAGCTGTTGCTTTCACATGGGTTATTTTCCGGGCAGCTATTTCTTTACTGAAAACTTTCATGGCATCCAACCCTCTCTGATAGGCAGCAGGTATGATTTCTCCACGGCTTATGCCTCCACCTTCTCCTAGCTTTACAGCAATGGTTTGTTTAAAAATGATTTTAGTTGCGCCATCTTTTATCTCTCCAATTAATAAATGGAAAGTATTGGTGCCTATGTCTATTACTGCTTTCATATTTTTCCCGCCTTCCTTTATTCTTTATACCTAAACCATTTTGCCAGCTCTTTATACGTTACTTTTTTACCATACATCAAAATGCCTACCCTGTAAATTCGGGAAGCTATCCAGGTGGTAAAAATGAAGCCCAGGATCAAAAGAACCATTGATAAGATCAGTTCCCATGCGGGTACACCAAACGGAATTCTGATCATCATTGCGATAGGAGAGGTGAAAGGGATCATCGACAACCAAAAAGCAAGTTGGCTATCGGGGTTATTAACAATGAGGTTCATTCCAACAAGAAAAGTGAATATTAGCGGGAGTGTGATTGGAAACATAAATTGCTGGGTCTCTGTTTCATTATCTACAGCAGAACCTACTGCTGCAAATAGAGCACTATAAACTAAATACCCGCCAATAAAGTAAAATAGAAATGTACCTATTATATAAGGAAAGTTGATGGTGTTGGCAGCCTTGAAAAATTGTTGCGCCGGGCTTTCGCTATTAGAAGAAGTTTCTGTTATTTTATCTAATTGCTCGCTTTTAGGAAGAACTTCGTTTGGTTTAATAATTAAATGACTCGCAATAGTCGATATCCCTCCAGATAAAATTATCCATAGCAAAAACTGGGTTAAGCCAACGGCACCTATACCTAATATTTTACCCATCATTAATTGAAAGGGTTTAACAGAAGAAACAATTACTTCAATAATACGGTTGGTTTTTTCTTCTATTACACCACGCATTACCTGAGCTCCATAAATAAATAATGCGAGGTAAATCAAAAAGGAAGAAATAAACCCCACTACATAAGTGGCCGCCATATTTGCATCTTTTTCGCCTTCATCTGTTAGTTGCTTGGCTTGTATAGCTATATCCTGTTTCGATGTTCTGATAATTGAGGTATCAATTCCTGCTTCCAGCAACCGTCGGTTTTGCAGGATGCTTTCCATCTGAGACTCAACCTCATTCACTACGCTCAATCCGGGTTTCTTTTCCGAAATAATTTCTACCGAATTTCCCTTTAAATAGTCCTTAGGAATGTATAACAGGAATTTCTCCTTTTGCTTTCTAATCGCCGATTTATATGTCTCGTAATCTCCTTCTATATATTTGAATTTTACTATGGATTTGTCTTTGAATTCATTTTTAAATAACCCGCTTTGATCCAGTACCATAAATTCTTTAGGAGATTTATCTTCGCTCTGGTAAATGAAAAATATAGCGGCATACATGGCTATAAAAAGTGAGGGTACCAGGAAAGTTAAGATTAAGAACGATTTTTTCTTTACTCTGCTTAAATACTCTCTTCTGATGATAAGAAAAACTTTGTTCATGACTTTAGTTTACCTGATTTACCTTTTCGATAAATATTTGATTGATACTGGGTATTACTTCTTCTAGATGTACTATTTGAACATTTGGAATTAGCTCCGATAAAAGGTGATTAGCGCTAAAACCAGGCTTTAACCTTACATTGATTAATTCATAATCGTTCTGTTTAGCATGGCTTAGCAAATCATAGGTTTGATGCGTTAATCTGGCTATATCTCCAGAAAATTCAACCTTAAATGTATCGTTACGGTAAGAGTTCTTTATCTCTTTTAAGCCGCCGTCTAAAATTTTATGTGATTTGTTAAGCAAAACTATGTGATTACATAATTGCTCTACCGATTCCATCCGATGAGTAGAAAATATAATGGTACTCCCTTTTTGGTTAAGTTCCAGAATTTCATCTTTAATAATCTCGGCATTAACAGGGTCGAAACCAGAAAATGGTTCGTCTAGAATAATAAGTTCTGGTTCGTGTAAAACCGTAGCCACAAACTGCACCTTTTGCTGCATTCCCTTAGAAAGATCTTCTACTTTTTTCTTCCACCAGTTCTGCATTTCCATTTTCTCGAACCAATATTTGATCCGTTGGATGGCATCTGCTCTTTTTAGGCCTTTTAATTGGGCGAGGTAAAGCATTTGCTCGCCAATTTCCATTTTTTTATATAATCCTCTTTCCTCCGGGAGGTAGCCAATTTTACTAATATGAGACTGATTCAGCTGTTCTCCATTAAAAAAAATCTCTCCACTATCTGGCCCCGTAATTTGATTAATAATTCGTATTAAAGAAGTTTTGCCAGCACCATTTGGCCCAAGAAGTCCAAATACTGTACCTCTTTCTACTTCCATACTCACATTATCCAATGCCCTGTGTTTGGCATATTCTTTAACGATGTTTCTTATACTTAACATTCAACGAATTTATATTGTTAAGATAAGCTTTTGTAATTTATTGTTACAAAATATATGATTTACTTTTACTGGTTTTAAAAAGTATTACTGGGTAACAGGAACAAGTTTATACACTCGTCCCGGATTTTCTACAGCAATATAGATGTAGCCATCAGGAGCAACTCTAACATCTCTTAGTCTGCCTATATTTTTAAATAAGATTTCTTCATGAACAACCTTATTGTCTTTTATCTCGCATCTGTTTAAGTATTCGAAGCGCAAAGAACCAATCATTAAGTTATTTTCCCATCCTTTATAGATAGAAGAACTGTTAACAAAGGCCATCCCGCTGGGGCCAATAGAAGGAATCCAATAGTGCAGCGGTTGTTCCATACCTTCCTGAGCAGTTTTATCAGTAAACGTGGTACCGTTATAGTGGATTCCATAAGAAATTACCGGCCATCCATAGTTAGCAGCTTTCTTAATAATATTAATTTCATCTCCGCCACGTGGGCCATGCTCATGAGACCAAACTGCTTTAGTTTGCGGATTTAAAGCTATTCCCTGTGGGTTCCTGTTTCCGTAAGTATAAATAGAAGGTGCAATATTTTTATCTTTTACAAAGGGATTATCTGAAGGGATAGAGCCATCATCTTTTATTCTATGAATTTTTCCCAAGCTATTGTTTTTTAAGTTCTGAGGATTATCATACTGATTTCCTCTTTCACCTACAGAAAAATAAAGGTAACCATTCTCATCAAACACCATTCTAGAACCATAATGGTGAGTAGAGGTTAAATAAGGTTCTGCTACAAAAATATCTTTCTGCTCTGTTAAACTAGATTCACCTAATTTTGCTCGCATAATAGCTGTAGTTGCTAACGTTTTGCCACCTTCTTCTTTGGTTTTAGAATAAGATAAATATATGATATTGTTTTTGGAGAAGTTAGGGTGTAAAATAACATCCATTAACCCTCCTTGTCCTTTAGACAAGACTTTCGATACACCGTTTATAATTTGAGTAGTTTTATTTTTGGAAACTTTAGTTAATGTACCAGTTTTATCAGTTACTAAAAGAGAACCGTCAGGTAAAAAAGCCATAGCCCAAGGTACTTTTCCGGCTGTGTAAATGGTATCTAACCTAATGGTTAATTTTTCTGTTTTAAAAATATTAGATTTAGGCTTGTCTGAAGCGGTGTATTTGTTTACATTCTTGATGCCTTCCAGAATGTAATCAGTAAGGTTGTAGATTTCTTCATCTTTAAAGGCCGCATGAAACGATGGCATCCCACCATCGGGATAACCTGTTTTAATAGATTTAAAAATATTCTCGCGAGAATTGCCGTATTTCCACTTTCTATCTACAAAAGCATCCATTTTTTCACCGTGGCACCCCCCGCAATAAGTTTTATAATGCAGAGCTGCATCTCCAAGATTTTGTTGTTTGGATAAAATGATTTTTTCATTGTTTTTTTCTCCGGAAAAGCCTAAAATGCCAACCATTGATATACCTGTGAATATAATAGACACTTGTTTTAACATCTTACTAAAATATTGATAATACTAAATGGGTTGTTTAATTTCTTTAGCTTAATATTCAGTAAAATTAACTTAAGAATCAAGATAAATAAGTTGAATTTTACTGCCAGCAGTGTACTCACTGAATTTAAACTAAAGGTCGAACATTTATAAAACAAAAAATGCTTCCTGTTAAGAAGCATTTTTAGATGATTATTGTTTTTCTTACTCAAAATATTCCTTCATCCTGTCGAAGAAACTTTTTTCGTTTTTACCAGGATTAGGTTTGAAATTATCTGAGGACCTTAACTTTTCTAAAAGCTCACGCTCCTCATTGTTAATAGATTTAGGTGTCCAGATATTCACCTGTACCAATTGATCTCCCTTATGATAAGAATTTACTTCAGGGATACCTTTTCCTTTTAATCTTAGTATTTTTCCGCCCTGTGTGCCTGGCTCCAGCTTAATCCTGGCTTTACCATCTATGGTAGGGATTTCTACACTTGTACCCAGAGTTGCATCAACAAAACTAACATGTAAGTCATAAATAATGTTTATGCCTTCTCTTTTTAAAGATTCGTGAGGGATTTCTTCAATTAATATAATCAAATCTCCCGGAACGCCTCCTCTAGGTGCAGCGTTACCTTTTCCGCTCATGCTTAATTGCATGCCTTCGCTCACTCCGGCAGGGATATTTATAGTGATGGTTTCCTCTCCTCTAACGATTCCATCGCCATGGCAGGAATTACATTTTGCGGAAACAGTTGTACCTTCGCCATTACAGGTTGGGCAGGTACTTGTTGTTTGCATCTGACCTAGAATAGTGTTGGTTACTCTTCTTACAGAACCACTACCACCACATGTTTTACAGGTTTGTATAGAGTTTTTGTCCTTAGCGCCTGTACCGTCACAAGTGCTACATTGTATCTGTTTATTAACTTTTATTTTTTTCTCAACACCGTTGGCAATCTCTTCAAGAGTTAGCTTTACCTTAATTCTAAGATTGGTACCCCGTTGTACTCGTCTTCCGCTTCGCTGGCCACCGCCACCAAAGAAACTGTCAAAAGGACTACCTCCGCCGCCAAATACATCACCAAACTGGCTGAATATGTCTTCCATATTCATTCCGCCACCGCTGTATCCACCGCCGCCAAATCCACCTTGTGCACCGGCGTGGCCAAACTGGTCATACCTTTGTTTTTTCTCGGGATTACTTAAAACTTCATAAGCCTCGGCAGCTTCTTTAAATTTTTCTTCTGCAGCTTTGTCATCAGGGTTTTTATCTGGATGATATTTAATAGCCATTTTTCTATAGGCTTTTTTTATTTCATCAGCAGAAGATCCCTTAGAAACTCCCAGTATATCGTAATAATCTCTTTTACTCATTTTCCTAATTTGTCAATCTGACAATGTGATAATTTGTTAACCTATTAAAGGTGATCCGTTAAAGAAAGGGATGCATCCAAATTAACCATTTCACATTCATTAATTTCCTTACGCTCCAACTACTACCTTTGCGAAACGAATCACTTTGTCATTTAAATAATAGCCTTTTTCAACTTCATCAATCACCTTGCCCTTCAAATCATCAGAAGGGGCCGGGATGCTCGTTATCGCTTCGTGGATGTCAGCATCAAAAACAGATCCTTTAGCTTCCATTTCTTTTAATCCTTTTTGGGTTAAAAGCGATTTTAGCTTATGATGAACGAGGTTTATTCCTTCTTTTACAGGCTCAATCTCTTGTGCCGCCTCCATTGCTTTATTCGCTCTTTCGAAATCATCCAAAACACCAAGCAAAGAAACAATCACATCCTTTCCTGCAGTCTGTAAAAAGTCTATTCGTTCTTTTGTCGTTCTGCGTTTATAGTTGTCAAATTCTGCATAAAGCCTAACATATTTCTCATTAGCATTTGCAATATCCTGTTTCAGTTTGTCTATTTCAGACACTTCTGTTTCGCTATCGGGAACCAGTTTGTCTTCATCAACGGTGTTTTGCGTTGCAGCATTTACCATCTCTATTTCTTCCTGAATTTGTTCTTGCGGATTTTCTTGCGTATTATCTGTCATTTTGTTAGTCTCCTGATCTTCTACAACTTTCTTTTTATTAAACATACGGCATTATGATTATTATAGTATGATTGCCAAAACTTTGCCAGATAAAAAAAACAGTCAACCTGTCAGCCTGATTGAACTAAGCACAGATTAACTGTCTGTAAAGTTTGGATTTATTTACACTGTAGCATCTTCCATAACTCTTCCATTTTCGCACTTTATAATTCTTGAAGGGAAGGTTCTGATAATGTGGTAATCGTGAGTAGCCATTAATACAGCAGTGCCCGACTGGCTAATTTGCCTAAGGAGAATCATGATCTCTTCGGATGTCTCAGGGTCAAGATTTCCTGTGGGTTCATCTGCTAAAATCAGCTCCGGATCATTAAGCAAGGCTCTTGCTATTACCACTCGCTGTTGCTCGCCTCCGGAAATTTCGTGAGGCATTTTCTTCATTTTACTTCTCAAACCTACTTTTTCTAAAACGTCTTTTATACGTTCAGAAATTAAGTTTTTATCTTTCCAGCCAGTTGCTTTTAGTACAAATTGTAAATTTTGCTCTATTGTACGGTCTGTTAATAACTGGAAATCCTGAAAAACAATACCTAGTTTTCTTCTGAGGAAGGGTACTTCTGTCTCTTTAAGCGTTTTTAATGGAAAACCTACTGCATGACCGTCGCCATTAGCTACATGGAGGTCTCCGTAAATAATTTTAAGCAAACTGCTTTTTCCCGATCCTGTTTGCCCTATAAGATAAACGAATTCTCCTTTATTAACATGCAGGTTCACATCAGATAAAACAAGGTGTTTTTGCTGGAATACGTCTATATGGTTAAGTTCTATAACTGAATTTCCTATCATTAGATGTCTAATTTTAAAATCTGTCCAAAAGGCAAATCTTTTACAATATTCATTATGTAATCTGTTTTAGCCCCCAAGCCTAATTTATCCAGCGATTTATCGGGCCTGTCTACTCGGAAGTAGGCTAATAATGTAAATTTTTCATCACGCAGCTGCACATAATCTGGTATTTTGGCAACTCCCTTTACTTTGATGATATACATGCTTTCAAAGTTAAAACTTTTTGTTTGCTGTTTTTAATTTTTTTAAATCAGGCTAATTCCGATAAAAATTTCATGGTATCTATCCCATCGGCATAATCCCAAAGTTGTGGTTGTTGGCTTTCGCCAAACTTTACAATTGGTAACGACAGATGAATATCATCAGCCTTACTTACCACAACCTGTATCTCTTCTTTTCTCTGTTCCAAAGTTTTTTCCAGCTCACTAGTATGCTCATATTCTTCATAATAAACTACAGAAAGTGGAGAAGACAAGGATTCGTTTGGTGTAACCAGCAAAAAGCCATTGTCTAAGTGTTGAACTTTATTTACCAGATAAATAGATTTATTATAATCGTAATTATTATTATATTTCTGGTGATTGATGATAGGGTTGTACTCTTCTATGGCTTCGAAAAAAGGAATAAAATCGTATTCTTTTGGTACATAAAGCTTAGAAACATTTCTGCAACCCAAGCCATAATAGCTAAATATATCTTTCCCCAGAGCTATAAAATCTTCTTTAGTTTCATTACCAGAAAGAATAGCAATACTGTTCCTGTTCTTTCTGATGATATGAGGAACTTTAGAAAAATAGTATTCGAAATACCTGGAGGTATTATTACTGCCTGTTGCAATGATAGCATCAAAACCTTCCAGCCTGTTCAAAAAACGTATACTGTTTCCGAATCCGGGTTCTATTTCTACCAATTTTTTAAGTACCGTTGGAATCAGAGAATCGTCATTTGAAGATAATTTTATTTGAGCGATATGGCCTGAAATAAGCACAGATAATATATCATGAAATCCCACTAAAGGGATATTTCCTGCTAGAACTAGCCCAATTTTTTTCGGGCTATTATTTGCAGGATAGCTACTTATCCACTGGGTTAAATCATTATAATTGAGTGATTTGCCTATAGACGCTATGGCGTTTTTAACCTGCTCTTGAGTAAACCAGGCATTCTTGTTCTTAGCTGTAATGATAAGTTCATTTAATTCCTGGTCAGGATTTTGAAGATATTCACCCAGTTTAACAAATGCGTTAATTTTATTTTCTTTATTAAAAATAGACATAGATTTGAAACTCTAATCGTGTAAATATGTTTATATTTGCAGCTTAATTAGGAACACAAAACTACGTTTAAGACGTAAGATATTATAAGATATGGCAATTAAAATTACAGACGAGTGCATAAATTGTGGAGCATGTGAGCCTGAATGCCCTAATAATGCTATTTATGATGCGGGTCAACCCTGGAAATTTTCTGAAGGAACTGCTTTAAAAGGCGTGATTGATTTTGGAGGAGGTGAAACACTGGATGCAGATGAAGCTCAATCTGCTATCTCAGACGAAGTTTATTTCATAGTATCTGATAAATGTACAGAGTGTAAAGGTTTTCATGATGAGCCTCAATGTGCTGCGGTTTGCCCGGTAGATTGCTGTGTGGATGATGAAGATGTAAGAGAAACAGAAGAAGAATTACTTGCAAAAAAAGCCTGGTTACACCAGGAAGGATAGTATTTAATATTTTAATAAGTAAAGAAGGGCTTTCTATTTAGAAAGCCCTTCTTTTTTATAAGCTAATCTGTCTTCTTACTAAATGCAATCAATAGCGCTCTTAAATATATTTATGCAAACTAATTGCAAGTTGTAGTGTCATTTTGTTATTTTTTATTATTATTGATTTCTTTTTACTAATTAATTGAGATAATAATGATCAGCAATAGCTACGACGCAATAGTCATTGGCTCAGGTATTTCAGGAGGCTGGGCAGCTAAAGAATTAACAGAGCGTGGCTTAAAGACGCTTTTGTTAGAACGTGGAAGAAATGTAGAACACGGGAAAGATTATGTTAATGCTGTGAAAGCGCCCTGGGACTTTCCGCATAGGGGCCAAAGAACACAGGAAATGATAAGAGAATATCCTGTTTTACGCAGAGATTATCCGTTAAGTGAAAAGAATCTAGACTTTTGGGTTAATGAAAAAGAATCTCCTTATACAGAAGTGAAAAGATTCGATTGGTTTCGTGGTTACCAGGTTGGTGGAAGGTCGTTAATGTGGGGGAGGCAATCTTACCGTTTTAGTGATTTAGATTATGAAGCTAATTTAAAAGATGGTATTGCTATAGACTGGCCAGTTAGGTATAATGAAATTGCTCCATGGTACAGTTACGTAGAAAAATTCGCAGGGATAAGCGGCTCAAAAGAAGGATTAGATGTTTTGCCGGATGGAGAATTTCAGCCTCCAATGGAAATGAATTGTGTAGAAAAGGACGTATCTGCCAGGATTAAAAAGTTTTACAACAATCAGCGTCATATGATTATTGGTCGGGTGGCGCATATAACCGGAGAGCATAAGGATAGAGGAAATTGTCAGTATAGAAATAAATGTTCTCTGGGCTGCCCCTTTGGAGGTTATTTTAGTACCCAATCTTCTACACTTCCTGCAGCAATGGCAACTGGTAAGCTAACCTTAAGGCCTTTTTCTATAGCCATTAAAATTCTTTATGATAAAGATAAAAAGAAAGCCACAGGGGTAGAAGTTCTGGATGCAGAAACCAATAAAACTTACGTTTATAAAGCAAAAATTGTTTTCGTTTGTGCCTCTACTTTAAATTCTGCATGGTTATTAATGAATTCTGCTACAGATGTGTGGGATGGTGGATTAGGCAGCAGCAGCGGTGAGTTAGGCCATAACCTTATGGATCATCATCTTAAAATTGGTGCTTCCGGCAGGGTCGAAGGCTACGATGATAAATATTATTTTGGGAGAAGACCAAATGGGATATATGTACCGCGTTTTGTTAATATCGGTAATGATAAAAGAGATTATCTTAGAGGGTTTGGGTATCAAGGGTCGGCAAGTAGAAACGGTTGGAACAGAGAAATTGCAGAAATAAATGTAGGTGCAGGGTTAAAAGAAGCGCTTTCTCAGCCTGGTGATTGGCGTATGGGATTAGGGGGCTTTGGAGAAATATTACCATACCACGAAAACAGGGTTTTCTTAGATAAGAATGTAAAAGATAAATGGGGGCTACCCGTTTTGTCTATTGATGCAGAACTTAAAGAGAACGAGATAAAAATGAGGAAAGATATGGGTGAAGAAGCGAAGGAGATGCTGGAAAGGGCAGGATTAAAAGATGTAAGAATTACAAGCTCTGCTTATGGTTTTGGAATGGGGATCCACGAAATGGGCACAGCCAGAATGGGACATGATCCTAAGACGTCTGTTTTAAACAAACATAACCAGGTTTGGGATGCTAAAAATGTTTTTGTTACCGATGGGTCTTTTATGACTTCGGGCAGTTGCGTAAACCCATCGCTTTCTTATATGGCTTTTACTGCAAGAGCAGCAGCATATGCCGTTTCTGAATTAAATAAAAAGAATTTATAATAATATTATAGCAATGAATAGAAGGCAGGCATTATCTTCAGTCGCAGTTTTATTAGGAGGGTCTATAGTAGGAGGCGAGGTCTTTGCATTTTCGAATAAAGTTTTTTCTTCAGAGCATATTGATGCACTTTTTAGTAAAAAAGATGTAGAATTAATGGACGAAATTGCAGAAACCATTATCCCTGAGACGAATACCCCTGGAGCAAAGGCAGCTAAAACAGGCATGTTTATGGCAATAATGGTTAAAGATTGTTATACTCCTGGAAATCAGAAAGTATTTATAGATGGGCTGGCAAAAGTTAACAAGTTAAGTATAGAAAAGTGGAGTGCTAATTTTATAGATTGCACACCTTCAAACCGTACAGAATTACTCACTCAATTAGATATCGAACAAAGAAACTATCAAAAGAAGAAGAAATCAAGCGAGCCAGTTCATTATTTTAGAATGATGAGAGAGCTCACTTTGTTGGGATACTTTACATCCGAAATAGGAGCCACCCAACAGTTGGAATATGTAGAAGTACCAGGCAGGTTTGATGCCTGCGTAGATTTTAAAAAGGGTGATAAGCAATATTTAAATCCATAATTAGTAGTAAATTATAACAAGCATGAGAGAATTTTTAACACTTATATTTGTGGCTCTTTCAACCACACTGGCAGCTAAACAAACAAATATCCCAAAAGGAAAACAATTAATAGCAAAGTCTGATTGTATGGGTTGCCATGCAGAAAAAGCGAAAATTTTAGGCCCATCCTATGCTGATATTGCGATAAAATATCCTGCAAATCCGAAGAATATAACGCTATTAGCAGATAGAATTATTAAAGGTAGTAAAGATGTTTGGGGAACAATACCCATGACGCCTCATGCTAAATTATCTAAAGCGGAGGCCGAGGAAATGGTAAAGTATATCTTATCTGTAAAGAAATAAAGCCTGCAATTTAAGAAGAAGGGAATGTTTAGTCCCTTCCTCTCTTACTTAATCTTTACTAGGAACAATTAGAACAGGGCAAGAGGAATGCCTGCTTATAGTTTCTGCCACAGACCCAGAAAGAAAATGATTAATTCCGGTTCTACTATGAGTACCCACTACAATTAAACATGCTTTAAGATCTTTAGCTGTTTTAATCACTTCGTCTTTTATATTTCCTTCCAGGATAAATTTCTGAACTTCTAAGCCAGCGCCAAATTCATTGACAAGATCGTCCAGGAGTTTTTGGGCACTTTCTTTTTGGATGTCTAAGATATTAGGAATCACTATTCCCGGATCTCCAAGAAGCGGGTCTCCAGTCATGTTGGCTGCAACAGGGAATTCATTAATATGAACCAGTGCTACATCGGCATATAATTTTCTTGCCAGAGTGAAACCATACGCTGCTGCCCTGCTAGAATATTTACTATCATCAACAGCAATTAAAATTTTTTGAAAAGAGGGTAAATTTTCCATGTTAGCTCATTTTTTTTTAATTTACACAAAAATATTTTCCAGACAAAATTTTATGAATAACCAATATGCTATAGGTTTTTTATCGGTAATACCCATTAGGGCAAATCCTTCGCATTCTTCAGAAATGGTTTCACAAATTCTTTTTGGAGAAGTTTTTACAATAATAGAAAAAAGAGAAGAATGGTTGTTTATCAAAACCGGATATGACCATTATACTGGCTGGATAGATGAAAAACAAGCTCTGCCAATAAATGCAGAAGCGGCCTCGGACTTAAAGTTTATCACTTTAGATGTAAACACCATGGTACTAAAGGGAGAGCAGAAGCAAGCATTTTATTTGCCTGCAGGCTCTAGTTTGCCTTATTATAGTGATGGGAAATGCCAAATTGGAAAAGATTTCTTTCAGGTAATAAGCGATAACGTTACCATCCCTAACCTTGAAGATTTTAATGCTGATGTTGCCGAAATAGCTAAACGTTTTTTAAATGTGCCTTATTTATGGGGTGGGCGTACCCATTTTGGAATAGATTGTTCAGGGTTTTCGCAGATCGTATTTAAATTGTTAGGAATTAAAATTAATCGCGATGCATCACAACAGGCAGAGCAAGGAGAGTTGGTAGACTTTTTACCTGAGGCAAAAGCAGGCGATCTTGCTTTTTTTGATAATGAAGAAGGCCGGATTACCCATGTAGGAATCATGCTAAATAACAGCCAGATAATCCACGCATCCGGAAGAGTTAAAATTGACAGGATAGATAACCAGGGTATATTTTCTTCCGACTTAAAGAGGTATAGCCATAAGCTGCGTATTATTAAACGCTACGTTTAGAAAGCAAAATCCCAAATTTTAACTAGTTTATCATCACTTACAGAAATCAAATGTTCGCCGTTATTTGTCCAGCATAAGCTGTTTACAGAAAGCCGATGAGCATCTGATCCTTTATCGAGACTTAAATTTTTAAACAAGCTAAAATCTTCGGCTCGCCATATTTTAACAGATTTATCTCTGCTGGCGGTAGCAAGGTATGGATATTTTGGATGATAGGCGATCTTATAAATCGCAAAAAGATGGGCTGGGAAATTATATAAACATTCCCAGTTGCTGGTGCTCCAGACTCTTAAATGCGCATCCCGGGAGCCGGTTAGGAGTTGAGTGCCATCAGGTGAAAAAGTTAGTGAGCCCACACCCTGACTGTGGCCTTCGAATTCATAAAAAGATGTATAATCTTCTAAATGATAAATTCTGATGATTTTATCATTCGATGCTGTGGCCATCAGGTTTAATTGATTGCTAATGGCCATGGTCCTGATTTTTTCTGATCCAGATTTAAACTGGTGAAGTATTTTATAATTTACAGGATCAATAATGAAAATTAATCCTGTATCGGTAGAAGCTAATAATTCTTTTTTCGAATCCACATACTTGAGGTCGAAGACGGCAGAGCCGATAGATATAGATAATAAAAGTTTTGTGCTTTCCAGATCAAAAAACAAGACCATACCATCGTTACAGCCTGCAACTAGCAGATTGTATTCCTCGATAATAGCAAGACAATATATGGTGTTTTTAACCTGGTTAAAGATCCTCAAATGTGTTTGCGTTGTTAAGTCCCATTCCACAATTCCTTTATCATTTCCAGCGGTATAAAATAATGCTTTTTTTGGGTGGGCAATAACTGTATAAATGGGATTGCTGTGTCCTGTTAAGGTTGAGACTTTCATTTTTTGAGAGGAATAGGGATAAAAGAACAAATTTCTATGGAACAAAGATAAGAAAGATAAAGGACTGCAAATATTTTTACAGGCCTAGTCAATTACCAGCTGACTTAAATTACAGTCTCTGGCCTTTGGAAGATTCTTTGTATACCTTATTCTTTAATCTTTATTTATGTCTTGATTCTAAATTCTTTGCGATATCATTCAGTGTGAAGCCTTTTTCTTTTAATAAAACCAAAAGATGGAAAACTAAATCAGATGATTCGTTAATGAAATCGTTATCAGTTTCTGCCAGTGCAGCAATCACCGTTTCCACACCTTCTTCTCCAACTTTTTGCGCTATCTTATTTAACCCTTTTTTTCTTAAAGAGTTTACATACGACTCCTGGGAAGGATTATCATAACGATCTTTAATAATATTCTCTAATTGGAAAATAAAGTTTTGATTATAGGTGGTAGAGAAACAGCTTCTGGAGCCTGTATGGCAGGTAGGCCCTACGGGATTGGCTTTAATTAAGATGGTATCTTTATCGCAATCTATGCTGATAGATTTGACAAACAGGAAGTTTCCACTTTCTTCGCCTTTTGTCCATAAACGGTTTTTAGAACGTGAGTAAAAAGTTACTTTACCTTCCTTTTCCGTTTTAAGAAAAGCTTCTTCGTTCATGTAGCCTAACATTAAAACTTCTAAAGTTTGCTCATCCTGAACAATTACAGGGACTAATCCGTCGCTTTTTTGGAAATCTATTTGCATTTTGTTTGTTTATTATTCAATGGAAAACCAGACTAGAAAGAATTTATATTCTTACTGGAATGTGGTTTGTTTTTAAAAGCTGTTTCAATTCGGGAATCAATATTTCTCCGTAATGAAAAACAGAAGCTGCCAGTGCTGCATCCACATTACTTTGCTGAAAAACATCAATAAAATGTTGTTCATTTCCAGCGCCACCAGATGCAATCACCGGGATGCTGATCATCTCATTAATTTGTTTTAACAAAACATTGTCAAAACCAGATTTGGTGCCGTCTTTATCCATCGAGGTCAACAGGATTTCTCCAGCACCTCTATTCTCTGCCTCTTTGATCCAATTTTGGGTAGTAATGTCTGTAGGAACTCTTCCGCCGTTAAGGTGAACAATATCTGTTCCCTTAAGGTGTTTTGTATCTACTGCAACCACTACAAACTGGATTCCAAATGCGTTTGCCAGTTCATCAATTAATTCTGGTCTTCTTACTGCCGCAGAGTTGATGGATATCTTATCGGCCCCGGCATTTAATAAAGCCTCAGCATCTTTTAATTCACTTATTCCACCACCAATAGTAAATGGGATATTGATTTGCCTCGCAACAGCTCTAACCATATCTAAAGTGGTTTTGCGCTTTTCATTTGTTGCAGCAATATCTAAAAATACCAGTTCATCTGCACCCTGTTGCGAATATTGCCAGGCTAATTCTACGGGGTCTCCGGCATCGCGTAAATCAACAAAGTTTATTCCTTTTACTGTTCTTCCGTCTTTTACGTCTAAACAGGGGATAATACGCTTCGCTAAATTATTTTTAAAATTGTTCAATGCTCTTGTAAATGAAATGATAAAATTAGATAGACGATAAGGTTTTTAAATTCCAGTCTTTGATTTCATCAATAGTGATACGGTTTTCGTAAATCGCTTTCCCTACTACGCAAGATTCAATTTTATACTCGTTGAGCTGAATAATATCGTCCATAGAGCTTACTCCGCCAGAAGCGATCAATTTGATGAAAGGAGAGTGGGCCAATAGTTTTTTATATAAATCTATGCCTGCACCACCTAATTTTCCGTCTTTGCTGATATCTGTACACAGAAACCTGAAAAAGCCCAGGTTTAAGCATTTATCAACATAATCCATCAGTTTTATTGGCGAACTTTCCATCCAGCCCGAGTATTTGATCACTTCATCCAGAACATCAATTGCAATAACAATATGGTCTGAAAGCTTTTTCTTCCCTGCAAATTCTTCGCTTAGCTCCTGTAAGAAATTAGGGTTGGTAATAGCCTGTGTTCCTACAATTACCCTATGAATTCCAGCATCTATCAGCTCTTTCACTTTTTCAATACTTCTAACTCCACCACCATACTGAACTTTCATATCAGTTTTCTGGATAATATCGAAGAGGTATTGTTGATTGCTGAAATCGCCTTTAGCACCATTTAAATCTATAATGTGAACAAACTCGGTCCCGTTTGATTGGTAGGTTTGAATTTGCTCTTCTAATGAAACTTCGTATTGAGTAACCTGACTGTAATCGCCTTCGCGTAATCTAACTACTTTCTGATTTAGAACATCTACTGCAGGAATAATGTACATCTTTTATGTTTTATAAGTTTGCGAAATTTTTAAGCAGCAATTCTCCAGCCTCACCAGATTTTTCGGGGTGAAACTGTACTGCAAAAAAGTTGTCTTTCTGTATACTTGCCGAAAACCGGATTCCGTAATCACAAGTTGCAGCCGTAAATTTAGGATTAAATTCTATAAAATAGGAGTGTACGAAGTAAAAGTACGAATCCTTGTTAATACCATTAAACAGGGGCATGTTGTCTGTGGCAGTAACCTGGTTCCATCCCATGTGAGGTACTTTTTTACATAATTCTTCTCTGAACCTTAATGTATTAAGTGGAACAATGCCCAGTAAGGCGGCATCTCCTTCTTCGGAATGGTTAGTCATTAACTGCATTCCCACACAAATTCCTAATACAGGCTTTGTCAGGCTTTTAATTGCTGGTACTAAGCCCGTTTCTTCCAGCTTTTGCATTGCAGCTCCTGCATGGCCCACGCCAGGGATAATGATTTTATCGTATTTTTCAAAGTCATCTTCATGGTTAATCATCCCGAACTGAAGTCCTAACCGATCAAGTGCTGATGTTAATGAAAAAATATTGCCTGCTCCGTAATTAACAATTCCTATCATTTTTTTTGTAGTTGTTAGTATTTAGTTGTCAGTTTGTTATTTAAGCCACTTGCAAAGACTTATAACTTTCAACTTTTTACTTTTAACTTATAATAATCCCTTAGTACTTGGTAAACGCATATTGTTTACGTCTCTTTTAATTGCCATTTTTATAGATTTTGCAAACGCTTTAAAAATAGCCTCTATTTTATGATGCTCGTTTTCTCCTTCGGCTTTTACATTCAAATTAGATTTTGAAGCATCAGAGAAAGATTTAAAGAAGTGGAAGAACATTTCTGTAGGCATATCCCCAACTTTTTCTCTCTTAAATTCAGCATCCCAAACAATCCAGTTTCTGCCGCCAAAATCTATAGCTACCTGGGCCAGGCAATCGTCCATGGGTAAACAAAATCCATATCGCTCAATGCCTTTCTTATCAGCCAAAGCTTCCAGGAATGCTTCGCCTAAAGCAATGCCGGTATCTTCAATAGTGTGGTGTTCGTCTATATGTAAATCGCCTTTAGTAATCACCGTTAAATCAAATCCTCCATGACGGCCAATCTGATCCAGCATGTGGTCAAAGAAATGCAGGCCGGTGGAAATATTGGTGTCGCCTTTACCGTCTAAATTGATTTTGATTTGTATGTCTGTTTCTTTGGTTTTCCGAAAATGAGTAACCTCTCTCTTGCCAACTTTTAAAAATTCGTAGATTTTGTTCCAGTCCGGGCTTTCCAGGGCAATAACTTCTTCTGCATTGTCTATTTTGTTTTGAGCCTCATCAATCCCTAATGCAGGATTATTGTTTAGCCAGATTGCTTTGGCGCCAAGGTTTTTTGCTAAAACAACATCATTTAATCGGTCGCCAATAACGAAAGAGTTTTTTAAGTCGAAATCTGTTTCGTTAAAGAAGTGCTGTAACAATGCAGTTCCCGGTTTACGGGTAGGAGCGTTATCTCTGGCAAAGGTTTTATCGATAATGATTTCTCTGAAGCTGATGCCTTCATTCTCCAGTGTTTTTAGGATGAAGTTATGCACCGGCCAAAAGTTGGCTTCCGGATGTGAATCTGTACCTAAACCATCCTGGTTAGTTACCATTACCAAATCATAATCTAACTCTTTTACAATTTTGGCCAGATTGGTAATCGCTCCGGGGTAAAACTCCAGTTTTGCAAAGGAATCAATCTGCTCGTCTGCAGGTTCAATAATTAAGGTACCATCACGGTCTATAAAAAGTATCTTTCTCATCCTTTATAGGATTTTAATGTTTCTATTAATGTTTTGTTTTCTTCAGGTGTGCCAATTGTAATTCTTACACAGCCTTCACACAGCTCTACTTTGTTCCGGTTTCTGATGATGATGCCGCTTTCTACTAAGAAGTTGTATACTGCATTAGCATCGGTAGTTTTAACCAGGATAAAGTTGGCATCTGAGGGATAAATATCGACCACGAAATCAAAATCTTTAATAGCTAGTACCAAAGCGTCTCTTTCTTTTAAGGTTTGTTTGATCCATTCGTTTACCTGTTCTATATTTTTTAAAGCTTCTAAAGCCAGTGCCTGCGATGCCTCATTGATATTATAAGGCGGTTTCACCCGGTTTAAAACCTCGATTATTTCCTCACTGGCAAAAGCCATTCCTATCCTTAAACCAGCCAGGCCCCATGCTTTTGATAAGGTTTGCAGGATCACGAGGTTTGCATATTCTGTAAGTTCCTGGATAAAAGTTTTTTGTCTGGAGAAATTGATATAAGCCTCATCAATAATTACCAAACCATTAAAATTGGCCAGTAAAGTTTGAATGTCGTCCCTGTTTATGCTGTTACCAGTAGGATTGTTTGGCGAACAAATAAAAATAATTTTCGTGTTTGCGTCAATAGCTTCTGCAATGCCTTCTAAGTTTAGCTGGAAATCTGCCGTCAGGTTTACCCTTTTCAGCTCTACGTCATTGATGTTTGCTGATACCTCATACATGCCATAAGTTGGAGGAACAATAATGACATTGTCTTTACCAGGATTACAAAAGCTTCTGAAAAGGACATCAATGGCTTCGTCACTACCGTTACCTAAAAAGATATTTCTTGCAGGTACACCTTTTATTTTACTCAGCTCCATCTTTACAGCATAAGCCATAGGATCCGGATAACGGTGGTAGTTGGTGTTTAAAGGAGAACCAAAAGCATTTTCATTGGCATCTAAATAAACAGAAGCTTCGCCCTTAAACTCGTCTCTTGCAGAAGAGTAAGGTTTTAAGTTTTTTATATTGGGTCTGATGATGGTGTTTATATCGAACATGATTTCAATTAGTCAATTTGCTAATTAGCCAATTTGTTAATATCTGTTTATTTGTAAGTAATCCATTTAGTATTCTATTTATTTCTTACTCTATTGTGTGTTGCTTTTTCCGTCTTTTATCTTTGCTCCTTCGTTTCCAAAATTCTCACACTCATCGCGTTTTTATGCGCATGTAAACCTTCAATCTCCGCTAAAATCTCTACTGTTGGGCCTAAGTTCTTAATCCCGCTTTCGCTGATGTGCTGAAAAGTGATTTTCTTTACAAAAGAGTCTAAAGATACGCCAGAATAAGATTTTGCATAAGCACTTGTTGGTAAAGTATGGTTAGTGCCACTGGCATAATCGCCGGCACTTTCAGGAGTTAAATTGCCTAAAAACACTGATCCTGCATTTACAATATCAGCAGTTATATTCTTCCAATTCTCGGTTGCTAAAATTAAATGCTCCGGAGCGTATTCATTACTAAAGCTCATGGCTTCCTGTAAATCACTTACTAAAACCGCATAAGAATTAGTAATGGCTTTCGCTGCAATCTCCTGACGAGGTAAAACAGCAATCTGCTTTTCTACTTCTGCCAAAGTGCGGTCTATAATATCCTGGGAAGTACTCACTAATATGGCCTGGCTATCTGCACCATGTTCGGCTTGTGCCAGTAAATCGGCAGCTACAAAAATAGGATTTGCAGTTTCATCAGCAATGACCAAAACTTCTGACGGACCTGCCGGCATATCTATAGCTGTATTTGTAGTAGACTGTATAATGGTTTTAGCCATAGTTACGAACTGGTTTCCCGGGCCAAAAATCTTATCGACCTTAGGAATGCTTTCTGTACCATAAGCCATGGCCGCAATGGCCTGTGCGCCGCCAACCAGGTAGAGCTTTTCAATCCCCAGAAGCTGGGCGCAATAAGCCAGGTAGCAATTGGTTTTGCCATCCGCCTGTGGCGGCGAGCATACGGTGATCTGCAGGCAGCCTGCTAACAATGCCGGGATGGCCAGCATCAAAAAGGTGCTAGGTAAAACAGCCGTTCCACCCGGTACATAAAGGCCTACGCGCTCAATAGGGCGGGTTTCCCGCCAGCAGGAAACGCCGGGCATGGTTTCAACAACTGCTTCTTTACTGATTTGGGAAGCATGAAACTTCTTAATATTCTGGTAGGCCTGGTTAATCGCGGCTTTTGCATCCTCCGGAATCGTTGCAGCAATTGCTGCCAACTCTTCTTTAGTGATGAAAAGTTGCTCCAGCTTTACCTTATCAAAAGCCAATGCATAATCGAATAAAGCCTGGTCACCATTTGCTTTTACGCTGGCAATGATCGCCTGAACACTTTCTGCGATGCTATTATCGTCTTCCAGTTGCCTTCCGCACAGCGTCTCTATCTCTGGTTCAGATAAATCTTTATAACTGTAGATTTTCAATGTGTTACGTTTTTGATTTAACTATTGGTTAATGGTTACATCAGCCTGTTTTGACTGAAATACGGTCTTAGGTGATGATCTTTTCGATCGGCATCACCACAATTCCCTGTGCACCCGCTGCTTTCAGGCTGTTGATTTTTTCCCAGAAATCCTGCTCGGCAATGACCGAATGTACGGCTA
>JAZQRF010000229.1:0-6120 GCA_045629485.1 Pelobium sp. | reverse complement strand
AAATATCCAGCTCCAGCAAAATCGGGCAATGGTCAGAATGTTTTGCTTCGGGTAAAATGGCGGCTCTTTTAATTTTAGGCTCCATGGTCTTGGTAATTAAATGATAATCTATACGCCAACCCAGGTTTTTAGCTCTTGCTCCTGCCCTATAGCTCCACCAGGTATAGTGGTGCGGGTCCTGGTTTAAATACCTGAAAGTATCTACAAAGCCGGAGCTCATAAAGTTCTCCATCCATTCGCGTTCTTCAGGCAAAAAGCCCGAGGAATTGGCATTAGACTTAGGGTTGTGGATATCTATAGCCTTGTGGCAGATGTTGTAATCTCCGCAGATGAGCAGATTCGGAATCTGCTGCTTCAGCTGGCTGGCATACACCTGGAAATCCTCAAGGAACCTGATTTTAAAAGCCTGGCGCTCCTCGCCGCTGGAACCTGAAGGGAAATAGGCACTGATCACAGAGAACTCTTCAAAGTCGGCCCTTATTACTCTTCCCTCCTGATCATAAGGTGCTATCCCGCAGCCATATTCTACATGGAGGGGTTGTTTTTTAGAAAAGATGGCTGTACCGCTATACCCCTTTTTTTGTGCCGGATACCAAAAATGATGATAGCCCATGCTTTCAAGATCAATAAGGTTTGCAATTTGGTCTGGGGTGGCTTTAATTTCCTGTAAACACACCACATCTGCATTGGTGGCTTTCAGCCAGTCAAGGAAGCCTTTGGTTATTGCAGCCCTGATTCCGTTAACGTTATAGGATATGATTTTCATTTTTAGTCTTAATGTATATTTAAACCATTTAATGGCTTAACACTCCAGGCTTTCCGGCCTCTTGACCGGCCATGTCAAGATACTTTTTTCCGCAAAAAGTATCCAAAAACTCTCGGCTGCGCCCTTTGCTTTAAAGCTTCTGCTTTGGCTTATTATGTAATTGCCGCAAAGGCCAAGGCCGAATTTTAGGTAAACGGATGTTTATGAGAAAGCTTAAGTAACGTATTAGTCCCTAACTCTTTTATTTCAAATTTTTCAATAGCTTTTTAACTTCTTTCTTTTTTAATAGCTCTACCCGGATTTTAATGTCTTCCTCTGGTCTATCGTTTCTATCCGTTTTCTCTTCGGCAATTTTATCTACCACTTCCATGCCTTTTACGACTTCGCCAAATACCGTATAATTTTGATCTAAAAACGGCGTACCGCCAATGGTTTTATAGATTTCCCTATACTTTAGCGGGATTTTCTTTCCCTGCAATCGGTAGAGTTCCAGGTCATTTAACTCCTGATCAGCATATTTTTTACCCTGAACAATATAAAACTGGCTGGCACTGGAAGCTTTCTTTGGATTACCGTCTCTTGCCGCACTTAAGGCCCCTCTTTTATGAAACAGGCTGTCAACAAATTCTGCATCTATTTTATAGCCTAAATCTCCGGCACCCAGCATCTGCCCTTTTGTAGCTTTCTTAGAATCCGGGTCGCCCCCTTGGATCATGAAATCTTTTATCACCCTATGGAAAAGGGTGTTATCCAACGTTTTTTCTTTGACCAGCTTTAAAAAGTTATCCCGGTGTTTGGGAGTTTCATCATACAACTTCACAAAGATTTCTCCGTGATTGGTGGAGATTTTTACATAGGAAGATGGTTTTGGTTTAGCTGCCAAAACCGAGAGTGGCGCAATCCATAAAAATGCACCTAAACACAGGTTAAAAACTAGTTTCGAAAGGATTCTATTCATTTTATCTGGTAGGGTTAAGAATATAGCTCGTCAAAATAGGCGACAATTAAAGATTTCATGATCATCTCTTGTTCTAACAGCGCATAATTTGGTATGGGTTTTAATTTTTTCCAATGTGGCCATCCGTCCTGATCAAGGCCTTCGAGCTCATAAAATCCCATTTCTGAAAACAACCTGCAGGTAGCAATATGCATGAGTTCTTCTTTTTGGCGCTTACTAAACTTTTTTGGTCCCTGGCCCAGCTCTTGTACACCTATTAGGAATAAGATCACTTTAATGTCTGGTTTTTCATTATCAAACTCTGCAGCCAGCTTTTCCTGTAATGCCAAAAATTTCTGATTGATTTCTTTTGGTGTCATACCGGCAAAGATAACCGAATGTTAGCTAAGGGAAAAATTAAACCTGCTTCGCACTCTTCTTTCATAACATCAAGCAGATTCTAATGGTGATGCTTATATTTGTTTTCCTGATAAAGGGATATGGAAAAGGAATTAGAAGAAATACTGGTAGCACATTCATTAAGGAAAACTCCTTTGAGGTACAAGATACTCTCTGTACTTAAAAATGCTGTACATGCCCTTTCCCAGCCTGAAATAGAGCACAAAATTGAGGAGGAGCTGGACAGGATTACGGTTTACCGCACCTTAAAATCATTTGAAGAAAAAGGAATCATCCATCGTGTTTTTGATAGCTGGGGAACTGCAAAATTTGCCTTTTCTTTACCCGCTAACGAAAAAAACAGCCGGGAGCATCTGCATTTTAACTGCACCAGCTGTAAACATGTATTCTGTTTGCAAAGCTATACATTACCTCAACTCCATTTCCCTCAGGGCTTTAAACCTACGCAAGTGAACGTTTCTGCCGAGGGCCTGTGTAAAGAATGTGCTGCCTTAAAACCCTGACAGGCCATTTTTGTTACATTAAATCAATAGTATATAATTAATTTGAATTATATTTGCAACAATGTTTAATAAAGGAATTATAAAAACCACTGCTCTCCTGCTGCTTTTCGCAGTAATTGGGTGGGTTATTCCTTTCCAGCAGGTTTTTCATCACCATACCGATCAGGTTTCTTCTGCAGGGAAATACCAATCTGCTTTAGATGCTTACGAAAAATCATGTTGTAAGGCCTCCGACTTCTTTCATCACGGAGCGGCCATCATCCAGCAACAGCAATTTGCATTTTATTCTATAAGCTATTATTACAAACCGGTAGTTTATACCGATGCTCTTACGGCTTCCGGTTATTCTGTATCAAACAAAGCGCCCCCTTTGGTTTAACTTCCTTATTCTTTTTGAGCTTATTTAAAGCGAGCTGGAGCGATATGCTTGTTTAGCTTTTGGTAACTCTATTTTTTATCATTCTATCTTTATTTTCATTTATGAAGTATTCCATAATACTTTGTGCAATGTTGCTGATTGTGTTTCCTGCAATTGGGCAAAATTGTAACTATTCTTTATATGGCATTATACAAGATGCCGGTACCAGGCAGCCGCTGCCCGGAGCTACGGTTTCTTTATCCGGAGAAAGCAAAATAGCGATTACCGATAAAGAAGGGCACTTCCATTTTAACAGGTTATGTGCCGGAACTTACAAGGTAAAAATATCTTATGTTGGCTTTTCTGAGCAGGAAATAGAAGTAAACCTTAGCAAGAACCAGGAAATAGCAATCAGTTTGGATACTGATGACAATAAACTTGCTGAAGTAGTGGTACTTTCCTCTGCTACCTTACTTCCTCTACAAACAGCGAATAAACTGGAGGGAAACGCATTAGAACTTAGTCGCGGCGAATCTTTAGGCGAGGCATTAAAAAGACTGCCTGGTTTAAATAGTATACAAACCGGGCCGGCGATATCTAAACCGGTGATTCACGGGATGCACTCTAACAGGGTAGTGATCTTAAATTCAGGAGTAAGGCTGGAAGGGCAACAATGGGGCAGCGAACATGCACCGGAAGTAGATCCCTTCCTGGCAAACCAAATAACCGTAGTGAAGGGAGCTGCAAGCATACAATATGGGGCGGATGCTATAGGCGGTGTGATTTTGGTAGAGCCGGAGGATTTAAATTACCATCAGCACCTGCTCTCGGGGAGTGTGAACCTGGTTGGCGCTTCTAATAACCAGCAGGGTACGGTTTCGGCCAATATCCACGGAGCTTTAGAAAATGAAAACTTTGCCTGGCGCTTACAGTCGACCTTAAAAAAAGGCGGAAACGCCAAAACGCCTGATTACTACCTGGGCAATACCGGATTTGAGGAATTGAATGGTGCTTTTACCCTGGGCTATAAAAAGAAAAGTGTGGAGGCAGAACTGTTCCTGAGTACCTATAATACCTCTATTGGGATATTTGAGGGTGCACATATTGGCAGCCTGAACGATCTTTACTCGGTTCTGGAAAATGGCAGGCCTTTTAATGACGGTAATTTTAGCTATTCTATAGACGCACCAAAGCAGGAAGTATCGCATCATTTAATCAAGCTTAAAGGAAAAAAGTACCTGGCTAACCATTCAAGCCTGACACTTAACTATAATTTGCAGCGAAATCACCGCAAGGAATACGATATCCGCAGGGCCGGAAGGACAGGCATCGCCGCTCTGGACCTGGTGCTCACAGCGCAAAACCTCGAAGCTGTTTATGAAACCTCCGGGAGCAATAACATGCATACCAAATATGGCGTGAATGCCAATGTGGTGGTAAATAACAATACCCCTGGAACGTTTGCTACCCCTGTCATTCCAAATTATAACAGCTTTAACCCTGCACTTTTTATGGTCAAACGGCTGGCTAAAAAAGATTATGAGTTAGAGGGGGGCATCAGGTATGATTATAAATACCTGGATGCAGCAGGTTATAGAGGTACTGTTTTGTATGGAGGCAGGCACCACTTTCATAATGTAAGCGGCTCTGTAGGAGGCTTATGGAAAGTGAGCCCCTTGCTTAGCCTTCGCTCTAATCTTGGTTTAGCCTGGAGAGCACCCAGTGTAAATGAATTATACAGCGATGGTCTGCACCACGGCTCTGCAGCAATAGAGGTAGGGAACGACCTTCTTAAAAGCGAAAAAGGCTATAAATGGATCAATACCCTAAGCCTGGCCGGCAACAGGTTGAGCGTGGAGTGGAGCGCCTATAGCAATTACATTACTGACTATATTTTTCTGGAACCCAGTGGAGAATTTGAAGAAAGCCTGAGAGGCGCCTTCCCAGTATTTAATTACAGGCAAACCAATGCATTATTCTTAGGATCAGATTTATTTGCTTCGTATAAATTCTCCGAAAGCCTGAGCTGGAATTTAAAAGCTGCTATTATAAGGGCAAAAGACAGGAGCAATAAGAATTACCTCCCTATGATTCCTGCCGATAAGCTTGACAATAGCTTTCGCTGGAATGGCTTAACAAGACATAAAAAATTCAGCAGCCCTTTCTTAGAGATACAACATGTTTTTGTGGCGAAACAAAACAGGTTTGAAGCAGCTAACGAATTTACAGCTCCCCCTGCAGCATATCACCTGGTTAATTTTTCAGGCGGCATCAACTACAAAACGGGCGAGAACAGCATTGGCATTAATGCTTCGCTGTTTAATGTATTTAACACGAGTTATAAAGATTACCTCAACCGGTTCAGGTATTATGCCCACGAAACGGGAAGAAACCTGGTCATCAGGTTAAACTATAAATTTTAAAATATCACATTACCTTAAACATCAAAATCATGAACAAATTCAGTAAATTTTTTATCCTGGCCCTTTTCACATTTGTTGCACTAAGCTTTAGTGCTTGTAAAAAAGATAATCCTGTTTCTGAAGAAGACCAGGAAGAGTTTGATGGGACTACCATTACTTTTACCGCAGGCCACTTCCATGGCACAGAATTCCATGCAGAAGAAGAACCTTTTACGGTAAATTTCACAAGTGGCACTGCAGGAGCTACTCCAGCCAGCATTAATTTACACGAGGGAGAGTCTTACCTGATGGAAATTTCCATATTCAGCAAAGGGAAAGACATCAGCAATGAATTTGATGCTGCCGACCACCAGTTCTTTTTCACCGGCGCTCCGGCTGATGTATTGGATTACGAATACAAAGATGAGAACCTTGGACTAAAAGGTTTATTAACCGTAAAGGCTATGGCTTCAAATGGCTTCGACCTTAATGTTGTTTTGAGACATGGGTTAAACAAGCAACACCCAGCAGCACAAGCCTGGAACAGCAACAATTACGTACAGGCCGGGGGGACGGATGATTTCAACAGGAAGTTTAAAATTTTTACCCTTGAAGGAGACGGACACGCTCATTAAGCCCTGCACTACCTATCAAAATAAAAAGCTATAAAATGTTATGGCTTTTTTTTAAGGTATCTATTGAGAACATTCGTAATTCTTTCCTGTTAAATAAAT
>JAZQRF010000228.1:0-4099 GCA_045629485.1 Pelobium sp. | reverse complement strand
CGTTTAGATATTCGTAGAATTTCTCAGATTAAAGACAGCGATGAAGTATCTGGTAACAGGGTAAAAGTTAAAATCGTAAAAAACAAAGTAGCTCCTCCGTTTAGCATTGCACAGTTCGACATCATGTTTGGACAGGGAATTTCTAAAGTTGGTGAAATTATTGATTTAGGAGTAGAGTATGGTATTGTTAAAAAAGCAGGCTCATGGTTTAGCTATGGCGACACCAAATTAGGTCAGGGAAGAGATGGCGTTAAACAATTGCTATTAGACAATCCGGAATTAGCTGATGAACTGGAAGCCAAAATAAGAGCCGCAGTTAGTGGTGTAGAACTCCCAGTTGAAGCAGAATAAATTAGCTTAATTACATAATAAAAAAAGACGCTTTCCTGAAGCGTCTTTTTTTATGCTTTGTCTACCAAAGTAACCTATTTCTTCTCTTTAAACTTTTTAAGCTTTGTAACTTTAAAAGGCTTTTTAATTGCAGCATGTGCCGCATGTTGTGCCATCTTAGCTTCATAATCAGAAAGCTTTTGGGGCTTGTAAGCATTACCAATCACGTTGGTCTTAAATATGGATTCGTACCAAACACAAGAAGCAGTATACCTCCCAATATTCAAATCTAAATGATAGCCATCTCTGGTCAAATTATCACCTAAGAAAGAAGTTCTGGCGTTTTGTATTGCTGTACCAGAAGGAATCAATACGTCGAATTTTGCTAGCTGATTAACTTTTGCAGAAGCTGACATGATGCCATTATACATGGTCATTTGATCTTTATCATAAGAAACAAATCCTGGATGAGTAGAGCTCTGTGCATAAGCCCAGGTTTGATGCCAGATGTATTTGACTTTTGGATTAGTAGCCCTTTCATTTACATACTTAAAAAGTAATGGAAGTGGTTCTAAATAAGTTTCGAATAACCCCGATTTCGGACTAGCTTGTTGAAGGCTGATATAGTCCCAATTTTCATCTGCAAGGGCAACCGCAATAGAAATCTTGGGTGTTACCTCTTTATTGCCTGTAACGCCTATTTTTTTATAATGATACGCTGCATTATCCTGGCTGGCATTCTTCCAATGCAAATCTAACGGAGCACCACCTATAGTAAGATTACCTATAATAACTTTATAACCACCAGCTTTAGCTATATCATAAAGGTAATCTTCGACAGCATCTTGAGAAAAGCTATTACCTATAGCTAATATCCTGACAACACTATCTTTAATAACTTTCGGCGATTTAGCGTTTGCTGTGGTATTAACAGGCAAAGTTGCAAAAGCACTAAAGCCGCCTGCCATTAAAAGAAGTAGAACGTAAATTTTTAAAATAGAATTCTTAAAAGTAATTTTCATTGTATTAATAATTTTTATTTAACCGTGATGCTGCCTTGTCAACATTTTCCAAACTAACGAGAATTTAAGCAATAAAAAAAGGCAAGAGATAAAAATATAACTTGCCTTTAGTTCTAAATGGACATTATTAATCGACTATACCCTTTTTACTATTAAAATCACAAAGGGTGAGATACTGTTCATATAGATATTTATACGTTTCAACTTTCTCTTTCTCAGGATAAAAAACCATATCAAAACCTGAAGACATATGATTTTGAGCTTCATCAATATGATCATAAATACGGGAAGCTGTGGCAGCAAACATAGCCGATCCTAGTGCACATGCCTGTTCGCTTCGTACAACTTTAATTTCCATATTAAGCACATTGGCTAAAGTTTGCATAACAAAAGTTGATTTTTTCGAAATACCACCTAATGCTATCACTTTTTCTATGGGCACACCCTCAGAAATAAACCTATCAGCAATAGCTTTAGAACCAAATGCAGTTGCCTCTACAAAAGCTTTGAACAGGTGAGCTGCACCAGTCGCTAGCGAGAGACCTGTAACTGCAGATTTAACCGTATGATTTACATCTGGTGTACGTCTCCCGTTGATCCAGTCCAATGCCACCACATCTTTCCTGGTTACTGGCAATGCTGCCGCTTGTTCAGAAAGATAAGGCAATATACGGTCGCTTAGCTTTTGATAATCTTCTTCGCTAATTATATCTGCGGTAAGTGCTTCCATAGGCTCAAGTAATAGTTGCTTAAACCAGTGATAGAAATCGCCGAAAGCAGATTGCCCTGCCTCCATCCCTAACATACCCGGAACAATAGAACCATCAACTTGTCCGCAAATTCCTTTTACCAGATGACCTGCATGTTTAGCCAAAGGAGCAGTTAGCATATCACAGGTAGAAGTTCCTATCACCTTTACTAAAGTATAAGGCTGAATTCCGGCACCAACGGCACCGAAATGTGCATCTAAAGCTCCTACCCCTATCACAACATCTTCTGGAAGACCTAATTTTGTTGCCCATTCCGCCGAAATAGTACCCGCTGCCTGATCGGCCGTATAAGTTTCCTGATATAGCCTATCTCTTAATCCGGAAAGCTTATCATCTAAACTTATTAAGAAATCTTCGGAAGGTAAGCCATCAAACTCCTCATTCCACATGGCTTTGTGGCCAGCAGTACACCTGCTTCTTTTTAATTCTAAAGGATTTGTACTTCCCACCAATAAAGCTGGCATCCAGTCGCAATGTTCTACCCAGGAAAAGGCGTGTTTTGCTACTCCCTCATCTTCTCTTATAATATGTAAAATTTTTGCCCAAAACCATTCGGATGAATATAAACCACCAGAATATTTAGTAAAATCTGTACTCCAGCTCTTAGCTAATGCATTAATCTCCTCTGCCTCGGCATTTGCTGTATGGTCTTTCCATAAAACAAACATTGCATTGGGATTTTCGGCAAATTCCGGCAATAATGCCAAAGGTGTTCCTTCTTTATTAACAGCAACTGGGGTAGAGCCGGTTGTGTCAATTGAAATCCCTTTTATATTGTCTATTACGTCTTTAGACACACCAGACAAAACATTTTTGATGTTGTTTTCCATTCCCTCAATATAATCCAGAGGATGTTGTCTAAATCTGGATTGTTGGGCATCGCAATACTTCCCTTCTTTCCATCTGCTGTAGAAATGTACAGCTATAGCAATTTCTTTTCCTGAAGAAGCATCAACAAGCAATGCTCTTACAGAATCTGTTCCGTAATCTAAACCGATGACATATTTTGCTTTCATTTTAATAATTAACGTGAGTTTTGGATATAATTTTACTGATAATCAAATACAAACAAGTGCTTTTATCTTCCGCACAGTCTTTTCTGCCCTCTTGCCAGGCATTGGCATTTACTTTTTTCCGAAAAAAGTAAACAAAAACTCCCGGCTACGCCTTTTGCTTTTAAGGTTCTACTTTAGCAATTCCATCTCTGCCGCAAAAGCCAAGGCCGAATTAGAGCGAATTTAAGGGTTTTGCCAATGCTTAATATACGTATTACCTATATCAGGAAGACACAAAATTCACGCTAATTAAGCGTATTGTTTTCCTTCATGATCTACATTACCACAGAAATGAACCTGAATTCCCATTTCTGCAAAAGCAGCTGCTTTTATTCTGCAAGCTTTATGTGCCGCAGCCGTATCTGTAGCGTATACTACCTGAATATGATTTGCTTTATGACGAGCCATCATTTGATCTCTGCTTACGCCATCTAATGTCGCATGCATTATAGGCCACTGTGGATTAGTGATATCCCATCTTCTCTGAGTTTCTTCCTGTGGCAATAAAACACATTTACCTACACCTAAATCGCAATGTAATCGGTTATCTTGTATGTAAATTCTGCTCCACACCAGGTCGCCGGGCTTGCTTACTCCTCTTAAGGTACCACCTCCAAAGCGGAAAAACATTGCTGGCTGCCTGATACTATCGGCACCTTTATAACCATCTATAAAATGTGCTGCAGGTGCTGCGCCTGAAATTAAGAATACCCAAACAAAGTCATCCACACCTTCGCCTTTGAAATACTCACCATAACGTAAATCGTGAAGGGTATTTTCTCCGGACATGCCTAGCTCTTTCCATAACCTATAGGTCACTAAAGCGTCAATACCGGCACATTCGTCTACTTCATTAAAATGAGGTAATGCTTCGCCAGCAAATAATTCTTTCCCTGTTTCTGAATAGGCTGGTGGTCTGTCC
>JAZQRF010000227.1:0-2968 GCA_045629485.1 Pelobium sp. | reverse complement strand
GATGTGCTAAATCTTCTTAAGAAAAGTAACATTACCCCGGAATGGGTGCAGGTAGGAAATGAGACCAACAACGGGATGTTATGGGAAGAAGGCAAAGCATCCGTAAATATGAAAAACTTTGCTGATCTGGTGCTTTCTGGTTACAATGCGGTAAAAGCTGCCAGCCCCACATCAAAAGTAATTGTGCATATTTCTAATGGATATGATAATGGCCTGTTTCGTTGGATATTTGATGGCTTGAAAAATAATGGTGCCAAATGGGATGTGATTGGGATGTCTTTGTATCCTTCAGCGGCTGATTGGCAAACGAAAAACAACCAGTGTTTAGCGAATATGACAGATATGATTTCCCGCTACGGGTCAGAAATTATGATTTGTGAGATTGGCATGCCCATGTCGGAAGCAGCTGCGGCTAAACTATTTATTTCGGATCTTATCGCAAAAAATAAATCATTACCTAATGCTAAAGGTCTGGGTGTGTTTTATTGGGAGCCTCAAAGCTATAATGGCTGGCAGGGATATAACCTGGGCGCCTTCGACGATACAGGGAAGCCAACTGTGGCAATGGACGGGTTTTTAAATTAAGAGAATAGGTTTTTTACGATGACTTTACCAAAAAGCTTTATTACATTTTTATTTTTGATAAGCACTTTTTCGGCTTTTTCGCAATCTCAAAAAGAGGGAATCTACATTGATCAGAACGGAACCATCAGGTGGAATAAAGATAAAAAAGAAGCTTTCTTCTTTGGAGTGAATTACAGTGCGCCCTTTGTTTTTGGTTATCGTCACATCAAAGCAAGCGGCCAAACCGTAGAACAAGCCATAAAGGACGATGTGTATCACCTGGCCCGCTTAGGCGTAAATGCGTTTAGAATTCATGTTTTTGATACGGAAATTACTGATTCTTTAGGGTATATTAAGGATAACGACCATTTGCGATTGTTTGATTTCCTGATTGCGGAGCTGAAGAAAAGAAATATAAAAATTCTGCTTACGCCGATTGCCTATTGGGGAAATGGCTATCCCGAAAAGGACATCCCGACAGGAAGTTTCTCTTTTAAATATGGTAAAAGGAGGGCCCTTGTAGAAAAGGAGGCTTGGGATGCCCAGGAGAATTACCTTACTCAATTTTTTAACCGTAAAAACCGTTTTACGGGTTTAACTTATCAGCAGGATCCGGATATTTTAGCCACGGAGGTAAATAATGAACCTCAACATTCGGGCGAAAAAGAACAGGTGACCTTATACATCAATACCATGGTAAAAGCCATCCGAAATACCGGTTGGAAAAAACCAGTGTTTTATAATATCAGCGAATCTCCGCTTTACGCCGATGCAGTTGTAAAAGGAGATGTACAGGGGCATACTTTCCAGTGGTACCCTACTGGTTTGGTAGCCAATCGTACCCAAAAAGGAAATCTATTGCCGCATGTTAGCCGGTACACTATTCCATTTGATAGCATTCCGGCTTTTAGGAAAAGGGCAAAGATAGTTTATGAATTTGATGCGGCTGATGTGGCCGATACCTATATGTATCCTGCAATGGCCAGAAGTTTCAGGAATGCAGGTTTCCAATGGGCCACCATGTTTGCTTATGATCCTATGGCGATTGCCAATGTGAATACCGAATACCAAACACACTATTTAAATTTAGCCTATACGCCCTCAAAGGCTATTAGCTTATTGATTGCCGGAAATGTATTTAGGAGTTCATCTAAAGAAAAGATGGTGGATACTTCGTTTGCCGGAGTAAAACTGAGTCCTCAGCAAAATTTAAGCGAATTAAATCAACCCGACGCATTTTATTATTCGAACTCTACTGCCTCAGTTCCAGTGAATCCGGTTCAACTGCTTCATATTGCAGGAGTAGGGTCTTCGGCAGTGGTCGATTACAAAGGCACAGGAGCTTATTTTTTAGATAAGTTAAAAGATGGTGTTTGGAGATTAGAAGTGATGCCTGATGCGGTACCAATCAGCGATCCTTTTGAGAGAGCATCGCCTAAAAAGGAGGTAACACAAATTGTATGGCGAAAGCATCAGATGGCTGTTCGGCTGTCAAACCTTGGTGAAGATTTCAGTATAAACGGGATCAACCTAAATAATAATTTTGAAGGAGAGGCAAGGCAAAGCTCTTTTCAAATCAGTCCCGGAACTTACCTGCTCATAAAAAAAGGAGTGAAATATATTGCTGCTAAAGATGGAAAGTCAGGTGTGTTGGGGTTAACAGAATTTAGTGCACCGAAACCTGAACCAGCACCAGTAACCATCAGGCATGAGCATCCGGAAGAGGTTTCTGAAAACCAGTCTTTAACGTTAAAAGCAACCGTAGCCGGGACCAATGAAAATGATAAAGTCACCATTTTCTTTAACCATTTGTCTAATAAATGGATGCAGGTGGAAATGGAAAAAGTGGCAGCTTATGAATATGCGGTTGCTGTTCCAAAAGAATTGCTGTTTGCCGGTTTGCTGCAATACCGGATTGTTGTCTCCAAAAACCAAACAGAACATTATACTTTTCCTGGAGCTTTCCCAATGCGTCCGGGCGACTGGGATTTTTATTCTAAAACGGCTTATGAAATTTACATCGTAAAAGCAGGTTCACCTTTAGTGCTGTTTAATGCCAATCCTGATAGAGAAAAGTTAAATTACTATCATCCCGATTGGAGTAATTACCGGACTTCTGTCGGGACTTTTAATACACCAAAACAACAGTCAGTTAAATCTACTATGCTGAAAGCAAATAGAGAAAGCTTTATGGGTTGGCAACATTTTGTTGGGGATAAAATAACTTCAAGAACACAGGATTTAGCAGCATTTAATCATGTGTTCTTGAATGCAAAAGCTACTGGCGGTTCTTTAAAAGCCAAAATCGCTTTAATTACTAAAGATGCAGCAAGTTTTGCTACTTACGTTCAATTAAGTACTGAAGAACAGGAGATAGCAATTGATCTCAAGCAACTCAAACAGG
>JAZQRF010000226.1:0-15991 GCA_045629485.1 Pelobium sp. | reverse complement strand
TGCTCGGTTGCTTCATAATGGTCGTACTCACTATAAACATGCCTAAGCATACGTACTTTTCCTTTCTCTGAAAAAGAGGTTACAGTCCCCTGCTTTTCGCCCTTACAATTGTACTTATAAGATAAAGAATCCATAGCACCTTTAGCAATTATAGAAGAAACAGCGGCATATTCCAACTGGATGTTCTTGGAATTAGTCAGCTGTACCGGTAGAACGCCGGCATCGGGCTCCACCTGTGTACTAATGGTGTCTTTCCCTTGGTTTGACGACGACGAAGAGGATTTTGGTCTTTGCTCACAAGAAATAAAAAGAATCAGCAAACATAAAGAGAGGAATATTTTCATAGTGTTTTACTTAAGCTATTTGATTAACGAATCATAAAAGAATTGGTTTGCTCAACTGCCAGCCTTAAGCCGTGGTTAGGCCCACTTTAAGCCATGGTTACTCCCACTATACGCCCACTCCAAAATTTTTTGCTATTTTAAATTCACCTGCTCCCCACAACTTGAGGGGGATACCATACACATTGTTCTAACGCAAAGAAGATCCGGATTTCCTCAGGCTTTTCTTTCCAAAAACATGATACCTTAAAGAGAAGGCCTGCTGGCTATCGATCACATTTTCTACAAAATGCAGGGTAAACGTAAATTCTCCTTCTATATTTTTAAAAAAAATGGGCGTCCACCCGAGATCTAAACGGTCATAAGTTTTCGCTGTATAAAAAGCATCTCCGTTAATTAAATGATGGCCTTCGCCGGCATAGAAGGTGTTCGAAAGACTAAACCTTTTGTACCCTGCATTTAAATAGGTAATAAAGCCTTTAGGAGTAGAGGAAGTTCCTAAACCCCGTACCCGTTCTATCGAAAGCATACCCCCGGCACTGAGGGTTAAAGAATCTAAAAAGGTGTCATTAGAAAAGTCCAAACCCAGTTGGGTCTGTATGGCTCCGTTATCTTCCAGGTACTGATCTGGCGGAGAAATGGCCGACAATGCGTAATGATACATATAAGCATGATGTGTGACAAAAAATCGCCCCGGTTGGTACTTGCCCGAAAAGCCAAACAAAAAAGTTTCCCTGTCGGTATCGGTTTGCTTTCCGGTCCAGTCTACCCATAATGTTTGTTTAAAATGCTGTGTTTCATACTTCACCAGCATCCCCTCTACATTGGGTCTGAAGTATTGAAACGTATCGGCAAGTAATGCCCGTGGATAATCGTCCAGCAGGTTTACCCTCGGGAAAGCTCCAAAGTAGAAGTTCCAGTTCCTTTTTTGGTACTGGTAATAAATCACAGGATCTATGTGTTTAAAAAAGTCCCTGTCCCCAAAATCCTGTAAAGCATTAATTCCTATTCTTAACCTATGGGTGCTGTCTATTAAAACACCTATTTCAGGAGAGATCCTGGAACCGAAAATAGTTTGTGAATATCGGTTAGATTTAGCATATTCCCTGTTATCTGCAAATCCATGAAAATTAATTTCACCCTCCAGCTCCTGGGCTTTAGCTGAAAAACTTAAAAGCAAGAGAAAATAAAAAAGGGTTTTATAAAAAATTTTCATGAAAGGCTGCTATTAAAATCCTAATGTAAAAAGAAAACCTCTGAACTTTAAAGAACAGAGGTTTTTATATGTGCTTTTTATTGATTATACTCCTAAAAGCAATCTCGCCGGGTCTTCCAATAATTGTTTTACCCTTACCAAAAAGCCTACCGACTCCCTCCCGTCGATCACTCTGTGGTCATAAGATAAAGCCAGGTACATCATTGGTTTAATCACCACCTGCCCGTTTTCTGCCATCGGACGTTCCACAATATTGTGCATTCCTAAAATTGCTGATTGTGGTGCATTAATGATTGGCGTAGACATCATAGAACCGAAAATACCACCGTTGGTAATGGTAAAAGTTCCGCCTGTCATTTCTTCAATACCTAATTTATTGTCTCTTGCTTTACCGGCTAAAGTAATGACCTCTTTTTCTATCTGGGCCAAAGATAATTTATCTGCATTTCTAATAATTGGAACTACCAACCCTTTTGGTGCAGAAACAGCGATAGAAATATCAGCAAAATTGCTGTAAACAATTTCATCACCATCTATTCTTGCGCCAACAGCAGGAAAATCTTTTAATGCTTCTGTTACGGCTTTAGTAAAGAAAGACATGAAGCCTAAACCAACGCCATGTTTCTCTTTAAACTGGTCTTTATATTTTTTTCTAAGCTCCATAACCGGCCCCATGTTCACTTCATTAAATGTAGTTAACATGGCAGTTTCGTTTTTAACAGAAACTAAACGCTTAGCAATGGTTTTTCTTAAAGAAGACATTTTCTCACGACGCTCTTCTCTGTCTCCACCCGCAACCGGAGCAGCTACTGGCGCACTGGCTTTAGCAGGTGCCGCAGCAGCAGGTTTAGCTGCTTTATTCGCATCATCTTTAGTAATTCTGCCATCAACGCCTGAGCCGTTAACGCTTTTGGGATCAATCCCTTTTTCTGCCAGTATCTTAGCCGCTGCAGGAGAAGGAGTTTTATCTGCATAAGAACTGCCGCCTTGTTTTGCAGGCGCAGCCTGCGCTGCTGCTGGAGCGGTGGCCGTTTTTGAAGCAGCCGCACCACCACCGGTGATAGAGGCTACCAGAGCTCCTATTTCTAAGACATCACCTTCTTTAGCAATGGTTTTTAATATCCCTGCACCTTCTGCAGGCAATTCGAAAGTGGCTTTATCTGATTCAAGTTCTGCAATCACCTCATCCATTTCTACACTATCGCCGTCGGCCTTTAACCATTTGGTTAAAGTTACTTCTGCAATAGATTCTCCCACAGCAGGAACTTTTATTTCTATCGTTTTTGATTCTGATGAAGCCGCCGGGGTTGCCGCAGCTTCTTCCTTCGGAGAAGATTCGGTTTCCGGGTCTTCAGGCAAATTTTCTTCTGCTTTCGCAGGAGCAGAAGCAGCCGCACCAGACTCATCAATCTTACATACAAGGTCGCCGATGTTAAGTGTATCGCCTTCTTTAGCAATGGTCCTTAAGACTCCCGCACCTTCGGCAGTAAGCTCAAAAGTAGCTTTATCTGATTCCAGTTCCGCAATAACTTCATCCATTTCCACCTGATCTCCATCCGCTTTAACCCATTTTGATAAGATCACCTCTGTGATTGATTCGCCTACTGCAGGTACTTTAATTTCTAAGCTCATAAAATCTCGCTATTATAATATTGATATATAATTTAATCTACTTTTGCTGTTTTTGCTTTTGAAGCCTTCTTTACCGTCTCTTTCACTTCGCCGGTATTGGCAATTTCCAAAGCTTTGGATACGATAGCGGCTTGCTCTGCAATATGCTGTTTAGCAAACCCTGTAGCAGGACTGCTGCTTGGTCTTCTGGAAATGACATCGAAATTGAAACCAGATTTTCTTAATACACGACAAATAAACGGCCAAGCACCCATATTCTCAGGCTCTTCCTGTACCCACAGGAACTCAGCATTTCCATACTTATCTTTTATTTTATCTAACTGCTCGTAAGGGACAGGATACATTTGCTCCAGTCTTATAATAGCCACCTCTTTACGGTCGTTCTTTTGTTTTTCTTCCAGTAAATCATAATAGATTTTTCCGCTACAGAACAGTACTCTTTTCACCTCAGCGCTTTGTGCCTGTGCATCGTCTATCACTTCCTGGAATTTCGCATTGGTGAAATCTTCAAGAGGAGAAACACATTTTGGATATCTTAATAAGCTTTTCGGACTAAACACTACCAATGGCTTACGCACATCTCTTTTCAATTGTCGACGTAAAGCATGGAATATCTGTGCAGGCGTGGTACAGTTTACTATCTGCCAGTTATATTCGGCCGAACCTTCCAGGAAACGCTCTATCCTTGCAGAGGAGTGCTCTGGCCCCTGTCCTTCATAGCCGTGTGGCAATAACATCACTAAGCCGTTTCCTCTTTGCCATTTTGTTTCTGCAGAAGAGATGTACTGATCGATTACAATTTGCGCTCCGTTTACGAAATCGCCAAACTGTGCTTCCCAAATGGTTAAAGCAAAAGGGTTCGCCATAGCATAACCATATTCGAAACCTAAGACACCATATTCAGAAAGATGAGAGTTGTAGATCTGGAAAGGCGCTTGTCCTTCTCTGACATTTTCTAAAGGCACATACTCTTCTTCAGACTCTTCTACTCTTACTACCGCATGGCGATGAGAAAAAGTACCTCTTTCTACATCCTGCCCACTCATTCTTACCCTGTTGCCTTCGTTTACCAGAGTAGCGTAGGCCATTAACTCTCCCATTGCCCAGTCAAAAGAATGGGTTTCTTCGGCCATTTTCTTCCTGTCTTTAAACAGGCGTTCTATTTTTAACAGGAACTTTTTATCAGAAGGAAGATCGGTGATCTTAGCCGCAATTTTCAGGAATGTTTCTTTATCTACGCTGGTATCCGGAGATTCTTTAAAATCATCTGCTGTAGATAACCTCACATCTTTCCATGCACCCGAGAATGCAGGATTAGTAGGCGCTCCCGGATCTTCTTTAGACTCGTTTAATCTTTCCTGTAACAAGGCCCTGAATTCTTTATCCATCTGCTTCGCCAGATTAGCATCTACAGTACCTGAAGCTTTTAATTTCTCCAGGTAGATCTCTCTTGGATTTGGGTGTTTCTCTATCGTTTTGTATAATAAAGGCTGGGTGAACCTTGGCTCATCCGACTCATTATGTCCGTATCTTCTGTAGCAAAGGATATCGATAAACACATCGTTATGGAAACGCTGACGATATTCCATAGCCATGTTAATAGCGTAAACTACTGCTTCTGCATCATCTCCATTTACATGGAATACAGGAGATAGGGTAACCTTGGCAATATCTGTACAATAAGTAGACGAACGGGCATCTTTAAAGTTGGTGGTAAAACCTACCTGGTTGTTGATTACCAGATGGATGGTTCCGCCGGTTTTATAAGCGTCTAATTTAGACATTTGTAAAACCTCGTAAACTAAACCCTGGCCTGCAACAGAAGCATCTCCATGGATAATAATTGGGGCAATTCTCTTATAATCGCCTTCATACTTCATATCCATCTTAGACCTTGTGATGCCTTCCACTATCGCACCTACAGTTTCCAGGTGAGAAGGATTAGGGCAAAGGCTTAGATGCACCTTTTTATTTTGTGAGGTTTCTACATCTGTAGAAAAACCTAAATGATATTTTACGTCTCCGCCGAAAGGCAATTCTTTATTGTATTTTCCGTCAAATTCCGAAAACACATCTTTATACGTCTTACCCATAATATTGGTAAGCACATTTAAACGGCCTCGGTGAGCCATTCCTAAAACAAACTCTTCAATACCTAATTCTGCACCTTTTTCTACCACAGAATCCAGAGCTGGAATTAAAGACTCTGCCCCTTCCAGGGAGAACCTTTTTTGGCCTAAGAACTTCGTTCCTAAGAAACTTTCAAAAACCACTGCCTGGTTTAATTTTAACAGGATTCTTTTCTTCTGCTCGGTAGTAAAGTTAGGCTTGTTCCTTTGCGTCTCCACACGGTCCTCGAACCATTTGAATTTCACAGGATTACGCATATATCTGTATTCCAACCCAATTGCCTGGCAATAAGTATCGTTTAAGAGCTGATAGATATCACGCAAGGTAGCAGGCCCCAGGCCAACTTCTACACCTGCATTAAATACTGTATCTAAATCTGCTTCAGTGAATCCAAAAGTTTCCAGCTCTTTACCAGGAAAGTATTTCCTGCGTTCTCTAACTGGGTTGGTTTTGGTAAAAAGATGCCCGCGGGTACGAAAACCGTTGATCATGTTTAACACATTGATCTCTTTCAATACATGATCCGGCGGGGTTGAACCAGCAGCAAAATTGGTGTCGGTAATCCCTTCTGATTGCTGACCGAAATCAAATCCTTCGAAAAATTTTTGCCATCCGAATTCTACTGATTGGGGATCTTGTTTATAAGATTGGTATAACGAATCTATATATGCTGAATCTGCGTTACTTAGGTATGAAAAACTATCCATCTCGCTTGTTTTCTATTAGAAAGGCAAAAGTAAAAAATTAGGTTTGGAAACCACTAATTTAAAAGCTTAAATCTTGTAATATTTAACTATTAATATTACAATAGCTTAAAACTAACCAAAAATAAACAAGCTTGTTTTAAAAAAGCAAAGTTTAATCGCTAACAGGCTGTTCTTTTCTTAACAAACACTGTCAGCTTTGGCTATTTATTTCCTGAAAAATTAATTTGGAAGAAAAAAGCAGCCCTAACAAGTTGGCCTTATTCTGCAACAATTTTGCCCCGCATGCTACCATAATGTCCTGGAAAAGTGCAAAGAAAATCGTAAATACCTGCTGTAGGTAAAATAAAACTGATCTCATCTGATTCCTTAGGCCCCACTAATTTGGTATGCGCTATTACTGCCGGCTTCATCTTCTCAGGAATATATTCTGTATCTCTCGCTTTCATAGCCTCCGTAGCAAAGGCAACAAAATCTGTATGCTGCTGAAGAACAGTAAAATTATGCCCCATAGATTCTTTTGGCATATTCCCTGTATTGGTTAATTTAACCATTACTTTTTCGCCTGCATTCACCTTAAAAAGAGTATCAGAAAACTGCATCCTGTCGTTTGCGGTAAGGTTGATATGGTTGTTACTTTCCAGCCTTTCTATACCCGGGATGTCTACTGTAGCCTCAGCAGTAGGTTTCCCTGTTGATTTGGCAATTCGCCCCGTATCTGAACTTGATCCAATAGTAGTTTTGTTATTATTGGTACAGGCCAGGAATGTAACTGCCATCAATAAAGAAAAAGTGAAATGTCTCATATTATTTTTGTTGATCAGATCTTAGAACAAGAGCAATCTTTGAGCCATTTCGTAAACATTAAACAACAATACCAAGAACAGGGGTTGATAAGAGACTAAATGTTTACAGCCTAATCTTGCAGCGAAATGTCATTCATATACAGCAACTTATCCGGAGATAAATCTGATAGCTCGGGTAGCCATATCTTCACATATTCAGCTTTGGGATCGCTGTCTTTAGCTTGCTTAAAAATATTACAATGCCGGTTTTCTTTTGGATCGGTACTGATACCTGCCACATAAGCCCAATTCCCCCAATTGGTAGAAGGCGAATAATCAATCAGCTGTTCTTCAAAATAGGCAGCCCCCCATGTCCAGTTTACCTGCAAATCATTCACAAGATAGGAAGCTACATTTTGTCTGCCCCGGCTGCTCATAAATCCGGTAAGATTTAATTCCCTCATATTGGCATCTATAAAAGGAAGACCCGTCTTACCACTTTTCCACAGTTCAAATACTTCTTTTTGCTGAGCGAAAGTACCAGGAGCTAAAGTACCTGGCTCTTCCTGTACAAAATACTGGGTACCATGCTTTTTAAACATGAACCTAAAATAATCTCTCCACAGCAATTCGAAAATTAATGCCTGCGTAGCTTCGGTGCTGCCTCTCTCTTTCTCGTATTTTTTCACTTCCCAATATACTTTCCTCGGAGATACACAACCGGCTGCAAGCCATGGAGAAAGTTTAGAGCTATAATTGGCTCCAATTAACCCGCTTTTCTTTTGCTTGGAGTTTAAGCCGTCAGATTGCCACAGGTAATCATTTAGCCTTTCCATACCGGCAGACTCTCCACCCCTAAAATCAATTACACGCCTTGGGTCTTCTTCAAAAGATTCAAATCCAAGATCTGCTAAGGTGGGTACTTCTGAAACCTGCAGATTACCCGGAATCGCGATTTTATCAGGACTGGCAAAAACAGTTCTGATCTGGCCTTCTCTTTCTGTTTTCTTTCTGAATTTAGAAAAAACATCAGGAATATCTTTAATCGGGAAAGGCAGGTCTTCTTTATGGTATAGGGTATGCCCTATAAAATGTTTTAAATTAATTTGAGTTTTCCAGAGTGCATCTTCTACTGCAGAAGAAATCGCAGTCTCTTCAGCAGCAACTTCACGGTGGTGGTACACTTCATCAGCCTTGTATTCTTTAACCAATTGGGGCAGCAGTTCCTCCGGTTTACCGCTCAGGACTAAAAGGTCTCCCCCGAGTTTTTGTAAAGATAATTTTAAATCCGCAACGCTTTCCAAAGTAAATTTTGCCCTGAATTTTCCTGTTTTTAAATTACCGAAAGTTGTTTTGGTATAATATCGCGGATCGAAAATGTATACAGGGATAATTTGGCTGGCTTTTAAAGTAGCCTCAAGCAATATTTCATTATCGTGGATGCGTAAATCATTCCTAAACCAAACTAATATTGTCTTGCCGCTCATAAAAAGAAAACCTAAGATTACAATTGCCATGCAATTTGCCTATTATTTACTATTTCAACAAGGTTGTACCGGTTTTTTTACCTCTAATCAACATTTAAAAGATGTTCCTGATAGAATGCCTCCCTTAGGTTTAGTAAATTTGTTAAAAAAAACAGGAAGGCTTAAAACATTTCGCTTGATATCCTGCTAAAACAGAAACGATTACCATGAAAAACAAGATAGCAGTCTTCAGGAAAGAGCATTTCAACGCAGCACACCGGCTAAACAGTCCTGCTTTTACTGAGGAAGAAAACCAAAAAATATTTGGAAAATGTAACAATGCCAATTACCACGGCCATAATTATGAACTGGTGGTGAAGGTGGTTGGCTATCCTAATGAGCGAACTGGGTACGTGATGGATATGAAAATACTTTCGGACCTGATTAAAAAAGAGGTTCTTCATAAATTTGACCACAGGAACCTGAATCTGGATACAGAAGAGTTTAAAAACCTTAATCCTACAGCTGAGAATATAGCCGTGGTGATTTGGGATATCCTGAGAAAAGAAATAGACCCGGAATTGGAACTATACGTCATACTACACGAAACCGATAATAATTACGTACAATATCCTGCCTAATCTTCAGACCTTAACCTAAGGAGACATGCTTATCGAAGCATTTAAAATGATAAAGCATCAACAAACTAAGTGAGTGCTTATTACGTTTAATAATTTATAAAAGGAATAATTATGGCAAGCAAAGAAATCATTCGTAAGGCCTATGTAGAGCATGTGCTTAAAGAAGGAGAGAAACCAAAATCGGTATACATCTTCGCTAAAAAACACAAAATGGCCGAAGAAGAATTTTATAAGTTTTATGGGTCTTTTGATGCTATAGAAAGCGATGTTTGGACCGACGCCTTTACACAAACCATTGAAGAAATTAAACAACAGGAAGTGTGGGGCCAATATTCTGCCCGAGAAAAAGCCTTGTCTTTCTTCTATAGCTTCTTTGAATTTATGAAAAGCCGCAGGAGCTTTGCGATGTACAGCCTTGCTAGTTTCAAAAAAGGTTTGGGTACACCATCAACTTTAAAAGAATCTAAACAGCTTTTTGCCGCCTTTGCGAACGAAATCATCTCGGAAGGCTTAGAAACTAAGGAATTAGCCGAGCGTAAATTCATCAGCAATAAATACAGCGAAGCCCTTTGGCTGCAACTTTCTTTTTTACTTAATTTTTGGATAAAAGATGAATCTGCAGGATTTGAAAAAACGGATGAAGCAATAGAAAAAGGCATTAACGTTACCTTCGATCTTTTTCAGCATTCACCTATAGACAATTTGCTCGACTATGGGAAATTTCTGGCGCAGAACGCTGGATTTAATTTCTCTTTTAAATAGCGCAAGATTTAGTATCCCATATTTCTTGGTACTGGATACGCTAACCCGATACTTATTCTATGAAAGAACAAGACAGTATTCCTTCCGGCAAAGTAGCCAGGTCTGCAAAATTTGTAGGCACAGGCTTAAAGGTGGGGGGCAATTATATTAAACATTATTCTAAAAAGCTCTTCAATCCAGATCTTAACCGAGACGAACTGAACAAGGATAATGCAGCCGATATCTATAATTCTTTAAGCGAACTGAAAGGAAGTGCTTTAAAAGTGGCTCAAATGCTGAGTATGGATAAAAATATCCTCCCAAAGGCTTATTCAGATCAGTTTTCTTTGTCGCAATATAATGCACCGCCCTTAAGCGGACCATTGATTGTTCAAACCTTCAGAAAGCATTTCGGCGTTACTCCCGACAACATCTATGATTCCTTTAATCTTAAATCTACCCATGCAGCGTCTATTGGCCAGGTTCACGAGGCCACATTAAAGGGCCGGAAACTGGCTGTAAAGATCCAGTACCCGGGTGTGGGCAGTTCTATAAAATCAGATCTTAAGCTAATTAAACCTTTCGCCTTCCGGCTGGTTGGCATGAGCGAAAAGGAACTTGAGGTATACATGAAAGAGGTCGAAGAAAAGCTGATAGAAGAAACCGATTACGAGTTGGAGGTAAAACGGTCTATAGAAATTTCTAAGGCTTGCGCCGATGTGCAAAACGTGGTTTTTCCTAAATACTATCCAGAACTTTCCGGCAACAGGATCATTACCATGGATTGGATTGAGGGCAAGCACCTGAAAGAATTTTTAGCTACCAACCCAACGCAGGAACTGAGAAACCAGATTGGCCAGGCCCTGTGGGATTTTTACAATTTCCAGCAGCATGAATTAAGGGCCGTTCATGCCGATCCGCATCCTGGAAATTTCCTGATCACCCCGGAAGGAGAATTGGGTATTATTGATTTCGGCTGTATCAAAGAATTGCCTGATGATTTTTACTACCCTTTCTTTTCTACAGTCTCAAATGAAATTTTAAACGACAGGGAAAAAACCCTGCAAGCTTTCAGGCAACTGGAAATGATTTTGCCAAAAGATAATCCACAGCAGGTAGAATTTTATTACCAGGCATATAAAGAAATGATCTCCCTATTTGGCAAACCTTACCTTACCAGGGAGTTCGATTTCAGTGATCCTGGGTTTATCAATGCGATGTATGCTTATGGCGAAAAAATCTCTAAAATGCCGGAGTTTAAACCTGCCCGTGGTGTCAAACATTTTATATACGTAAACCGCACAAATTTTGGTGTTTACCAAATCCTGCATGAATTGAACGCAAATGTAAGGACAGATACCTTTAGGCCTCACTCCCTAAAAAACACTGCTTAAGCAATTTTGGAATGTATTATTTCTCTGGTATAAAAAGTCATTCTGATTTTTATTATACCAGGGAAATTGTCTTCCTGGGTTTCAAAACAAGCTAGCTAAGCTAAATAAAACAACGAAGACGTTAAGCAGCTGATTTACCTTAGTGTGGGATTACCTCTTGCTTACCCCAACCTTACCTTTTCGTTACCAGTTTTTATAAATCTTTATAAAAACAATTTTTCTGGAAATACCTGGTTAAGTTTAGCATCTTTCCATAAAATAAAAAATAATTTAAAAGAGTTTATGGAATTGGTATGAAAATTACATCTTAGATGAAACAACAATATAAATTATGAAAAAGTTAATGATCGTTGCCCTGATAGCCTGTACATCTTTCGCTGGTTTTGCTCAATCTGCAGATCTTCGTAAAAAGGTGGAAGTAAACGGTAGTGCCGAAATGGAGATCACTCCTGATGAAATTTATGTAGGTATTTCACTAAAAGAATACTTGAAAGACGCCAAGAAGAAAGTTACCATCGATGTACTTGAGAAACAATTACAAGCCGCTGTAATAAAAGCGGGTATTCCCAAAGAGGATTTTATGATTAACAATATTTCCAGCTATACCAATTACTGGGATAAAAAGAAAGACGCTAATTTTTTAGCGAGTAAACAATACAGGATTAAAGTAAAAGATTTGAACAAACTTGACCAGATTATCTCCAGTGTTGATCCTAAAGGGATAGCTTATACCAACATCGAAAACTACTCCCACTCACAGATAGAATCTTACAAGAAAGAGCTAAAGATCAAAGCATTGAAAAATGCGAGAGAAAAAGCACTTTCTTTGGTAGAAGCAGTAGGTGAGAAACTGGGCGGCGTGTTACTTATCCAGGATTATAATAATGAGAATTCGGTACAACCACAAATGTACAAAACAATGGCTATGAGAGCCGAAACTGCTGATGCAGCGATGCCTGAGATTGATTTCAAAAAAATAAAATTGAATTATACCATTAACGCTGTTTTCGAAATAAAATAATATCGAAAGCCCGTTTTTATATTACAAACCCTTTCTTTTACGGAAGGGTTTTTTTATGATTTAAAATTTTAAATTTGGCTATGAACCCATCTCCAGAACGTAAAGATGTACCTTCCAAAAAGAAAATACATTATCCGGTAAACCCGGCTTTGCGTAAATATCTTATTCAATATAAAAGAGAAATCAAGATTCCTGTGTTATATACAGATATGCTTCGTTTTAATCTGGCAACGCCCTTATTAGACAAAGACAATGTGGATACGTTGTGGCAAACCGTATATTATGATGAGTCTGAAATGAAAGACCTATTCCCTGGCCTCAAATATATTTATGCCTTACTGCATGCATCAGGGAGATTGGAAGTAATGGATCATTTACAGGTTTCGAGGATAGACTACTGTACTTTTGGTAATTCAAAGCCCTTTAGAGTAAGAATTATCAATCGGCTAAACGATAATTACGACCACTTTTATGTAAAAATTGCTGATGCTTCCAGAGTATATGGATTAGAGTTGGAACACATCCTTTCTCCAAACCGGATTAATTATATAACAGACGATAATACATTAATTGAAGAACACATCCCGGGCTTACCTGGAGACATTTTTTTAAATTCTTTTTCTACAGAAAGTTCTTTTAATAAAACCCGCATCAGCAAGGAATTTGTAAAATTTAATGAACGGTGTTTTGTAAGGTTATTGGGAGATATGCGCTCTTACAACTATGTGGTTGATATTACACCAGATATCGAAGGCAACCAATACCGTATCAGAGCCATAGATTTTGATCAGCAATCGTATGAAGGAAAATTAAAGTTATATCTTCCCCATTTTTTTAAAGAAAACAACAACATCGTTTTTATGGGTATGGACCATATGAAAGAAAAATCTATGTTGCAATACCAACAGGAAGAACGAAGTTTAATTAGCCACAGGGTAAGACTTGCTGAAACCAGGCTGGAAGAAATTTTCTTTGTGATGTCCCGGGATATATTAGCACCGGAAGAGAAGATCATCGCCCTAAGAAATGAATTGGCGGCTTATCACAATCTTAATAAATTTAAAGAGATGAATGATATGGGAACTTTGGTAAAAGAGCATTTATATACCTGCTTGTTTAAAGAAAAAAAGTAATGTTCTTTCTTTTCATTCAAGAGTTTGCTTATGAAAAAGCACAGCTTTTGAAATAAAAAAACCTGCCGTAAATTACATCAGGCAGGTTTTTTTATTTCAAAATTATTGTAAACGATCTTATCTGATATAATCAAATCCAGTAAAAGGTACCAATACTTCCGGAATCTTAATTCCATCTTCGGTTTGGTTGTTTTCTAATATAGAAGCCACTATTCTTGGTAAAGCCAAAGCGCTACCGTTTAAAGTATGTGCCAGTTGAGGTTTGCCTTCGTTACCTTTAAATCTTAATTTCAGACGATTGGTTTGGTAAGTTTCGAAGTTAGATACAGAAGAAACTTCTAGCCAGCGTTGTTGTGCGGCACTCCAAACTTCCATATCGTAGGTTAATGCAGAGGTGAAGCCCATATCTCCGCCACAAAGACGAAGCACACGGTAATGCAAACCTAATTCTTTTAACAGCTCTTGTACATGTAAGCTCATTTGCTCTAAAACCTCGTAAGATTTATCGGGATGAACCACCTGAACAATTTCTACTTTATCAAATTGGTGCAGGCGGTTTAATCCTCTCACATGTGCACCGTAAGAACCTGCCTCTCTTCTAAAACAAGGTGTATAACCGGTATTTTTAACTGGCAGCTGATCTTCTTTTAAGATTACATCTCTGTAAAGGTTGGTGATAGGCACCTCGGCTGTAGGGATTAAAAACAAATTATCTAAACCCACGTGATACATCTGGCCTTCTTTATCTGGCAGTTGCCCGGTACCGAAACCAGAAGCTTCGTTAACCAATAAGGGCAACATCACCTCTTCATAACCCGCATCTTCAGCTTTTGATAAGAAATAATTAATCAATGCTCTTTGCAACTTTGCCCCTTTTCCTTTATAAACCGGGAAACCAGCACCTGTTATTTTCACACCTAATTCGAAATCTATTAAGTTGTATTTAGCTGCTAATTCCCAATGCGGTAAAGCATTTTCTGATAAAGCAGGCGCTTCGCCGTGTACCAATACTACTTCATTGTCTTCCGGAGTTTTACCTTTTGGAACAGAAGCATGCGGTAAATTTGGCAACTGCACTAATTTTTGATGCAATTCATGCTCCAGAGCAGCCAAATCATCCTGTAATCTTTTGATCTCGTCTTTTGCTGCAGAAGTTTTTGCTTTTATGGCATCAGCCTCGTCTCTTTTACCCGCTTTCATCAGTTCGCCAATTTGTCTGGCAGCCGCATTTGCTTCAGCCTGCAAGGCATCTCCCTGCGATTGAGTAGACCTTCTTAACTCGTCTAAAGAAATAATTTGTTCTACCAACTCTGGCTGATTAAAATTTCTTACACTTAAACGTTCAAGCACCTGCTCTTTATTTTCGTGGATATAACTAACTTGCAGCATTATTTTTCGATTTTTTTGACAAAGATAAAAGGATTTACGATTAGCAATGTAAGATTTACGATTTTTGCCCAAACTAAACGAAGAACTCACGCAGGCAACTGATAAAATATGAGCGGAAAACTTTTTCTTGTACCAACACCCATAGGCAATCTCGATGATATGACTTTTAGAGCTGTAAAAGTGCTCAAAGAAGTTGATGTTATCCTTGCGGAAGACACCAGGAACTCCTCTCCGATGCTCAAACATTTTGGTATTGATAAAAAGTTATTTTCGCATCATCAGCATAACGAACATAAGGCCGTGAATGAGATCATCCGTTTCCTGAAAGAGGGACAGAATATTGCTTTAATATCTGATGCAGGTACACCGGCAATCTCAGATCCTGGGTATTTACTAACCCGCGAAGCCATAAAAAATGATATTGCTATAGAATGCCTGCCCGGAGCAACGGCATTTGTCCCTGCTTTGGTCAACTCTGGCTTGCCTAATGACAGGTTTGTTTTTGAAGGATTTTTGCCCGTTAAAAAAGGCAGGCAAACTCGTTTAAAGGAATTGCAAAACGAATCAAGGACTATGATATTTTATGAATCTCCGCATCGTTTACTGAAATCTCTGGAAGAGTTTATTCAATATTTTGGAGAAGAGCGTACAGTTTCTGTATCGCGGGAACTTACCAAAATGTATGAGGAAACAGTGAGAGGCACACTTCAGGAAGTAAAAACTTATTTTACAGACAATATAGTAAAGGGTGAATTCGTAATTTGTTTAGGAGGAAATTTAAATCCGGAAACCCTCAATGAAGACGGGGTTCCTGAATATCGGAAAAAGAAATATAATGGAGTGTAAATTGCTTTTGAAATAAACAGGCAGAAGACGAAATTTAATAATAGCTTAATAAAGAAGATTGCGATGGCAGGAAGAACTGGAGTTTGGAATAAACCTGATAAAATTCAGAGAGTTAAACATTATCTACAGATTATGCAGACACACGAATGTCTGCAATGAGCCATTTAGTATCTTCTATAAACTTGATAAAACCTCTTATAACAGCATTTTGGGATAGTCGTAAAGACCACGCAAAATTATTGGAATCATTTCCAAAAGTAACATCTGACAATGAAAAAAAATATCCTCTACGCATTTATATCTGCAATTATCCTTTGGCTGGCATGGCCGCCGCTTCCATTTGCTTCACCTCTGTTACTGATTGGTTTTCTCCCTTTATTACTGGCTATAGAAAACATTCATGTTTCTGACTTAAAAAATAAGGGAAGAAAGGTTTTTCTTTTATCGGGATTAACATTCCTGATTTGGAATACCGCCTGCATCTACTGGATTTGGAACGCAAGTCCGGAAGGAGCAATAGTAGCCTACATTCTTGGTGCTTTATTAATGACC
>JAZQRF010000225.1:0-31952 GCA_045629485.1 Pelobium sp. | reverse complement strand
CCACAAGTGTGCTATTGCTGCCTTTAATACCGGATCGATTTCAAGTTGATGATTAAACCAGTCGACAAATTTTTCCATTTCTTTGGGAATGAGTTCGGAATCCGGTGCCTGGTAATGAACTTTTTCTCGTCCCATTGCTCCTGAAACAACCTGCATTGGATCATCCTTGGTATTGTTTCGCCAGTTTCCGACAAGAATTTTATACATGCCACTTCGCCCGGTTGGGAAAAGGGCAGCATGCCAGCCAAATAATCGCTCTATGGTGAGTGCTGACTGAAAACGTTGTGTTGCATCCAGCATCATTTCAACCACACCATCTACATGGCGGTCGGAAGGAATGAGTCCGGCTATTTCCATTCCTAGTCTTCTGGCGATAGAAGAGCGTACCTGATCTGCGTCTAATATTTCACCTTCAATTTCGCTGGACTTCAATACATCCTGAGTTAAAGTTTGCAGTGTAGCTTCTTCCTTCAGACTGAAGCCTAATGTTTCCATCCGGCCTAATAGTCGCCCTTGTTTATATCGGACCCCGCTTAATAGATAAGAGATTTCATCTTTATTCCAAATGAAATCAGGCCAATCTTTTAGTTGATGTATATACATTAATCTCCGCAAATTATGCGGTAATATACTATTTAATCTCCGCAAAAGCAAAATAATCTCCGTATATCATGCGGAGATTAAGTCTGCTAATCTCCGCAAAATGCTGTTATTTGATATTTTCGGGTGAAGACATTTATATTTTAGGCCATAAATGATGGCTGTATTCCCATGATGCATAAGAGTATAAAATAGTAGTTGCTCTTGTTACGTTGATGCGTTAGCATTTACGCTGGTTGAGGATAAAATAAAATTGCGAGGTTTTACTACAATCTCGCAATTTCAATAATTGTATAATGAATTTTAGGAACATAAGCGATCTCAAACCAACTTTTAAAGCTTATTATTTCTATAAATTAAGAAGTGATTAGAAATGAAAAGTAGTTAGTTTTTACACATAACCAAAGGTTATAAAACAGTTAAGCTCCAAACGGGGAGAGTGGAGCTTAAACTAACCAATTATAAACCTAAATTAAACGAAAGGGCTGTAGGGGTAGGAGTCGAACCTACACGAAGTAGTTATTTCACATTGCTGCTATTTCCCAAACCTTCGCCACCGAGACAAGGAGGTGTGTCTGCCAATTTCACCACCCTACAGTATATTTATTTTTTTCAACTTTATCCTTAGGCTTGCCCTTCGGAGGAATTGTATATACAAATGTAAAGGCTAAATCAATACGTTGCAAATATTTCAACAAAATATTTTAATTTTTACTATTTTTTTATTTAATATTGTTTGAGATTAATAAATAAGGAAAACATGATTGATAAATCCCGCTCAAATTTAGAAATTGATAATCTGGATATTGAAATCCTTTCAATTTTAATGAACGATGCGACCACAGCCTATACCGAAATTGCCAAAGAATTGATTGTTTCTGGTGGTACCATACATGTAAGAATGAAGAAGATGCAGGACATGGGCATTATTAAAGGGTCTAACCTGATCATCGATGCCCAAAAGGTGGGTTATGATATTTGTGCCTTCCTGGGAATTTTCCTGGAGAAGGGATCTATCTACCACGATGCTGTTGAGAAATTGAAACAGGTGAAAGAAATTGTAGAGCTGCATTACTGCACAGGAGCCTACTCTATGTTTGCCAAAATCATTTGCAGAGACACCACGCATTTAAGACTGGTTTTGAACGACCAGGTACAAGCGGTTCCGGGAATACAGCGTACAGAAACTTTTATTTCTTTAGAAGAGAGCATTAAAAGGCAGATTACCTTAAAATAACGTGGCAGGAATTTTGAAGCGCTTATAGCGAAATTATAATCTCAGCCATGGAAAATACAGAAAAACAATGGGAGTCTGGTCCTAACCAGCATCATATAGATGAAAGGGTGAAAGAGCAGGCAGAAAGAGCAGCCAAAGAGAACGAGCGCAGGAAAGAGAATTTGGATGACAAAGGCGAAGGCTCCTACAAAGAAAAAAACGGTAACGATCAAACCCAGTTTGAGGATCTCGCAAATGAACCCAAACAAGATCAAAGGCCTACTCATCCGCAAACGGATGAATAACAAAAGAGAGAGGACATTAGCCTCTCTCTTTTAGTTTACTTAAACTTACCCATAAGGGCTTTCAGCTTATCGGCCATATCTGTTGCCGGTTCTGCTTCTTTTTTATGAACAGGTTTTTTAAACTGCTCATTATTAGGCCTGGTACCGGGTTTTGTTGCTGCGGGCCTTTCTGCTTTTTTGGGCGAATTGCCTTTCATAGATAGCGCAATTCTTTTACGGGCAACATCAACTTCGGTCACTGTTACTTCTACCCTTTGCTGCACTTTAACTACCTCGTTTGGATTCTGGATAAACTTATCGGCCATCTGGCTCAGGTGCACTAAACCATCCTGGTGAACACCAATGTCTACAAAAGCACCAAAATTGGTGATGTTGGTCACAATGCCCGGCAGTTTCATCCCTACTTTCAGGTCCTCTATTTTATTTACTCCATCAGCAAAAGCAAAAGATTCGAATTGCTCCCTGGGATCGCGGCCGGGTTTGGAAAGTTCGGCCAGGATATCCTTTAAAGTGGGCAAGCCTACTTCATCAGAAATATAATTCTTTAAATCGAGCTGCTTTCTTAAAGCCTCATTTTTCATGAGGTCTTCTACCTTGCAACTCAGGTCTTTGGCCATTTGTTCAACCAGTTTGTACCGTTCGGGGTGAACAGCGCTGGCATCTAATGGATTATTCGCATTCCTGATTCTTAAGAAACCTGCAGCCTGCTCGTATGCTTTATCTCCTAAACGGGCCACTTTCTTTAGTGATTCGCGGTTTTTAAAAGCACCGTGAGTATTCCTGTATTCTACAATATTTTGGGCCAATTGCGGTCCTAAACCAGATACATAAGACAATACCTGTTTAGAGGCTGTGTTTAATTCTACCCCTACGGCGTTTACACAGCTGATTACCGTATCGTCTAAGGATGTTTGTAATTTATTTTGGTCTACATCATGCTGGTATTGCCCCACACCAATAGATTTAGGATCGATTTTTACAAGTTCGGCCAAAGGATCCATCAATCGGCGACCGATAGAAACCGCCCCTCTTACGGTGATGTCATGGTCAGGGAATTCTTCCCTGGCAGCTTCAGATGCAGAGTAGATGGAAGCCCCACTTTCGTTCACCATCACGATTTCTACGTTCTGGAAGCCCTGCTTGCGGACAAACTCTTCGGTCTCCCGGCCTGCGGTACCGTTGCCAATGGCTATGGCTTCTACTTCGTGTTTCTTTACCAGGAAAGCTAAAGTTTGTTCGGCCTCTTTTAAATTGCCTGCTCCTGTAAAAGGATAGATGGTGGCATTCTCGAGTAATTTGCCCTGCCTGTCTAAACAAACTACTTTACAGCCGGTTCTGAAACCAGGGTCGAGCGCCAGTACATTCTTTTGTCCCATGGGCGCTGCCAGCAAAAGCTGGCGGGCATTTTCTGCAAAAACACGAATGGCTTCTTCGTCTGCTTTTTGTTTAGACAATAACCTGATCTCGGTTTCCATTCCCGGTTTAAGTAATCTTTTATAGCCATCTTCCAAAGCCTGTTGTACCTGGGCAGATTTTGCATTGCGGGCGGTGATAAACTGTTTTTCTAAAAGTTCGATGGCATCTTCTTCCGGAGGGAGGACATCCAGTTTTAATATCAATTCTTTCTCTCCGCGTCTGATGGCCAGTACCCTATGCGAAGGGGCTGTTTTTAGGGGTTCTTCCCATTCGAAGTAATCTTTATACTTTATGCCCTCTTCTTCTTTATCTTTAAATACAGACGATTTAAAAGTTGCCTTGTTTAAAAACAGTTCCCGCATTTTTGCCCTGGCTTCTGCCTTTTCGGCAATGGTTTCGGCAATAATATCCCGGGCGCCCTGCAGTGCTTCGGCTAAAGATTTTACGCCTTTTTCTTCATCAAGAAAATCCTGTGCATAAATTTCAGGGTCTTTATTGTCCTGTGCTAATATATCCAGGGCCAAAGGTTCCAGTCCCTTTTCGCGGGCAACGGATGCTTTGGTTTTGCGTTTAGGCTTGTAAGGTAAATAGATATCTTCCAATACAGACATGCTCTCTGCTGCAAGAATCTGAGATTTTAGGGCATCGGTTAATTTGCCTTGTTCTTCGATAGATTTAAGAATGGCCTCTCTTCTTTTGTCGAGCTCTCTTAATTGCTGTATGCGGTCTCTTAGGGCGGCCACCTGTACTTCGTCTAAGCTGCCGGTGAGTTCTTTGCGGTACCTGGAAATAAATGGTATGGTAGCTCCTTCGTCCAGTAAGCTCAGCGTTGCATCTACCTGCTTGCTCCCTATCCCTAATTCCTGCGCAACAATGTGTATGTGAAGATCTGACATGATAATTAATTTGGTTTGCGAATTTGGCGAAAACTATAAGGAGCGCAAAATAAAAATGAAGAAATATAAGAAAGCAGGAACAGTAAATCAGCTGATGCGCCAGCCGGGCTTTACGCTATAGTCCGAATGAAAAAATTGGGAGCTGCCGCTTCAATCCCGTTTATTTTAACAGGGGCAGCTGCAAACCATTGTTCTTAATAAATGGGCATAAACAAAAAAATCCCGAACCTTTAAAGTTCAGGATTTTTTATATTCTTACAGGAGATTACTTCTTAATATACATGACCTCTTTTACTGCTTTTACTACGCGGTCTGCATTTGGTAAACTTGCAGCAATAAGCGTAGGAGAGTAAGGAAGAGGAACATCGGCACAGGTTACTCTTAATACCGGAGCATCTAAGTAATCAAATGCATTTTTTTGTACGTGGAAAGCGATTTCAGAAGAGATAGAAGCCAATGGCCATGCTTCCTCTACCACTACCAGTCTGTTTGTTTTTCTTACAGAAGCCAATACAGTTTCAAAATCGATTGGTCTTACTGTTCTCAAATCGATTACCTCTGCATTGATGCCTTCTTTATTTAAAGCTTCTATAGCAGGCTCAACTACCCTGCTCATCATTTTACCAAAAGAAACGATAGTTACGTCAGTACCTTCTTTGGTTACTTTGGCTTTGCCTATTTCGATATAGTATTCTTCTTCCGGAACTTCGCCTTTGTCTCCGTACATCAATTCAGATTCCATGTAGATTACAGGATCGGGATCAAGGATAGAAGTTTTTAGTAAGCCTTTTGCATCGTAAGGGTTGGAAGGAACCACCACTTTTAATCCGGGACAGTTGGCAAACCAGTTTTCGAAATTTTGAGAGTGTTGTGCTCCTAATTGTCCGGCATTACCAGTAGGGCCACGGAAAACAATAGGAACAGGAATTTGTCCGCCAGACATCGAAAGCGATTTAGCCGCAGTATTGATGATCTGGTCTATAGCAACAAGAGAGAAGTTAAAAGTCATGAACTCCACAATCGGGCGTAAGCCGTTCATTGCTGCTCCAACCGCGATACCAGCGAAACCTAATTCGGCAATAGGGGTGTCGATGATTCTTTTTGCGCCAAATTCTGCAAGCATACCCTGACTTACTTTGTAAGCACCGTTATACTCAGCAACTTCTTCGCCCATTAAGAAAATTTTGTCGTCCTTACGCATTTCTTCGTTCATTGCTTCACGAAGTGCTTCTCTATATTGTATTACTCTCATTTCTATGTATTAAAACTGATTTACGGAACGCAAATATAGGGGATTGTTGTCTTAAATACAATCGTGAAAAAGGAATTAGTAAGTGCGGAATAAGGATGCTTAAGGTAAGCAATGCTATCGTGGTGTATTTATCTCTAAAAACTGTTGAAATAACTAATTAAGATAGTTATTGATAAAAGGAGCGAGTAAGCGATATCCAGCTGCATTCGGATGAACGCCATCACTGAACAGTGTTTCATCAATTTTTCCATTGTTCCCTAAAAATAGATCGCCAGGTGTAGCATATACTACTTGAAGCGTATTGGCAATTGTAGCTATTCTATTATTAAGAGCTATAATTCTACTTTCAAAATTTCTGCGAGGTAAAATACCCATCAGCACTAATTTTGCTGTAGTTTGATGTCTTTTAACGGCTTTAACAAAAAAATCTATTCCCTCTATAATTTCGTCATCTGTATTAATAGATAGATTATTTGTACCTAATAAAATTATTATGTGTGAAGCATTATAACCATCTAACTCTCCATTGTGTACTCGCCATAAAGCATTCTCAATTCTATCAAATCCAAAACCTAAGTTTCTTACCTCTAAAGGCTTAAAATATAGGTTCCACGACTCTAATCCCCTTGTAATTGGGGCAGTAGGTTCGCCGCCCCAGTAATGCAATATAGAATTACCAATGAAAACAATTTTTGGAGCTCTTTTTTTATTTAATTCTAGTACTTCTAAATGACGTGTAGCCCAACTGTATGTTGCAGCGTCTCTATTTTGAGTTATTGGTATTGTTGTACTTATTTTTCCGATGGTGTCTCTTATAGTTTTTTCTTTTTCTATAGGAGCAGACTTGTCGTATTGAACATTTTTTTTAGAACACGCAATAATTATTGTTAGTCCGATAATACCAGTTATTAAACTAATTTTCTTAATTAAAATGAGCATAATTTGGTAGCTATAGAGATAATAATTGAGGAAGGGATATGGAGTCTAACAATAAAATTTAAACTCTTGCAGGGCAAAGTAAACCCTGCAAGAGTTTAAATTTTAATAGTTATCTAAGAAGAATTTTGAATAATTAACTTTTTTCTGATCGAGGAATTTAGTGGTTAACTTTAGTCTTCTATAGAAATCGGTATAATCTTTAGCTTCTTTAGGAAGCCATGCTGTTTCGGCCAATGCCAAAACTCTGGGGAAAGTCATAAACTCTGCATGTGGCCCCGTAGAAATATATTCTGACCATACATGTGCCTGTACACCCAAAATGTGTTTTTCCTGTTCTTTAGTTAAGCCTTTGGGAATAGGATTATAAGCATATATAGTTTCTATTGGTAAATAATGACCAATTGCTGTGGGCTCTATATTTCTTTTATCTGGAGTTTGATAATAATCCAGGTACAAATAAGTGTTTGACGACATGATGACGTCATTTTTTTGTTGAGCAGCCTCTCTTGCAGATTTTTCTCCTAACCACGACATAACTACAGCATTTGGAGCTAAGCCGCCATGAGCAATTTCTTCCCAACCAATAATTTGTCGTCCTTTAGATTCTACAAATTTTTGTACTCTTTGAATGAAATAGCTTTGTAGCTCATCTTCGTTTTTTAAACCTTTAGTTTTAATAAGGTTTTGGCAATGATTACATTTTTTCCAGTTGTCTTTTGGTGCTTCATCGCCTCCAATATGAATATATTTTGAAGGGAAAATTTCCATTACTTCGGATAAAACATCTTCTACAAATTTGAAAGTGTTTTCTTTAGGGCATAAGATGTCTTTTTCAATATTCCAGGTAGTTTGTACATTATAAGTTGCGTTTTCTTTACAACCTAATTCCGGGTAAGAAGCCAAAGCCGCCAGCATATGTCCAGGCATATCTACCTCAGGAATAATTGTTACAAATCTTTCTGCGGCATATTTAACTAAATCTTTTAATTCATCCTGAGTATAAAAGCCTCCATATCGTGTGCGATCCCATTTTTTAGGCTTATCACTCCAATGTCCAAGCATTGTGCTGTCTCTCCAAGCTCCAACTTCTTGTAATTTAGGGTATTTTTTAATTTCTATTCTCCAGCCAGAATCTTCTGTTAAGTGTAAATGAAATTTGTTTATTTTATATGCAGCCAGAACATCAATGTACTTTTTTATAAAAGGAATTGGAAAATAATATCTGGCAACATCCAGCATTACCCCACGATGTGAAAATTTAGGTTCATCTTTTATAAGGACTGCAGGGATTTCTAATTTATTTTTTTGATCTAAAGGGAATAATTGTCTTAACGTTTGAACGGCTAAAAAGGCTCCTTCAGGACGTCTTGATTTGATAGATATTTCTTTAGAAGTTACTTTTAGAATATATCCTTCAATATTTGTGATTTGTGAATCTAATTCGAAAACAACTTTTTTTCCTTTTGTTTGATTTTCGCTAAGCTTGATGTTAAAATCATCAGCAAGGGTATTTTTTAAATAGTTGCTAACATGAATGAGATTTGGACTTGTTGACTTCAAAACTATGCTTACACTTTCATCTATAGTAAAGCTGCCTTTAGCGATGTTAAATTCTAAAGGTTTTGGAATTAATGGTAATGTGGTAGTCGCATTTTTTTGAGCACTTACAGAAGTGTTCATCAATAATGCTAATGAAGCTACGGCAAATAATTTTGTCATTTTTATCATAATATATTTGGTTTTATTTTATAATCCGGAATCGTCCAGGGCAAAAGTGTTTTTTCTATTCTTCCATTTTCCTCTTGTAAAATCAGGGATGTCTTTAGAGGCATTTCCTTCCTGAAGAGATTGCGTAGAGAGTGGGAATAAAACACTCATGGTTACAGAATCATAAACGTCAATTGGGGTTTGTGTTTTTTTCTTAACTGCTAAAACAAATGCATTTAAGACGAACCAATCTATACCGCCATGGCCAGCACCTTCCGCTTTACTTTCATATTTTTTCCATAGAGGATGATCGTATTTAGCAACCCAGTCTTCTATAGGGTCATATTTATGTGGTTTAGAAACGCCTTCTACATGAATTGATTTTGCATCATCCATCCATATTCCATTGGTTCCCTGTACCCTAAAACCTATTGAGTATGGTCTTGGTAAATGCGTGTCGTGGGTTATGCTTATGGTTTCTCCGTTAGCGCAATTAATTAGCGTTTTAGTAACATCGCCGTTCTTGTAATTTATTTTAGAATTGGGATGGTTAGGAGATTGTTTTTGTACATAATCTGCTAGTCCTCTTGCTTTAGAAGAGAAGGAAACCATATTTGTAAGTCTGTTTCCTCTATTGATATCAATATAATTCATTACCGGGCCTAAACCATGTGTAGGATATAAGTCTCCGTCCTGATCTATGTTGTATTGTGTACGCCACTGCGCTTCTGCAATAGATTTTTCTTGTCCAAACTCTACTCCGTGGCCATAAAAATGTTTGCCATCATTAAATAAAACATCTCTTAAATCATGTTGATAACCACCTTCTAAATGAACAATTTCTCCAAGAACATTTTGTCTGACCATATTTAAAACAGCAAGTACATCTCTTCTGTAAGCCACATTTTCAAGTGTCATATAAGGCATACCTGTTTTTTCTGAGACGTTCACAATGTCCCAATGCTCTTCAACCGTTAATCCGGCAATAACTTCACATCCAACATATTTGCCAGCATGCATTGCGTAAATAGATTGGGCGTGATGAAATTCCCATGGAGTAGATATAATTACGCCATCTATATCTTTTCTGTCCAAAAGTTTTTTATAGGCATCCACTCCGCCTGTATATTCTTTGGGTAGTTTTTTGCCAGCTTTAACAAATTGTTCTCTGCATAATTTTAGGGAGCTTTCCTGCGTGTCGCAAATAGCTACGATTTCCACATCATCTCTGAGTAGTCCTTCTCTTACATGTACGCGTCCTCTTAATCCCACGCCTATAAAACCCAATCTTACCACTCCTTTATCTTTAGCAAATAATAATCCTGTAGGCAGAATGGTTAAACCCGCAGAGGCAATAGTGCTGCTTTTTAAAAATTTTCTTCTGTTCATTTAATTATGTATTCCTTTTTTATGTACGCAATAATGTTAACACGCATTTGTATAATATTAGATGCTTAATGATTGAGAAGATGTAATGTCTTCCTAATTGGCAGGAGGCCGAATTAATGGTAAAAACCACCGAATGAATATTGAAGTTCATTCGGTGGTTGGATTATGCTATTTTTTGAATTTGATACTTTGTCCTTCTTTATTTGCTGTTGTTATGCTCGCTACATAAATGCCAGTGCTTAAGTAAGGTGTAGAAATGTCAAACTGGTTATGTCCTTTTTCAAGGTAAACGGTAGTATTCAGCAATACTTGTCCTGATAGGTTAGTTATTCTTAGGGTCGCATTCCCTTTTTTTAAGGCATCCACTGCAGCAGTGAAAGTATTATTGGCAGTTGAAATTATACTGAATTGCTGTTTCTGAAAATTAGCGTTAGCAGAAATCACGGTAGATGAAACGGATTCTCCGTTAAAATCAACCTGGTTTAACTGATAGTAGTTAATGCCATTTGCCGGAGCATTGTCGTTAAAAGAGTAAGTGGTTTTAGTATTTGAATCTCCTTTGCCATTGATTTGGCCAATCTTATGAAACGTTATTCCATCATCAGATCTTAAAATTTCAAAATGAGAATTAGATTGCTCTGAAGCAGTTGTCCAGCTCAATTCAATTTTGGTATTTACTGTTTTTGCGCTGAAAGATGTTAGCTTAACAGGAAGTACAGTTACGCCTGCTCCAGTTTCAATATCTGCTAGGGTAGAAGTATTAGTTAAAGTTATATTTGTACCACTTCTAGGAGTAACCCAAGTTTGGTTAGCCATATTGTATACCCCTCCAAATTTTTTAAATACAGATACTGCAGGATCAGAAGTTACATAAGTTCTATTTCCTTCTGTTCCAAAAGTAGTTTTACCTGCAGTGGGTGTATAGAGATCATTATCAGGAATTAAATAGCCAACGTTGGTACTAGTTTGGTTAAGTCTTCCTATGTTTCCTCCCCAAAATACAGCATCAATAGGGACAGTAGTTTGAGTTACATTAGTAGTATTAAAAACTGCCAGGCCAGCACCATTTGCCCAACCGCCCGGTAATAAGCCTTCAGTCATTATTTTACCAATATTATCATCTCCCGGAGTGTTATTAGAGTTAATGTTTTTAATCCAATTTGCGGCACTCATAGATTGGCTACCAACTCCGTTAATTACTTTTGATGTACCTCCTACATAAAAAAATTCTCCTGCGGCTACTGTACCCTCAGTTAAATTAATTTTGTAAGTATCATTGTATGTTGTACCATTTGTACCTGTAAAACCCGCAGCCCAGCCTTTATTAGTTGGAACTTGTCCACTTATGCCTCCAATAATTACGGAATAAGGTGTTAGGCTGAAATTCACTTCTTCTGTAGCCATAAACTGGATGTATTCATAAGATTCATTCTCTGTAACATCAACTCCAGGAGGATCTACTAACATACCTGAAATAATAACCTGAGCTTTTGTAGTAAAAAACGAAATAACAATAAATAAGGTAAAAATACTTTTTTTCATAATTTTTAAATTAAAATGTTAATAATCAATTAATTGTGTTTTATCGTTTATTATAAATTAGGCAATAGCTATCCTGTATTTCTTTTTTAGAAAATATAGAATAGCTATTGATGATAATTTATTTTAATTCGATATCAGCAGTTAATGGTAAATGGTCTGATGCATAAGTTTCGTTAATAATCTTAAGATTATGAGCTTTAAACTTGTTAGCCGGAGAGTACATTATATAGTCTAATGTTTTGTCTGCGTAAATTTGAGGAAAAGTATATGGACAGTCTCCTAAACATGTAGGTGTAAGTACCTCGGTTAGTATTTTAATTGCATTTGAAGTTGGTAAAGAATTCCAATCACCTGCTAAAATTACTGGATATTCTAAATTTTTTATGATGTTTACCACTTCTCTTGCCTGTAATAACCTATTATCTTCCTCATTGGTATGATCAAAGTGCGTTGATCCAAAATAGAATCTTTTACCCTCCTTTTCCACCAAAATCAATGCTAAAGAACGAGGTTCAAAACTTGAAGAAGTTGTAGATAAAACAAATCTTTTACTATCTAAAATAGGTAATCTTGATAATACTGCATCTCCATATTCTCCGCCATCATGATCCATTGCTTTGGTGAAAAAATAATTCATTCCTGTTAATCTACCTAATTCAGCAGCTTGATCTACAGTTTTTCCTGATCTAGTAGTGAACTTATCTACCTCGCTTAATGCTACAAAATCTGATTTATGTAGATTTATAACATTTGCTATGGCAGGTAAATCTTTCACGCTATAAGCTTTAGATGGTGGGTTACCAATATGAATGTTGTAAGACATTACTTTTACTATTGGACCTTTAATTTCAGCTGGAGGTTTTACTTCTGGTTTTGTAACAACTAATTCTTTGCTTTTGCCACAAGAACTACTTGCAATTAATAGGGATAAAAATATAAAATTTAGCTTTTTCATGTTTTAATTTTTTAGTTAGTGAATAACCTTAATTCGGTAATAGACGGCAAGTGGTCGCTTGTTGAAGTTGTTCCCAAAGAATAGTTTGTGGTAAGAAAACTACTAGCAAGTGTATACATGGTCATATCTGAAGTAGAACTAGGGCTAGCTTTAGGGAAATTTAAAGGACACGTTACACATGGGAAGGCGAAAATAGAACTTAGATTTTGATAGGCTGTACCAGAAATGGCCCTATCATTCATGTTCCCGGATAAAATAAATGGATAATCGTTATAAACATTGTTTACAAGACCCAATAGTTCTGTAACCTGAAGATCTCTTCTTGCAGGTCCTGAATTAAGGTGTGTACCTGCAAAGTAAACTTTCCTGGTATCATTTAGTTTAACTCTTATCAGAGGAAGAGGGCCTTGCTCTGTAACATTGGCATAAAGTTGTAGCCTTTTAGAAAATTCTATAGGGTACCTAGAGTATACAGCAGCACCATATTTACCGCCCTGAAGCTCCTGGGCAGCAGAATAAACATAATTGCCCAGGCCTGTTAGTTCTGATAATATTTTTGGGAAATCCTGTAAATTACCCCTGGTCGTTACCGAATCTAATTCTCTGATAAATAAAAAATCAGGGTTATGAAATTTTACAATATCAGCTACCGCCTGCATGTCTGTTGTACCACTCTTGATACCGAAAGACATGATTTTAAGGTTTATACCTCCTTTTTGGCCTTCAACAATAAAATAAGCGGTTTTTAGATTATCATTAATTTTAACTTCGCTGTTGGTGTTTTCGATACTTACCGGTAAAAGGTATTTTTTAAATGCTTCTAAAGAACCATTAGTTTTAATTTTAATTTTTATAGATTCTGAATTTAATTGGCCTTTTTTGATAGTTGCAGAAGCATTCTCTACGATTACACTATTAACAGGCATTGCCTCGTAGTTAGTGCCATTCTCGTCATTAAACTCGGATATTAAAGAGTTATCAACTTTAAAATCTATCTTAATATCCTGGCCCGGATACTCAGGACCTCCATAAGCAGCAGCAAAAGATATTGTATTTAAAGTGTCGGCCATTAAGAATATTTGAGCCACAGGCCCGTTAACAGCTTGTGGAATAAATATTCTGGCATAGGCCTGAGGGTTATCAATACTAGTATCGTATTTACAGGCAGAAAGTAAACTTCCTGCCATTATAACACTATAAAAAATCGCTTTTATTTTCATTAGTTCAATAATTTAAGATTACCAGTATGGGTTTTGTACTAAATTTTTATTCTTATTAATTTCTGTCTGTGGGATAGGGAACAAATAAAAACTCTTTCTAAAAACCCTTGTTTCAAAAATGGTTCTTTTGTAGAATTCTGGTAAGTTCTTAGTTACATTCATTCCCCAGAAATTACCATTGTCTGTTTGTTCAGCAATTTTCCATCGTCTGGTATCAAAATAGCGGTGATGCTCAAATGCTAATTCTATTTTTCTTTCGTGGCGAATAGCCTCTCTTAAATCTGTTGGTACAGGAACTTCATTTATTGCGCTGCCATATTTTGCAATTCCGGCTCTTTCTCTAATCATATTCAGATACAATAAAATATCTGGATGGGAAGAATCAACCTCATAAAGAGCTTCTACATAATTTAGAATTATCTCGGCATAACGCATCATTAAATAAGGGCGTGATGGATTATTAGTGAGTATAGGATCATAAGCAGGCGCTACATTTTTACGGTTAAAATATCCTGTTTTAGAATAATCCCATGACGCTGATCCACCAGATTCTCCTGAAAAATTGGTTTCTATAATTGTAGTTGCTCTATTAATCCATGGAGCGCGATTATAATTTACGTTTGCATAAAAGCGGGGTTCTCTGTTAGCATACATATTAGATACATTTGCTACACCTTTAACAGTAGAAAAACCAGTCTCTGTATAGTTAGAGGCTGCATTAATGATTGGTGAGCCGTCGCTATTATAACCTGTAATAGGCTTATGTCCGTTAGCCATAAAATAAGAATCAACCATCCATTGTGGTGGCCCTGTACTGCTGTATCCGCCCACCGATCTAGGTGTTGAAGCTCTTTGCCAGCCAAGTATGTTGTTTTGAATTCTGGCAAATATCCATTCAGGGTTCCAAGGGTCTAAGAAAACGTCTCTATAAGACTCTAATGCTTTATAGTTATTACCGTCATATTTTTTATATAATGATAATACTCCAACATCTATAATATCTTTTGCTGCTTTTGCTGCAAGATTCCATTTATTAGCATCATATTGTGTATTAACCAATGGTTTTCCATCAGGGTTTTTGAAATTAGCATAATCTGAATTTCCGTTAAAAAGTGGGCTGGCAGCATATAGTAATAACCTGCTTTTTAAAGCCATACTGGCTATTCTTGTTGCTCTACCATGCTCACCAGGCGATTGGAACGTAAAATGTACTGGTAAATCTAAACTAGCAATGTCAAGTTCGTTGCTAATGTATTCTACACACTCATCAAATGAATTTCTTGGAAGCGAAAGTAATGGGTCTGTTGTTTGAAGATCTCCTGGTATTAAATCATCATAAAGAATAGTGATTGGACCATAAGTTCTTAAGAGCATGAAATATAAATATGCTCTAACAAATCTTGCTTCTGCAATTCTAACAACAATTTCATTAGGAGTCATTTGTGGGTTACCACCAATGTTCTGGATGTAAGTAGTTGCCGAACGAATACCTTTATAATATTCTGTAAAGTATGAATTATAATATCCAGATGCAGGGCTCCAGTTTCCTATATTAATTAAGAAAGTTTGATAGTCACTACTACGGTCATAGCTTACATCTCCTTCATCAGATAATCCAATCCATGGGGCAGCGTTGGTAAGATAAGTTTCGTCTCTTATGTAAGAATAAACATTTGCTAAGTATCTTTCAGAAGTTTCTAATCTTTTAAATACTTGTTCTATGGTTAGTCTATCATCTGGTACCTGATCCAGAAAGTATTTTTGGCATGATGAAAATATTAGCGCCAAAAGAAGGATATAAAAAGTTTTAATACAGTTCATTTTATTTCTTAATTAATTTCTGATTAAAAATTAATGTTAAAGCCAAGACTATAAGTAGCAAGGTTTGGATAGTTTGCACCACCAGGGTAACCACTACCACCATCTCCAAGTTCAGGATCCCATAATTTAAAAGGGCTAAATGTTAATAGGTTTACACCAGAAAAGAAAACATCAGCATTTTTAATATTAAAACGTTTTATTAAATGTTTAGGGATTTTGTATGATAATTGTAGAGATTTTAACCTTAAGTATTTACCGTTTTGAATCCAATGAGAGTTTGTGGTATAGTTACTATTTATATTACCAACGCTTAAACGAGGATACAATGCGTCTTGCGATGGGTTTTCAATAGTCCAACGGTTATCTATATTTGTGAAGATATTTCCTCTGCTAAGACCAACCTGGAATGGTATTATACCTTCTCCATTTAACCAAATATCCATATTTCCAACTCCTTGGAATAAGGTAGAAAGTGTAAATGCTTTATAACCTACTGTAAGACCAAAACCGTACATGATTTCTGGTACAGAACCATAACCAATTGGGGCGTAATCATATGTGTTAATAACACCATCACCATTTAAGTCTTTAAATTTTAAATCTCCTGGTCTAATATCTCCAACATGGAAAGGGCTATTTGCAATATCTTCTTCACTTTCAAAAAAGCCTAAAGCTATATAACCAAATCTTTGTCCTACTTTTCTGTTTTTAGTGTTTAACCAAGGATATGCTGGATTTGGTTGATCATCTTCAACAATCTTGTTTCTATTAAAAGTGAAATTACCTAATAGTTGGAAAGTTAAGTCTTCGCCTATTTTGCCATTATAGGTTAATGTTCCTTCTATACCTTTATTTTCTATAATTCCTACGTTTCCATAAGGATTGTTTCTCATACCAACGTATGCAGGTAAAGAAGATCTTCTTAAGAAGATACCGTCTCTATATTCTTTAAATACATCTAATTGTACATTCAAAGAATTTTTTACGGTCCATAAATCCAAACCAAAGTTGGTTTTTTTAGAAGTTTCCCAGGTTACGTCTACACCATATTCTCCAATATCTACACCACCATAAGCTTGAGGTGTAACACCAAATTGGTATGCTCCGCCATATTCTGCAACTGTACCTAAATAAGCGAATCTTCTACCACCAATATTACTGTTTCCAACAAGTCCATGAGAGAATCTAAATTTCGCCATTTGTACCACTTCTTTTAGCGGTTTAAAAAGGTTTTCTTCAGAAATAATCCAACCTAAACCAATAGAAGGGAATAAACCATAGCGTTTTTCTGGTAAAAAGTTTTCTGAACCGTTGTAACCAAAGTTTAACTCGGCAAAGTATTTATTTTTGTAGCCATAAGTTGTACGTCCTGCAATACCTCTAAATCTGTATGGTAAAGAAGATTCTAAATTTGCAGCTAGGGTATTAATCTCGTCACTTTGGTTATAAAGTAACATTGCACCTAAATCATGATTTCCAAAAGATCTAGCGTAATTTAAAGATGCCTCTGAATAAATTGTTCTAGAGCCAGTATTAGTTCTAGAATACGATAAATATTCTGTACCTCTATTTGTTTGTTGAAGTATTAGATTTCCATCACTATCTCTACCTGTAGCATTCCATGTATCTGGCGTTTTTGTTCTTCTTAAACTTACCAGATTGTAAGAATCAAATGAGAACATTCCTGATGCCGATAAACCTTTTGTTATAAAATCTAATTCTTGTGTAACTTTTAAATTAGAAAACAGCTGGTTTTTCCATTGATTTGCGTACCCTGTTTTTGTTAGAAGGGCATATGGGTTAAGTACAGACCCCAGAGTTTTATCTGCAACTATACCACCTTCATACATTAATGGCGATGAAATTGGTGTATTGTAAAATGCACCTCTAAAAATGTCACTAGAATTACTTCCAGGGTAGTTTACATTAGCTAAATACCCTTGAATACCTAACTTTATAGTTGTTGTGTTTGAAGGCTTAACTGTAAGATTTGATGTTAAATTATATCTTTTGTATTTAACCTGAGAGTCATAATTAGCAAGCTCTTCTGTTTTATATAAACCTTTTTCGTCAAAATAGCTCGTTGCAACATAGTAATTTGCCCTGTCAGAACCTCCATCAATATTCATGTTAACACGTCTGTTCGCTCCATAATCATTAAATAGAGCGCCAAACCAATCAACATTAGGATATAACTCTGGATCTGTTTGATTGCGGGTTGTTTCTATGTCTGCTTCTGCATAACGTGGGATACTACCTCTGTTGGTTAATGCTTCGTTAGATAAATTCATAAAAGTTACTCCATCAACAAATTCGGGAACTTGTGTGAAACGAGTTAGCGACTCATTATATCTAACATTAAATTTTGGTTTACCTGGTGTTCCTGTTTTTGTATTTATTATAATAACACCATTTGCACCTCTAACACCATAAATTGCAGTAGCAGATGCATCTTTTAAAATTGAAAAGCTTGCTACATCCTCGGGGTCAACATCAGAAAAGTCTCTGGGCACACCATCAACTAAAACTAATGGTTTACTATTGCTGCTGCTAAAAGTAGAGATACCTCTGATATAAATGTCAGCATTATCTCCTCCTGGTTCGCCACTTCTTTGAACTGAAACAATACCTGCAACTCTACCACCTAAAGAGTTGGTTAAATTTCTTACAGGAAGTTGTAATTCTGCAGGTTTAATCGTTGCCTGTGCGCCCACTAAACTTATTTTCTTTTGGGTTCCATACGCAACAACTGTAACTTCTTCTAAAAAAGAATCGGCTTGTTGTAGTATAACATCAATATTATTTTTGCTTCTTACGGCAACGGTTTTTTCTCTGAAGCCAATATAATTAAAAACAAGGGATGCGTTTTCGGACACATTAATAATGAAGTTTCCATTAATATCGGTGCTTGTTCCCAATGAAGGAGAGTCCTTTATTTTAATTGCTACACCAATCAGTGGAATCCCTAAAGAATCTTTAACTGTACCCGTTACTTTTTTCTTTTGGTCTTGTAAGTTTTTAGTAATGATGTTTTTCTCCTTTTTCAGAATAATTACGTCATCAACTTCTGTAACACTCAAACTATACGGAGATACCAAACGTTCTAAAGAACTTAATAAGTCCTCATTTTTTATATTGAGGTCTATTATAGGATTGTTTTTTAAAACATCATCAGCATAAGCTAATTTCATCCCTGCTTTTGAAACAAGTATTTGTAAAGCCGTTTGTAATGAGACTTTCTTTAAATTAATTGAAATGTTAGTATTGGCAGCCCTTTGCCCGTAACTGTTATTAGCCCAAGCAGTAGCGCTTAAACACCATATGGTGAAATATACCCAAGTGCTGAATCTCATTATTTGAAATATATAAGATGGTACTCTATCATTAAATAGAGATTTTTTCATAACTTTAAAAGTTTAAATGTTAATAATTGGAAATGCTTGTCTTTTGATTTTCGCGGGTCTCAGACAGCATTTTATTAATCGGCATTTTTAAGGCCCTGCATCATACTTGAGTAGGGCTTTTTTGTTGGTTTCTTATTATGTCATATTTTATTGCTTATTAATTGTTACATCCTCTACCTGTTAAATAATAAGTGTTGTCTTTAAAAGTGGTTTTGCTGTTAATAATTTCTTCTATTATCTTGATTATTTTTTTCAATGGCATATCAGTAAAGTCTGCAGAAATGAGACAATCCTTAACTTTATCACTTAAATGAATATTAGTTTCAAAATTTCGTTGAATTACTTTTGCCACTTTATCTAATGGTTCGCTATTAAATTTTAGCCTTCCATCTTTCCATGAAGTATTATTAGTGACGTCATAAAGTGCACTAAACTCTAGTTTTTGTGTGTTTTTATCATATAATGCTAACTGGTTTTTTGTTAATATTAATTTTGTGTTATTCTCTTCTACAGCAACTTTTCCATTAACAACACTTACAGCAATGTCATTATCATTATCATAGGCTTTTATGTTAAAAGTCGTTCCTAAAACTGTAGTTCTTATGTTTTGTGAACAAATGATAAAAGGTTTATTTGTATTCCTCTTAACTTCAAAATAAGCCTCTCCAGTTAACGAAATTTCTCTATTTTTTTTATTGAAATTTTGATCATATTTTAATTCAGATTGTGCATTTAACCAAACTTTTGAACCATCAGGTAGTAATATTTCTTTTTTATCTCCAACGCCTGTTGTTTTAACTATTAGATTTAAAGACTCTCTAGTTAATGTGTTATTGAATAAGAAAACAGCTCCGCAAACTACAATCACGCTGGCGGCTATTTTAAACCACAGAGGAATAATTTTTTTGTCTTTTTTAATGCTTAATTGGATTTTTGAAAAAGACTCTTCAGCGTTAAAATCTGTAAAATCAGTATGGTGTTTATAGCTAATCTTTTGAAAATCCTCAAAATATTTTGTCAATAATTTCTCTAATTGTGAATTTTTTCTCACGACTGTCAAGTTGGTTATATATGTATGATGCAGAAAATGATGGTGACCCCTAAATTTTTTTTAAGGTTTTATTAATGAGCTAAAAACTGCGGTAATAATGAGGTAATCTATAGAGGAGTTTTTTAAACGACTTAAAGCTATAGTCATTTGATTTTCAACAGTTTTTATAGAGATATTAAGCTTGTCTGCTATTTCTTTATTAGATAAGTTTTCGAACCTACTTAATCTAAAAACAGCTTGACATTTTTTTGGTAATTTATCAATTGAATCATTTAAAATTTCTGATAACTCTTTGGCAATTAGATTATGATCTGTTTCGTATTTCGAGCATAATTCAATAAGAACATCGGTGGTGATTGTCACTTTTCCGGATCTGATAGCCATCAAGGCTTTATTTCTAATGCAAACAAAAAGATAAGATTTTAAAGATTTTATGTTTAATGTTTCTTTCTTTTCCCAAAGCTCAATAAAGAGCTCTTGAACCATGTCTTCACAAGCTTGTTTGTTTCTAAAAAGGTTATAAGCAGAAGAATAAAGAAGTTTAGAATACTGATTAAAAATCAAATTAAATGCAAACTCATCACCTGATTTAAATTTTTTTAAAAGTGTATCGTCTGCAAATTCTTTGATCATATCAAATTATTCAAAATAGTATTGAATGGTATCAGTGTTATATTTCATAAATATAGGATACTTATCTTTTAAAAATCAAATAAAATGAAAGCTTTTTAATAAAAATACATTAAACTGTGTCATTTATTGCGACTTAACTTTATAATTAGAGTGCTCTTTGATATTTTTTATAAAATTAATTCGATAATGCGCTTAGTTTATTATAATAATTTATCAAACCACATGTTTTTCTTAATTATTAAGGTAGTATTATTATCTAATACTAGATAAATCCTTAATTGGTTTTCCAATCGTTTTAAAAGTGCCTACTCCATTTAAAACTGCAGTGTATTGCAGTTTATTTTTAAAAAGATCTAAAGCTTTGTTCACCTCCTCGTCATATTGAAAACTGTGAGCAATTCTTCCCTTTTCAAAATAATAGCGTTGCACAATTTCTGCTTCTAAAAGCCTTTTTATCTCAGGCTTAAAGGTTAAAAGGTCATTTGTTTTAGATTTCTCTATCTTTATTTTTAAAGCCTCAATGTCTTTAGAGATTTCTTCAGATTTTTTATCTTTTTCGGCTTCTTCTTTAAGGTTGGCAATAATACTTTCCGTAGGTGTTTGATACTTAAAGTCTTTATTACTTAAAAAACTGATAAAGTCTAAGTAATCAGATTCTGATAATTTAAATTCTGATGGTTTCGTGATAGATGGTGTGTTTTTTCTAAATTCCGTAGCGTAATCAAACATATGGTATTTAGTAACTAAGGTTTGTGTAAGCTCATGGTATTTATAAGGAGGTACATTAATATCCGGATAGATTCCGCTACCATCATAAACAGATCTTCCACCTTTGGTTTTGTATTCTGTAATTAAAGAATCCGAGACTTTTTCTACAGAACCATCTTCTAAACGATGTGTGTAATCTAAAGATTGAATACATCTGCCAGAGGGCGTATAATATTTAGCAACTGTAACTTTAACAAGAGTATTGTATGGGAGATTAAAAGTCTGTTGAACCAAACCTTTACCAAAACTTCTTTGGCCTATTACAATTGCCCGGTCTAAATCCTGTAAAGAGCCAGCCACAATTTCTGATGCTGATGCCGAACGGCCATTAATAAGAATGATTAGGGGTAAGTTAGGTTCTGTTGCAGCTAAAAAAGTTTTATAGTTAATGGTTTTTTCTGGATTGCGGCCTTTTTGAGAAACTACTTCTACATCTTTGCCAACAAATAAATTTACAATCTTAACAGCTTCCTGTAAAATTCCACCACCATTAAAACGAAGGTCGATGATTAATCCTGTTGGGTTTTGTTTCTTTAAAGTAGTTAATGCCTCCTTAACTTCCAGAGCTGAGTTTTCAAGAAATTTATCAAGTTTTATGTAAGCAATCTGATTGTCCAACATACCAGAATAACTTACGTTAGGTTGTTTAATGTCTGCTCTGTTAAGCGTTTTTTCTAAGGTTTTTCCGTCTCTTATAATTTTAATGGTTAAAGGAGTTTCTTTTGGCCCTTTTAGTAATAAACTAACTTCTTCGTTATTTTTAGATTTTAAAGAAATTCCATTAATTGATAGAATTTCATCTCCGGCTCTTATATCTGCAAGATGTGCAGGATAACCTTCAAATGGTTCAGAAATTAATACTTTTCCATCTCTATGTATCACTCCGGCACCAATACCACCATATTGGGTGCTTACATATTTCATTTTGTAATTTTCTATTTCAGACTCAGGTACAAATTCTGTGTAAGGGTCTAATTGATTAAGCATGGCATCGATACCGGTTTCTATTAAACCCGAAGAGTTCACATCATCAACATAATTAATATTGAGCTCTTTGTAAACAGAAGCGAAAATATCGAGGTTCTTGGAGACCTGGAACAGATCGTTTTTAAAAGAAAATGTAAGTACAGCGAAAAGTGAAATGCCTGTGAGGACAGCCAACTTTATATATCTGGGAGAAGAATTCATTCTTTTCATGATTTAAAGACTAAAAATACAAAACGTATGCTTATCTCTTTAATTATTAGCAATCATTTTAACGGAATAAAAAAGGCTATCGAATTTTCGATAGCCTCTTATCTATTTTTTGTTCTTTAATCTATTTTTTTGTTCTCAACAGGAGTCTGCCTGAGTTCTACAGGATGCGTTTTTGATTTGGTTTTCAAATTTAAAACTTCTACCAGAACAGAGAAAGCCATTGCAAAATAAATGTATCCTTTAGGAATATGCTGATCGAGTCCTTCTGCCAGTAAAGAAACACCTATCAATAACAAGAAAGACAGGGCAAGCATTTTTACTGTTGGGTGGTTGTTTACAAAATTAGAAATAGAGGCAGCAGAGAACATCATCACTATTACAGCAATAATTACGGCTGCAATCATCACCCCAATTTCATCGGCCATACCCACTGCTGTAATTACCGAATCTAAAGAGAAAACGATATCTAATATCAGGATCTGGACAATCACACCCGAAAAAGAGTGTACCTTTTTGATTGTGGCATTTTCTTCTTCTCCTTCGAGTTTTTGGTGAATCTCATGGGTGCTTTTATAAATCAGGAATAAACCTCCGATAATTAGTATTAAATCCCGGCCAGATATGGCCAGTTTTTCGAACCAGTCGCCGCTGGTTAAGCCTATAATCTCGCCAACATTAAATATTGGAGCAGTTAAAGACATTACCCATTTTAAAGAAAGCAGTAACAAAACCCTCGTAATTAAGGCCAGGGCGAGGCCAATTGTCCTTGCTCTTTTTTGCTGTTCTACAGGTAACTTGCCTGCCAGGATAGAAATAAATACAATATTGTCTATCCCCAGTACTATTTCCAGTACAGTTAGTGTAAACAGAGATATCCAGATTTCAGGATTAGTTATCCATTCCATAGGTTATGATAATTTTTGTGCTAAAGTAATATAAAACCGGGATGATTATAAATCATTAAAAGGTCTATAGATAAATTTATAAATAACTGATGATTGCATATGAAAATCGTACCAAATAATCCAGTCAGCTCATCTTGTTTAATAACGGCTGTAAAAATTCCTGATTTTAGTGACCACCTGGTTGTAAATAGGCTTGGTAAACTCAAGGAATAAAGTTTGCGGAGGAGGGGGTAAACTTTCTTTCCTATTACAGAATAGAAGCTCTTCACGTGTTAAAGCCCGCTCATCACCTTTATAGGTGCCCCATGCATCTTTCCAGATAAAAGTACCTGGCATTTTTTCCTGGGATAAGAGCTTCCCGCTTGCAGCATCTCTTATGCTGAGGTCTAATAAGCCTGAAGAGCTGATGGTTTTTTCAAAAGTAATGAGTTGCGCTTTTACAGTGCCGTATACAGGCTCATTGCCTCTTGTCGACCCAATTCTAACACTGTCTCTTTTTACTTCCTGCACTTTTTCTTTTACATAGGTTTGGCCAACAATAAAATCATCGAAACTTAAGGAAAGAATTTGATGGGCTTTTAATTTAGATTTTTGCGCTTCTGCAGGAGTATAAAATTTAATAAAACTTCGGTCTTCGTATTGTAGCATAAATTCAGAAATTTTGTTCTGGAAATACTCGTTACTTAATTTATACAGCCTGGAGTTTACCTGTACTGGTTCTACCACTACTTTTAATACGGCAGCCCAATAGGCATCATCCAATAATTTTTTCACATCCTTAAAATCGGGAAAAAACTGGTTGGCCTGGTCAAAATGCTCATAAGCATTTCTTGCAGCTTCTCGTGTGCCAAGTGCCAGCGTTTTCTTGCCGGCATGGTAACGGTCTTCGGCAGCAAAATACCGGGCATCATCCAATTCTGTGATGTATCTTTTTGTGGATGGAATTACCCGCATACATGCAGGGCAGTTCTGGATAGTTTGTGCCAGATTATTTAAAGCCACGTACTCGTTAACAATCGTTTCCCATTTAAAGGATGTGGTAATTAATTGCGCTTCATTAATTCTTTGCAGGTGCTGGGCTATTGCTAAATCATAGGCCTCCCTTAGCGTTTGAATGGCTTTAGGATTTGTAGAATTGCTTTTCAGGCGTTCGGCCGCAGTGTAAACTGCCTGGTCATAAGCTCCTTTCTCTAATAGCTTTTTTCCACTGCTGCATGCCTGCAGCAATAAAATGAACAATCCTGAAAAGAAAATTAGATTTTTATAATTTATCATCCTCATATATGGATAATCTTTAATTTTTATATTTACCAATAAGACGAAAGTACATGAAGATTAGTTATCAAACATTAAATCTTGAATTAAAATTTCCTTTTACTATTGCAAGGTTCACCAGAAGAAGCACACCAGTCTTATTATTAACCCTGGAATATAGTGGATTTAAAGGGTTTGGAGAAGCCTCTATGGTGCCATATATGGGAGAGAGTTTTGATACTGCAGCTTCATTTCTTCGTAAAGTAGATCTTTCTTCCTTTCATTATCCATTTAAAATGGGAGAGATCATGTCATACCTGGATGGCGTAGAGAAAGGAATGCCTGCGATAAAAGCGGCTATAGATATTGCGCTGCATGATCTTACCGGGAAAATTGAGAACAAGCCCTGTTACAAGCTTTTTGGCACCGATCCTTCAAAAAAAATGCCTCTAACCACTTACACTATCGGGATGGATAAGCCCGCTGTGATCATTAAGAAAGTGGAAGATGCTTTGTCTTATGGTTTCAGGCTCTTGAAAATTAAATTGGGAAGAGATGAGGACAAGCTTTTGATAGAAACCATACGCTCAGTATCTGATCTGCCCTTATATGTAGATGCTAACCAGGGTTGGGGAGATAAAAACGAAGGTGTGGATATGGCTTTGTGGCTTAAAGAACAAGGCGTTTTATTGATAGAGCAACCCATGGCAAAGGAAGATAAAGACGGCAATGCATGGGTAACAGCACATAGTCCAGTTCCTATTATTGGCGATGAAGCAGTGCAAAGATTAAATGATATTGAAGATTGTATAGGAATATACCATGGCATCAATATAAAATTGATGAAATCTGCCGGGATGTATGAAGCCCATCAGATGATTGTGAAAGCAAAAGATAACAATCTAAAAGTAATGATAGGATGCATGAGTGAAACCAGTATAGCCACACTGGCTGCGGCAGCATTGGCTCCATTGTGTGATTTTGCTGATTTAGACGGGCCGTTTCTTACCTCTAATAATCCTTTTAGGCAACCCGTATTTACTGAAGGGAAATATGTATTGGGTAGCGATGCGGGTCTGGGTTTAAAAGCTATTGAATAAAGAAAACAATAGGAGGTTAGGGGTGCTACTACCTATAGAAAGGCCAGTTATTACAGGAGAAGCTAAACAGCAACCGCTTTGGGATCATGTTTAATGCATCATTAAATTAATATCCAAAGAGAGAAGCTGCTATTTTATCGGCTCTTTTTGTGTCAATTTTTATAAGCTAAATTGATCATTCTCCAATGCTAAAGCTTAACTTTGTTTTCATAGAGTTATGAGTGCCTTTGCTCATGATCTTCTTATCGAATACTATGGAAAAAAAAGTAAGAGTAAGATTTGCTCCAAGCCCCACCGGAGGCTTACATATTGGCGGTGTACGCACTATTTTATTTAACTATCTTTTTGCAAAGCAAAATCATGGGGATTTTATTCTTAGGATAGAAGATACAGACCAGGGACGTTATGTTGAAGGTGCAGAGGAATATATCCTTAACTGTTTAAAGTGGTGTGGTTTAAACCCGGATGAAGGCCCTCATATAGGAGGTGAGTATGGTCCGTATCGCCAGAGCGAAAGAAAAAGTATCTATAGAGCCTATGCCGAAGAACTGGTAAGCAAGGGCTTTGCTTATTATGCTTTTGATACAACAGAGGAGCTGGAAAGCAAAAGAAAGGTGATCGAGAACTTCAGGTACGACCAAAATACTCGTATGCATTTAAGGAATTCTCTTTCTATTCCGCATGAAGCAGTAGAAAATCTAATAAAAGAAGGAACACCTCATGTGATCAGAATTAAAATTCCTAAGGATGAAAATATTCATTTTAACGATTTAATTCGTGGTCATGTAAGTTTTGTTAGCAGCGAAGTAGACGATAAGGTATTGTTAAAAGCAGATGGTATGCCTACTTATCATCTGGCAGTAGTTGTGGATGACTACCTGATGAAAATTACTCATGCTTTTAGAGGGGAAGAGTGGTTGTCGTCATCACCTGTACATATTTTATTATGGAGATATTTTGGCTGGGAGGCTGATATGCCTGAATGGGCGCATTTGCCATTAATTCTTAAGCCCGACGGGCATGGGAAACTCAGCAAGCGTGATGGCCAACGTTTAGGATTTCCGGTTTATGCTGTTAACTGGAGAGACGAGGCTACCAAAGAAACTGCCGAAGGCTTTAAAGATGTAGGATTTTTACCTGAAGCACTATTAAACCTCCTTGCGATGTTAGGCTGGAACGATGGTACAGACCAGGAGCTATTTTCTTTGGAAGAATTAATAGAGAAATTTTCTCTGGAAAGAATTCATAAAGGTGGTGCTAAATTCGATTACGAGAAAGCCAAATGGTTTAATGCAGAATGGATCAAAAGAGGTTCTGCTGAACATTTACTGCCTTACGTAAAACCAGTTTTAGAAGATAGAGGAATTGAGGTGTCTGATGATGCTTACGCTTTAAAAGTAATTGATCTGGTTAAAGAAAGGTGCATTTTATTGCCTGACTTTTATGAACAGGCAGCTTTCTTCTTTACAGCGCCAGCCGAATATGACCTGGATGCCGTTAAGCCAAAATGGACAGAAGAGAAAACCGCATTCTTTAACGCTTTTATACAACAAATTCAACAGTCTGAATCTTTTGAAAGTGCTGAATTAGAAGCGAACTTTAAAGCTTTGGCTGCCACGAATAACTTAAAAGTAGGAGAGGTGATGCTACCTTTCAGGATTATGTTGGTGGGCGGTAAATTTGGTCCGCAGGTATTTGAAATTGCCCAAACTATTGGCAAAGAAGAAACCATATCCAGGATAGAAAAAGCTTTGGTTGCTTTTGTTTAGTACTGCTATCAAATATTAGAGACTACAAAGGGCACAAGAGGTTAAGTTGTGTCCTTTGTGGTTTGAACGCTTTTAAGTTTTATTCCTTTTGCGTTTTTTTTAGGATCCAGCTTTAAAGCCTAATACCTATATCTCTTACTCCACAAACTTCTTAAACGTTCCCTTATTTTAGATTCTGCGGGGTTATTCTGCGGATCATATAACTTAGTCTTACTTATTTTATCCGGAAAAAATTCCTGGTCTACAAAATTGCCATCGTAAGCATGTGCGTATTTGTATTCTTCACCATAGCCAATATTTTTCATCAGTTTGGTAGGGGCATTTCTAAGATGTAGCGGTACCGGTAAATCGCCGGTTTGTTTAACCAGTTGCTGTGCTTTGTTAATGGCTTCATAGGAGGCATTGCTTTTGGCAGATGATGCAAGGTAGGTAACTGTTTGTGAAAGTATGATCCGGGACTCGGGGAAACCAATAATATTTACTGCCTGGAAACAATTGTTTGCCAGTAATAATGCATTTGGATTGGCATTGCCAATATCTTCTGAAGCCAGGATCAGCAGTCTTCTGGCAATAAAGGAAGGATCTTCACCGCCTTCTATCATCCTGGCCAGCCAGTAAACAGCCGCATTTGGATCGCTTCCACGGATAGATTTGATAAAAGCAGAAATGATGTCGTAATGCTGTTCGCCGGCTTTATCATACAAAGCCATGTTCTGCTGCACATTGTCTAGAACATACTGGTTATTGATGATGATTTTATTGCTGTCTGTTGCATTAATCAGCAACTCAAAAATATTCAGTAATTTTCTTCCGTCTCCGCCGGAGAGCCTTAGCAAAGCTTCTGTTTCTTCCAGTACAATTTCTTTTTCTTTTAGGATTTCGTCTGTTTCAGTAGCTCTTTTTAGTAAACCTAAAAGATCTGCCTCTTCCAGGCTTTTTAAAATATAAACCTGGCATCGCGATAGCAAGGCCGAGATGACTTCAAAAGAAGGGTTTTCTGTAGTAGCGCCAATGAGTGTGACAAATCCTTTCTCCACAGCTCCCAGTAAAGAATCTTGTTGGGATTTAGAGAAACGGTGAATCTCATCAATAAATAAAACAGGAATGGGATGACCGGCTTTTTTATACATCTTTGCCTTATCAATTACATCTCTCACATCCTTCACGCCAGAATTAATAGCACTTAAAGAGAAGAATGGCCTGTCTTGAGTTTGAGAAATAATAAAAGCAAGGGTGGTTTTCCCAACTCCCGGTGGGCCCCAAAAAATCATACTGGGAATATTGCCATTCTCTATCGCTTTACGCAATACGGCACCTTCGCCAACTAAATGTTTTTGGCCGGTATATTCGTCCAGCGTTTTCGGACGCATTCTTTCTGCTAAAGGATCGTATGTTGCCAAAATATTGTCGGGTTTTTTTGGGTATTATCTTCAATGGATAAAGATAATACAAAAGCTAAATTATTTAGTATTTAATTCTTGAGATGTTTAATATTCGGCCATTCAATATTTAAATCAAAACAAGTTTATGAAAATAAATGTTTGTAAGCTATCCTTGTTTTTATGGCATAGTTTCATATAATTGTAAATAAATATAAAATTGGCTGAAACCTGCTTTCAGCAAATTTTCTTCTTAGTTTTTTGTTTAGATTTAAGACATTATTTTCCAAATTAATACGTTGTAATGAATACCTCTTTTTTAGAGTTTGAAAAAGTAAAACATATGCTTAAAAGATTTTTATCCGTATCACTTCTTGCTGTCGCCATCGCATGTACTGCTACTCCCCGGGTAGAGCAGGATGTCTCTGGGTCTAATAATTTAAAACCCGATGAGCAACAATCTTTAATTACCAAAGAGATTGCAGAACTGATCACCAACTATAACTATAAAAAAGTAAAGCTTAACGATTCTTTGAGCGAGGTGATTTACGATAATTACCTTGAAAGGTTAGATCCCAATCGCAGCTATTTTTTAGCCTCTGATATTAATGAGTTTAAAGAGTTCCGCAATAGTTTTGATGATGACCTGAAAGTAGGAGACCTGTCTGCGCCATTTTATATGTTTAACGTTTATCAGAAAAGGTACAACGACCGTATGAAATTCTCTATTGATGTGTTGTCGAAACCGTTAGACTTTTCTAAAAAGGAAGAGTACGTCTACAACCGTGAGAAATTACCATGGTTTAAAGATCAGGCAGAGAGCGATAAATCCTGGACAAATAAAGTTAAATATGATTACCTGAATCTGAAGCTGGCTAAAAAGACCGATTCTACCATCAGGGCAGATTTGAAGAAGCGATATGAGAGCTTAATTACTCAATCAGCAAAAATTAATAGTCAGGATGCTTTCCAGTTAATCATGTCCTCATTTACAGAATCAGTAGACCCTCATACCAATTATTTCAATCCGGCTAACGCTGCCAATTTTAATATTGATATGTCACGTTCGCTCGAGGGCATTGGCGCAACCTTATCTTCAGAAAACGAATTTGTAACCATAAAAAGCGTGGTAACCGGCGGGCCGGCAGATAAGAGTAAGCAGCTTAAAATAGACGACAAGATCATTGCAGTAGCCCAAGGCAAAGACGGCGAATTTGTAGATGTGGTGGGATGGAGATTAGACAATGCCATTGCTTTAATAAGAGGGAAAAAAGGAACCGTGGTTCGCTTAAAGATATTATCTAAAGGTCAGGACTTATCGGCAACTCCAAAAATTGTTTCTATGGTAAGGGAGAAGATCATTCTTGAAGATCAGTCGGCTAAGAAAACCATAAAGACTGAAGTGAAAGATGGTAAAACTTATAAATATGGCATCATAGAAATCCCGGCTTTTTATGCAGACTGGGCTGCTATGCAGGCTCGTGATCCCAATTATAAATCTACTACCAGAGACGTAAAGCTATTATTAGATTCACTTAAAAAAGAAAATGTTGATGCAGTAATTATAGATTTAAGAACCAACGGTGGAGGTTCTCTAATGGAAGCCATAGAATTAACTGGTTTGTTTATCTCAACCGGTCCTGTTGTCCAGGTAAGAGATACCAGGAACCGTATTGAAGTAGACAGGGATGAAAATCCAGCCATTGCATGGGATGGACCCCTGGGAGTAATTATCGATAGGTTTAGTGCTTCTGCTTCAGAAATCTTTGCCGGTGCGATACAAGATTATGGACGCGGCATCGTGGTGGGAAATACTTCTTACGGAAAAGGTACGGTACAATCTGCTATACCTATGCAGCGTGTAAATTCTGCATTGGGAGATAAAGGCGGGCAAATTAACCTGACAACAGGTAAATTTTACCGTATCAGCGGAAGTTCAACTCAACATAAAGGAGTAACCCCTGATATAGAATTCCCGGCTATTTTCCCGGCTGATAAATATGGCGAGAGCGCTGAGCCATCTGCCTTGCCCTGGGATGAGATTAAAAGTAGCGATTATACCAAAATAGCGGATTTATCCAATACTATCGCTTTTTTAAGAGCAAATCACAATGCCCGAATGAAAAACAGTAAAGACTACAAGTTTCTATTGGAAGATATAGCAGAATTTAAGAAAAGAGATTTAGAGAAATCTGTTCCCTTAGACGAAGAAGCTCTTAAAAAGAAACGAGACGAGCAGGAGAAACTGAACTTCGAGAAAGAAAACGAGCGCAGGCTGAGCCGTGGCTTACCGCCACTTAAAAAGGACGAAGAAAAACCTGCTAAGGAAGAACCTTACGACTTTATACAGAATGAAACATTAAAAATCATGACGGATTTTATCGCGAATCCTAAAGTAGCGAAGAAGTAAAGATCTTTGTAAGACATTAAAGGCTGTTTCATTAATTTGAGGCAGCCTTTATTTGTAGGGATGTGTTTTGTTTTATTATTTCGTTTGAAAATATTTCGGTAAAAATTCTCTTCTTTGCAAAAACAGCAATTATGAACTGGATATTATTAATTATTGCAGGATTATTTGAAGTAGGCTTTGCTTCCTGCCTGGGGAAAGCCAAAGAGACTACAGGCAGCACAGCAACCTTTTGGTTTGTTGGCTTCTTCTTTTGTCTTTCTGTAAGTATGTACCTGCTTTATTTAGCCACTAAAACCTTACCTATTGGCACTGCCTACGCAGTTTGGACAGGTGTTGGTGCAGTTGGTACTGTACTGGTTGGAATATTCATTTTTAATGAGCCTGCTACTTTCTGGAGAGTGTTTTTTATCACTACGTTAATTGGTTCTATAGTTGGTTTGAAAGCGGTTTCTAGTTGATAGGACCTGACTTTGTTGCCTTGTGATACAACGAAGTTCCTGTAAAATAACACTTATTTGCGGTTGAGTTGGAGTGATTTACTTCTCAATCCTTGCTACCATCTTAGCTACCCTTTCTTCAATCGTTTCTGTAGACATTTTTTCCCTCAACCTGTCTACCATAATCGGGAAGGCAAATGGACTTGGGTTGGCAGTCTCTTTTAGGATGATCGTTTGCTGCTGGATTCTTTGCAGGGCGGCCCTCAGCCTGAATTCCTCTAACTGGAAAGCCAAAGCTTCATTATAAGCTTGCCTCACCAATAAGTTGTCTTTTTCATATTCGCTGAATACTTCAAATAGCAGGGAAGTAGAAGATTGCAGGTGTTT